>JAYTBU010000001.1:0-19622 GCA_043736875.1 bacterium
TATTAAAAGACAAATATTAAAAAAATGTATTTAAATATTTACTTTTATAAAAAGTATTATATTATTTTAATAAGGTGTTTTATTTTACTATTTACTTTATATAAAAATGTTGTGCAATTATTTTTTTAATATAGTATTATATACTTACTAATATTCACAAAACAAATAATTAGTAATTATATAAACAGACCAAAAACTTATAAAAATATGACTCCGACTATACTTAATATTAAAAAAAGAAACAATGAGATGGTTCCATTTGAGCTAATCAAAATAGAGAACGTTATTAAAAAAGCTTTTATACAAATAACTCGTGATGAGCATGCTCCTGTAGCCAAACACATATCTGAACTGATAGGTAAAGAATTAGAGCTAGAGGCTATGACTCGTGAGGAGTATGTGCCCACAGTAGAACATGTTCAGGACCTTGTAGAAAAACACATAATGAGTGCTGGATTTTTTGATGTTGCAAAAGAATATATAATATACAGATATGAGCACGAAAAGATAAGACTGGATAAAAAGCAAGAAGATTTGGAAAAGTTAGAAGAGAGTGCTTTAAAAATAGAGAAAAAAGATGGTAAAATGCAAGGTTTTTCAGAAAGAAAACTTAGAAAATCTTTGAACTATGCTATTTCTGGTTTTGGAAAAGAGATAGATATAGAAAAAATAGTCTCTCAGATAAAACTAGAGATACACGATGGTATATCTTCAAAAGATTTGTCTAGGCTTATAGTTATGGTTGTGAGGTCTATGATAGAAATAGATCCGGCATATGGTCAGGTGGCTGCTAGACTACTAATGCGTGACGTGTATAGTGAGATACTTGGTGATAATACAAAAGATTGGTCAAATATAAATACAGAACTTAAAAGTGTCTTTGCTAAAAATATAAATGTAGGTGTAGAAAAAGGGTATTTGGATATACGTATGAATGATTTTGATTTAAAATTTCTAGCCGACAATATGGACTATACCAGAGATGATCTGATAGAGTATATGGGAGCACAGACACTGTACGAGAGATATTATGTGCGTGACACAAACGGAGATAGAAAAATACTAGAAGATATGCAAGGTTTTTGGATGCGTGTCTCTATGGGTCTCGCTTTATCAGAAGAGAAAGAGCTACGCAATGAAAAAGCTGTAGAGTTCTATAATGTGATGTCTAGCACCAGATTTGTGCCGTCATCGCCGACACTTTTCCATGCGGGGACACATCATCCACAGCTGTCTTCTTGCTACCTTAATAGTGTGGGAGATAGTCTAGAAAGTATATATAAAGTTTATGCAGATAATGCACAGCTAAGTAAATGGGCAGGAGGTATAGGAACTAACTGGACAAATATCCGTGCTAGTGGCGCTCTTGTAAAAGGTAGCGGTATAAAGAGTAACGGTATTATACCTTTTCTAAAAATAGCAGACTCATCAACTGTTGCTATAAATAGATCAGGCAGAAGGAGAGGGGCAGCGTGTGTATACATAGAAAACTGGCATCATGACATAGAAGAGTTTCTAGAGCTTCGTAAAAATACAGGTGACGAGAGGCGCAGAACTCATGATATGAATACTGCTCTTTGGATATCAGACTTATTTATGAAGCGTGTTCGCAGTGACGGTGACTGGACACTATTTTCACCAGAAGAAGTGCCTATGCTAACAGAAACTTTTGGAGCAGAGTTTGAGAAAAATTATCTAGGTTATGAGTCTGACGCATTGTCAGGAAAAATAAAACTTTCAAAGACCATGAAAGCTAGAGAGTTGTGGAGAAAAATGATAACAAGTTTATACGAGACTGGGCACCCTTGGATTACTTTTAAAGACCCGTCAAATGTTCGCAGTCCACAAGATCATGCTGGTATAGTGCGTAACAGTAACCTGTGTACAGAGATAACTCTTAATAATAATCTGGAAGAGACAGCTGTATGTAATCTGGGTTCATTTAACTATGAAGTGCACGTTACAGATGGTAAATACGATACTGAGATGGTGGCACAGACCATCAAGACAGCGATGCGCATGTTAGACAATGTTATAGATATAAATTTTTACCCAACAGTAGAAGCAAAAAACTCTAATCTAAAACATAGACCTGTAGGCCTTGGTGTTATGGGTTTTCATGATGCACTTTATAAGTTAAATATTAACTTTGACAGTGAGGCGGCTGTGGTATTTGCCGATGAATCTATGGAGGTGATCAGTTACAATGCGATACTTGCGAGTACTGAACTAGCAAAAGAGAGAGGTGCATATCAAAGCTTTAAAGGTAGCAAATGGGATAGGAATCTGCTCCCTCAAGATACAATAAAACTTTTAGAAGAAAATAGAGGTGAGAATATTGATGTTACAAAAGATGGCAAGTTAGACTGGACACTTGTGCGAGAAAGTATTAAAAAACATGGTATGCGTAACAGTAACTGTATGGCCGTAGCTCCGACAGCAACCATCTCAAATATAGTAGGGTCTATACCATGTATCGAGCCTATATATAAAAATATTTATGTAAAAGCAAATATGAATGGTGATTTTATAGTTATCAATCCATACCTTGTAAAAGAGCTAAAAGATAGAAATCTGTGGGATTATGAGATGCTTGGTAAATTAAAATACAATGACGGTAGTGTTAAAAACATAACAGAGATACCTCAAGAGATGAAAGACAAATACAAAGAAGTGTTTGAGATAGATCCAAAATGGCTAATCAGAACAGCTGCGTACAGAGGTAAATGGATAGACCAGTCACAGTCACTTAATATATATTATAGTGGCACTAGCGGAAAAGACTTGGCAGCGATATATGAGTACGGTTGGAAGATGGGGTTAAAGACTACTTATTACTTGCGTACACTCGGTGCATCGCAAGTCGAAAAGAGTACAGTCTCTACTGCAGAGTTTGGATCGACACACAAGAGAGATGCTGCAGGTGTTAGCAACATGCCAGTCACAGGTATAACTGAGGTTAAAAGCTCGGAGCCAGTAGCTTCTCCTATTAGCATAATGCATACAGCTCCAGTACAATCAGCACCTGCACAATCAGTAGTAGAAAAATTTGCCCAAGTAAATCCTGTGCAAAAGGTCGCATACAACATCACAAAAGCCCCCGAGGCGACGTGTGACGGGTGCCAGTAAATTTTTATGGAAGTGATTAATTCAAATCACCTTAATACTTAAAAATTAAAAAATCTACCGAAAAGGTAGATTTTTTAATTGTAGCACAGAGGGGACGGCTCAAGTAGATTTCTCTAAAAGTTTCCCCTATTAGTACATCTTGCGATGTCCGCAGCAAAGCCGATCAACAAATTGTTATTTCCTGTCGTCAGTACTACTTTTAGAGTATAACATAAAAAATAGACTTTTCAAAACTTTTCCACAGGTGTACTTATCCAGAACAATAAACTTATTTCACATACCCTTTTTTAAAATCTCCAAAGCTCATTTCTTTTTTACCTTCTGGTGTGACTGAGATTATTACATCTTCAAGATCTAAAGGTGTGTTATTTTCTATTTTATTTAAAATATTTTCTGTCATTTCTAATTCTACTTTATTTATCTTTACACGAATATCTTTATCCATATGATTTAAAAAGAAAAATATACCAGGCCAGGGCGTATAGGCTCTGTATTTATTTTTAATCTCTAAGATTTTTTCTAATGCGATATTTTCTGCGCCTGATAATTCTTTTACATTTATCTTTATCTCACTGTCCTCTTTTTTTACAAATTTACAAAAAGTTGCTTTATTATTATCTTGAGGTATAGACTTTATATTTCCACCTACATAGTCTGTTAATATATCTGAAAGTATAGCTCCTCCGACTTGACCTGCTTTTATTTCTAATGTTTGTGACGTATCTGCATTGTCTATATTTATTTTATTTTTAATTATTATATCACCACTATCCATGCCGACATCTAATTTCATTATGCTTATAACTAATTCTTTATAGTTAGCAAGTAACTGCGACTCGATAGGTGAAGGTCCGCGATATTCAGGTAGGTCAGAAGGGTGTATATTTATAAAGCCATATTTTGGCAAAGAGAGTAGCTCAGCAGGGATTATCTTGCCATAACTAGCTACTATACATACGTCCATATCAGAAAGTATACCTTTTAAAAGATTGTAGCCGTCTATTTTATTATCAGTATTATTGATATCCAGATCTTCTGCTGTTGGTTTTAACTTGCTTGGCTGTATCACTGTGATATCTTTACTTTCCCCCCATTTTTTTATCATAGGAGCAGTCAGTGTCTTTTCGCGCCCAACTTCTGCATCTGGCTTTGTAAATATATATTCTGGTATAAAATCATTTTTATACAAAGTATACAGAGCAGACTCGGCTAGTGGTCCCGTACCCCAAAATGCGTATTTTATTTTGTTTTTTTGAGAGGCCGCGCGAAGCGCGGCCTCTGTCTTTTCTTTTTCTTGCATATTAATTATTTTTCCAATGATCTTGCCAGTTAGGATCGTCGACAAGGTTCTCACCATGATCTATAAAAAGTATACCATCGAGGTGATCCATCTCATGTTGTATTATATGTGCTGTTATACCACCAGCACCATATGTGAATCTGTTACCATTTTCATCATATGCATTAATAGTAACATTGATGCATCTCCAGGTGTCACCATATATACCACGCACAGATAGACACCCCTCATGCTTCATTTCTTGTTTACTTGAAAATTTTACTATTTCAGGATTGATAAAAACCTCAGGCCTCCATTTTGCATCTTTTTCAAAACCTCTTTCTGGATCAATAGTAAATATCCTCTTGTTTATACCTATTTGTGGTGCTGCCACTGCGACACCGTCCTCGTCTTGTCTTGCGGCTTGTTTCATTTTTTTTATAATCTCAGAAAGCTCTTCAGATTTAAACTCTTTTTGTTTTACTGATTCGCAGACAGATCTGAGTATTTCATTTTCTGTTTCTATTTTTTCTTGTAATATTTTTATCATATTTTTATTAAAATTAATTTAGTTAAAAAGCTTTATTATGTTCTAGTTTTTAATTTCTTAATAATATTATAACATTTTTTAAAATCATTTACAAATATTTTATATTGTGTTTAAATAAAAAAAGCGCGAACCTGCGGTTCGCGCTTTTTTATTTTTATCAAAATATTTTAAAAATAAAACTAAGCAGCTATTTCTTTTACTTCTTCTACAACTTTTTCTACATGTACATGCTCACTATTAACATGACCATCAGCAAGTTTTCTATATACATAAGCATAAGCGACATAACTTAACATGGCAGCGGGGATAACTCCAACCAAGAAAGCTAAAAGCCCCACCATCATAACAGCAAAAGATACTAATCCAAAACCAATAAGATGCCACATCTCACCAGAAGTCATATCAGCTGATTTTTTGAAAGCGTCTGTTATAGATAATTCTTTGTCGATAACCAGATAAGGAACATACATGTACTTTATCGAAAAATAGATACCAGGTACTATTAAAAGTATTAGACCGACTAGAACTACTAGTCCATAAAATAGTGTGGCAAAAAAGTAATTCCATATTTTAGAAGGACTCTTATCTTCCCAGTGAAATATCTCAGATATTTTAAAAGTTTTACCGTCTACAATCTTTAACAAAATCTTAAAAGCATTATACCCAAGCCATAAACTAAGTATTTGAGACATGACATTAAGCAATGCAGACATTCCCATACCAAAAGCAGACATCTCACCCCCGTGAACACTCATGCTTTGCACCAAACCTATAATAAAACCAAAAATAAAAGAAACCAAAACAGACAATACTCCAATAACCAAAAGATCAGTCCAGTGTTTTTTAATTTTCTCCCATGCAAATCTATATGCATTTTCTATAGTAAAAGTGTGTTTCATGTATATTTTATTTATATTTTTAATTATTTTTAATATATACATTATATCATATAAAAATTATTAAAAGCAATCTTTTTAATCACTTTTAGTATTGGTAAAACTAGTATAAATAAAATAAATATAGTATAATGTAAATATATAAAATATAAAAATATGTCAGAACAAATAATAAATTATAGAATTACAAATGGCTCCATAGTTAGGGTTATGTTATGGGCCGGGCTCGCTTACTCTATATTCTTTTTTAGAGAACTTTTAGTGACCTTACTTGTCGGTCTTGTTATCGCCTCTACTATTGATCCGATAGCAAAATATTTTGAACAGTATAAAATACCCAGAGTTGCTACTGTGGGCCTTATATTTCTAACATTCTTTTCTGCCATAAGCCTATTTACAATGTTTGTACTTCCAACTATCGCAGATGATTTAGCAAAAGTTATAGCAAAGCTACCTACAATATTAGAACAATTCAGGGTTTTTGGTCGTGATATGGGTTTTAAAGATCTTTCTATATACCTCGGACAGATGTCAAAAGATATATCAAAAGGTCAGATACTTACTATACTTAAAAACTCTGTAGTTGGTGCTGCTGGTGTAGCCAAAACTACTGGAGCTGTGATTGGTAATGTTGTCAACTTTGTTCTGATGCTAGTCTTTTCTTTTTATTTAGCGGTACAAGAAAATGGTATTAAGAATTTTCTAAAATTAATCACCCCAAAATTCTATGAAAAATATATAATAGATCTTTGGGTTCGTAGTGAAAGGAAAATAGGTTACTGGGCAAAAGGGCAAATAATCGTAGCTCTTATAATATCTACACTTGTCTTTACTGCGCTTACGGCTCTAGGAGTTCCTTATGCTGCTGTATTTGCGCTCTTAGCTTTTATAGGGCAGATGATACCTGTAGTTGGTATTATACTTCCTGCAACACCTGCAGTAGCTGTCGCTTACTTTACAGGAGATATTAGCTTGTCAATAATGACACTAATAGCATTTTTTGTAATATCTCAACTTGAGAACTATGTGATAACTCCAAAAATAATGAATAGTATGATAGGAGTACCTGCTATAGTCATACTTATAGCTGTTATAGTAGGTGCAAAGCTTGCTGGATTTTGGGGGGTTCTTATAGCTGTACCTATAGCTGCTATATTTATGGAGCTAGTTAATGATATATTACAAGACAAGATACCTAGTCCAGACAAAAAAGATTATATAGTTTATGAATAAATAATTTTAAAAATATAAAATATGCAAGACAAGAAATCAAATACAAGTAAAAAAGCTTTTTATATAACTACGACACTACCTTATGTTAATGCCGACCCTCACATTGGATTTGCTATGGAGATAATCAGAGCAGATACAATAGCTAGAGTAAAAAGGTATCTGGGTTATGATGTATTTTTTAACACTGGCACAGATGAGCATGGTTCAAAACTTTATGAAGGAGCAATAAAAGAAAATCTTACCCCACAGCAATATGTAGACAAATACTCTGAAAATTTTAAGAAATTAAAGGAGGCGCTTAATCTTTCATATGATGCTTTTATTAGAACCACAGATGAAAAACATATATTAGCAGCACAGAAAATCTGGAATATTTGTTTTGAAAATGGTGATATATACAAAAAAAATTATAAGACAAAATACTGTATTGGCTGCGAATTAGAAAAAACAGATAGCGAATTAGTAGATGGTAAATGTCCAGACCATATAAATAAAAACATAGAAGAAAGAGATGAAGAGAACTATTTCTTTAAATGGAGTAATTATGGAGAAAAGCTTTTAAAATTATACAGCGACAATGATAATAATTTTGTAATACCGCAGACGAGACAAAATGAAGTAAAAAGTTTTGTTTCTATGGGACTACAAGACTTTTCTATATCACGCTTAAAATCTAAAATGCCGTGGGGAGTCGATGTGCCTGGTGACAGTGATCACGTTATGTATGTCTGGTTTGATGCGCTCACTAGTTACATATCCACACTTGATTTTGCAGAAGATGATAATGATAATAATTTTGAAAAATACTGGCTGCAAAATCAAAACATAAAAAGAGAAGTAGTGCAGTATTGTGGTAAAGATAATAATAGACAACAGAGTGCAATGTGGCAAGCCATGCTAATGAGTGCAGGGCTAGCAAATAGTACAAATATAATAGTAAATGGCTTTATACAGAGCGGCGGCCAAAAGATGAGCAAAAGTATAGGTAACGTTATTAGTCCTTTTGACATACTTGAAAAATACAAAGATGCGGCTATGTACCCAGAAGATGTTTTGCGTTTTGTTCTGTGTCACGAAGTTTCCAGTTTTGAAGATAGCGATGTGACGCATGAGAGTATACATGAATCATATGTAGGTAATTTACAAAATGGTATAGGTAATCAGCTTAATAGAGTGCTAAAATTATCTTCTATGTATTTATCAGAAGATGATATGGCTAATATATTTTCAGAAATAGAAAAAAGTATTTTAGATACTGAGTTTTTAGAGCTGATTTCAAAATATAAAATACATGAAGCATTGCATCATGTTACAGATAAAATAAAAAAATTAGATGAGTACATACAAAATAGTGAACCATTTAAACTGGTAAAAGTAGATACTGCAAAAAGTGACGAGGAGAATAGAATTAGATTAGAGCAGGGTAAAGAGATAATAAAAAAATCAATAATAGAAGTTTTAAATATCTCACATCATATGTACTTTTTTATGCCACGCACTTGTGAATATATCTATGCTCAGATAAAGAAAAACCAAATGCCAGAGAGAGCTATATTTAATAGGATGTAGAAACTTTTCTATTTCAAAATAAACAAAAATATGTTATAGTACTAAAGTTACTGATATAGATACGCAAATCAGGTGCGGCCTTAAAAATCGCAGCCTGTGAGTGAGGAAAGTCCGGACACACAATAAGTATATATACTCATAATAGTAGCGGGTAACGCCCGTCCATGGTAACATGCGAGCTGCGAACAGTGACGTCTTGCTTTGAGAAAAGCAGATATCTTGCAAGTTTAATTTATTTGTAAGATAAATCCATGTGGTGACATATGGGGTGCAACGGCTAAATGCTTACTAGTGCGCAAGACCGTGCTATATAATATTTTTATAATATATAATAGAGTCGTCGCAAATGACTTGTATGGTAACTTACAAGCAAGATAAATATCTATAATTTATAGCAATATAAAAACAGAATCCGGCTTACGATGTAGCTAGAAAGCGCGCCCTTCGGGCGCGCTTTCTATTTTCTATTTTATTATATTTTATATTATAAACTCTTTAATATCTCAATAAACGCTTTTGGATTACCTGATCCAGCACTTTCTTTCATGCATTTTCCCACAAAGAACATTTCTAATTTTACTGCTCCTGCTTTATATTCTACCCACTCTTTTTGATTCTCAGCTATTACTTTTTCTACAATTTTTTTGTTAGCTTGTGGATCTACTACTTGTATCAAGTTTAACTCTTTTGCTTTCTCTTCTACATTTTCTACATCAGTAGTTAAAATAGAAAGCAACAAGTCTTTTGCACCTCTACTTGATAGTTTTTGCTCAGATATCATGTCTATAATACATGCAAAGTTTTCTACTTTTGGTAGTGAAAGGGCGGAGTCTTTTCCAAGTAGTCCTATAGCGTCAGTTAAAAGATAATTAGCTAAAACTTTCTGAATCTCGGCACTTTTATTTTTCAAATTAGAGCATGCTGTATCATAATATTTTCCAAGCTTTATGTCATCCATTATTTGTTCTATTTGTTTTTCAGATAAACCAATTTTTAAAAAGCGAGCATATTTTACTTCTGGTAATTCTGGTAATTCTGACCTCATCTTTTCTATATCAAATATCTCGTGTAAATACATTTTAGGAAGATCTGGATCAGGAAAATATCTGTAATCATTAGCATTTTCTTTTTTTCTCTGAGAAAAAGTTTCGAGCTTTTGCTCATTCCAACCTCTTGTTTCTTGTAATATAGTCTCACCTTTTGCCAGCATGTCAGTGTGCCTGTCCACTTCGTACATAATACCTTTTTCTACCGAGTTAAAACTGTTAAGATTTTTGATTTCACACTTAGTACCAAATACTTTTGGATCAGTAGTGATTGATATATTGGCCTCAAATCTTATTTGTCCTTTTTCCATATTAGCATCACCAACACCAAGAGTACGTATTAATCTTTGATATTCTTTACAGAAATCAGAACTTGCTTTTGCAGCCTCTTCTTTTGAATTATAAGTTATAGGCTCAGTTACGAGCTCCATGAGTGGTACGCCAGCACGGTTAAAATCAATGAGCGTATATGAACCTTTTTCATGATCACTTTTAGCTGTGTCCTCCTCCATATGTATACGTGTTAAATCTATACCTGCTAATTTTCCATTTGAGACAACAGGGTATTTAAATTGTGTTATCTGATAAGCTTTTGGCATGTCAGGGTAAAAATAGTTCTTTCTATCGAACTCAGTAAAGTTGGCGATATCGCCACCGACAGCGAGACCGACTTTTATTATAGACCTCAGTGCTTCTATATTAGCAACAGGCAGTGCTCCAGGTTCAGCGAGGCAGACAGGGCAAGTGTTAGTATTAGCCTCACTTTTAAAAGGGTCATTTTTACAAGCACACCACATCTTGCTAAGTGTATTAAGCTCAGCATGTACTTCCATACCAATCGTTACAAAGTATTTTTTTTCTTCTGTTTTATTTTCTTGCATATTTTTATAGTTTTTATTTTAATAAGTTTCTTGCTCACATTATAACATATTTTGCAAAAAGTATCTAAAAATGTTAGTATTTAGATGTGTTTATATTTTAAGTTTTTACCAGGAGATAAAATGAAAAATATCGAAAATCAAACTGTTCTTTTCCCAGAAGTAGAACTCGTAAAATCTATACTTGTTTTGCTGCCATACAATACTGATCAGACAAGAATAGATATACTAAAATCTATTCTAATTAAAAACATAAAAGATTTTAAGCTAAATGATAACTCTTTGCGGGACCATGTAACATTACTTGCTCCAGTAAAAATGACCAGAGAAAAATCTGAGACTAGAGCTCATCGCAGCAAATGGCATGCAAATATACCTGCATTTTTCAATTTTAATGGGGGGCTTTTTTTAGAGATTGACGATTTTCATTTTAATAAAAACTCTCTTTGTTTAAAATTAAATACAACCAGCGTTTTTTTTAAAAAAGAGGTCATCAGGCATAGGCAAGCTTATTATATGGAAAATAGCGCTAACAATGATCCTGATTTACAGCTACATATGGTACTAGGAAGCTGTTCTGATCCGATGAATAAGCAAAATCAGCGCTACATAAATAGTTTAAAAAGTGACACTAAAAATACCCAAATATTAAAAAAGGATCTTCATTTTAACACTGCTCATTTTATAAAAGCTGATAAAGAGGGTGCAAAATTTGAGAGATATTCTAGTTCGCAAACTAAAATAACTTTATAAAATAAAAAGTACACTACACAGAGAGACTGCTTTAAATGCGAATAATAAATATTATTCGCATTTTATTTTTTTGTGTTATAATTACACTAAGATATAGATAATTATGCATATAGATGATTTTTTAAATAGTAACAATATAGGAAAAGAGTTGGAGAATAAAAACTTTGTAGTGAAACAAGGTCGTTTTGAAGGTCCTTATACAAAAATAATAGAAATGATTGAATCTAGAAAATTAACAATCTCAGAGATATCTCTATCACAAATAGCCGATGATTATATAAAATATGTAAAATCGCTAGAGACTATAAACCCTTTGGAAATATCCCAGTTTATACAAGTAGCTAGCACTCTTATGCTCATAAAAGCAAAGTCACTGCTGCCACAACTAGAATACACAATCGAAGAAAAAGAAGAGGTGAGCACACTTGAAAAGAAACTAGAACTGTATAAAGAATTAAAAGAGTGTGAAGAAAATATCAAGAATATATGGGGTGTAAAAACTATGCAAAATAAAAAAAGATCCCTAATAAAAATGGAAGTGTATGAGTGGCCAAAGTCGGTAACATATGCGAACCTTTTCAGTGTAGCTCTGGCGACTTTGGCCAAAATGCCAAACTTTGAAAGACTTAAAAATGTCGCCGTAAGACAAGCGGTAAAATTGGAAGATGTGATAGAAAAAATGATAAGTAGAATAAGTGAAAGTATGACAAGCTTAAAAACTTTCGCAAAAAATATAACCTCCGGCACAAGTGAAAATGTCAACCAAAAGGAGGTGAAAAGAAATATTATAGTTTCTTTTCTTGCATTATTGGAGCTCTTGAAACATGGAAATATAAAAGCTACAGAAAAAGACGGGGATATAAGTATAGAAAAAATCTAAAAATGGTGTATAATTAGACTTAGAAAAATAAATTAAAAACGAAAGAAAAAGAATATGTCAGACTTAGAAAAAAAGATTATAAATATACTGTACCTGTCAGGCGAAGAGATAACACTTGTTGATATTTTAAATATATTAGACGATAAAGACATAAAAATAGATTCTGAGATATTAGAAAATATAAAAAATACTCTTAAAAATATAGGTCTAGTCTTAGTTAAAAGAGAGGATATAAAAAATGAAAAAATAATTAATACATTTTTAAGTATAAATACCAATTCAGAATACGCTGATATTTTAAAAAGTTTTGCTAGTTTTGAAGTGGCTAGTGACTTGACACCAGCACAGCTGCAGACGCTCACAATAGTTGCTTATTTGAAACAAGCCAGCACTCAGGAGGTATCTTTTATACGTGGCATACAGTCTATGCAGACCTTGCGAGCACTTTCTACTCGCGGACTTATTAAAAAAGTTGGAGAAAAATATAACCTTACTCTAGAGAGCTTGCAAAATCTTGGGGTGGAGAAGGTAGAGGATTTAAAAGATTTTGAAAAATTAAATACTAACTTAGTTCTAAAACTTTCTGATGCTTTAAACGGTTAATTTAAAAAATATAATAAATATGTTTTTTAAAAAAAATAAATTAAAAATAAAAAAAGACTCTCTGTCAAAAGGTAGTATTTTTTTATATTCTTTTTTTATATCTTTATTTTTTTTGGCTGCTTTTTTTTACATAAAAGAAAATACAAAATACAATTTTAAAAAACCAATATTATTTTTAAATGAAAATACAAGAGAGCAGGAGAGTAATATTATAAGTAAAATAGAAATAGATACTAGTAAAATAGTAGCAAAAAGCTATGTTATATATGACCTTAAAAATGAAAAAGTTATAGCAGGATTAAATGAAAATAAAAAGTATGCACTAGCAAGTGTCTCAAAACTAATGACAACTTATGTTGCGTTAAAAATATGCAGGGACGATCTTAAATTAGAACTAGACAAGATATTAATAGAATCAGATAACGTAGCTGCCGACAATGTTGCAGAGAACTGCCCAAATTTTTCAGAATTTATAGAAAAGATGAACTACTACACAAAGCTTTTAAATCTAAATATGACATTTAAAAATCCTAGTGGTCTAGATGAAAATGATGAGACTGTAGCTAGTAATTTTGGTGACGCTGTGTCAGTAGCAAAGCTAATAAACATCTTACAAAAAGAAAATCCAAAATTACTTTTTCATACAACAAATAATTATTACAAGAATTATAAAAATACAAATGAATATGCTGAGACTTATCCATTTTTAATAGGATCAAAAACAGGGTACACAGATATGGCTGGAGGTAACTTGGCCACAATTTTTGAAATAGGTAGCGGAGAGAAAATATCTATAGTTGTATTAAGCTCAACAAAAGAAGGGAGATTTGAAGATGTGAAGTATTTACTTAAAAAATATTTAGAAGCTAATTTGAAATAAAAAAATAATACATACCATGATAATATTTGTCCAGTGTAAAAGTCTATTTTAAAAAGCTAAAAATAGTGTATAATGGATATAAAATAAGACAAAAATTATCATAATTTAAAAATAATAAACACATGAACACTATCTCTTTACTGACAGTTATGATACCTTCGCTATTAACTTTTGTTATAGGTATTTTTATAAGTTTCCCAATATCTAATTGGCTACATAAAAATAAAATCTGGAAAAAGAAAAATGTTACAAAGTCAATAGACGGCAAAGATGCTCCTTACTCTGCAAAGATACACAATGACGAGAATGTTAAAGTTCCACGCATGGGTGGACTTATAATCTGGATTAGTGTTTTGATGACAGCTAGTATTTTTTATGTTTTAAACAAATTTTCTAGCTCATACTTATTAGAAAAAATAGATTTTACTTCTAGATCTCAGACTTGGCTACCTTTATTTTCACTACTTTTTGGTGGAATATTAGGGGCCATAGACGATCTTTCGGTTGTAGAATACTTTAAAAAGGCGGGGTCATATGTTGGAGGCGGTCTATCATTGTCAGCTAGACTATTTTTTGTATTTTTAATTTCTTTATTTGTTGGATATTGGTTCGTGTACAAATTAGGCATAAACAGTATACAAATACCTCTATATGGTGAGTTATTCTTATCTCCAATTTATTTTTTTATCATACTGATAATAATGATGCTAGCAACTTACTCTGGTGGAATAATAGACGGGGTAGACGGACTCTCTGGTGGTGTCATGATGATGATATATAGTGCTTATGGTGTTATAGCCCTTATAAGAGATCAGAATGACATAGCAGCACTGTGTTTTGTTATGGTTTCAGGCATACTTGCTTTTCTGTGGTTCAATATACCCCCGGCAAAATTCTACAATACAGAGACAGGTATGACTGGACTACTTTTAACCATAGTTATAATAGCTTATCTAGTTAATGGTATCGCTTATTTACCAGTAATAGGTTTTCTACTTTATGTAACAGCGACTTCTAGTATATTACAATTATTATCTAAAAAGTTCAGAGGTAAAAAAATATTCTTAGTTGCTCCTGTACATCACCATTTTGAAGCATTAGGTATGCCTAACTATAAGGTGGCTATGCGTTACTGGATAGTAGCTTACCTTTGTGCTGTGACTGGAGTAATGATATCTTTTGTTTAACTGACTATAAGTAAAAATAAATAATATGTTAGAAAATATTTTAAATAAAATAGAAATAAAAAAAATAAATAAATCAGTATTTTTTACTTTTCTATCTTTATTTTTAATAGGAGGTGGAACATTTTTCTCAGCAACTTTTGGTATACTCAATAGAAATCCTGCAAAATTCTATGCCATGTTAGAGGGTCAATTATATGCTTATCTTATTGGTATAGCGCTTATTTTAATAGCTTTTTCTTTACCTTATGCTTTTATATATAAAACATCCCCTTTTTTATATATACTTTCTATAGTATTAGGTTTTCTAGTATTTGTGCCTGGCATAGGAGTTTCTCATGGCGGTGCTACGAGGTGGTTAAATATTGGAGGGTTCTCATTGCAGCCAGGTGACGTATTAAAATTAAGCATAATAATAATCACAGCCTGGTATATAAAAAAGTACTCACACAAATTTAATGACTACAAATATTCAATAATAGGTTATGGTGTAATACTACTACCTTCTGTAATTGTTATGTTTTTACAAAAAGACTTGGGGACACTGCTTATAATAGGAGCGACTTCTTTCGTTATGTATTTTAATAGTAAGGTTAAATTGAAGCCGATTTTACTAATATTACTTTTGGGTACTATTGTTTGTAGTTTGTATGTGGCAACAAATAGTTATGTAAGAAATAGGATTTTCTCTTACACAGGTGTGGTAAGTGACTCAAAAGGTATATCCTATCAAAACGATCAAGCTCTCCTAGCGATTGGAAATGGTGGTTATTTTGGTAGAGGTTTTGGTCAAAGTATACAAAAGTTCCACTACTTACCTGAACCAGCTGGAGACTCTGTTTTTGCTGTCTATGCAGAAGAATTTGGATTTTTTGGGTCTGTATCCTTAGTGCTACTTTTTTCTATTACCGTTGGAAATCTATTAATTTTATTCTCAAAGATTAAAGAAGTTTTTGCAAAGAATTTCATATTAGGATTTGCAACATTGTTATTTCTTCAGACGGTTTTAAATATTGGCTCTATGCTAAAAATAATACCTTTATCGGGTGACACTCTGCCTTTTTTCTCTCAAGGAGGCACAGCTTTGATATGCAACCTTATTGGTGTCGGCTTCTTATTACAATTAACAAAAGAAAATAAATAATATGAAAATAATACTAGTTGGAGGAGGTACAGCAGGACACTTTTACCCACTCATGGCGGTAACAGATAAGATAAGAAAAGAAGTAATTAGTCAAAAATTACAGGACCCAAAAATATACTATTTTGGTGAAAAAAATTATGATAATAATATGCTTACAGATAGGGGTGTAAAATACTCATACATTATGAGTGGTAAAAATAGACTTTATTTTTCTTTCAAAAACTTTATAGATATATTTAAAACTCTTATGGGTATTAAAATTGCTTTTTGGAAATTACTTTTTATATATCCAGATGTTATTTTTTCAAAGGGTGGGTATGATAGTGTACCTACTTGTATAGCAGGCTACCTGTTACGTATACCCATAATAATGCATGACAGTGACAGTATACCGGGTAGAGCGTCACTATTAATATCTAAGATGGCCAGTAGAATAGCCGTATCATACGAAAGCACCTCAAAGCACTATACAGATCAGAGCATAGTAGCATACACAGGTCAACCAATAATGGAAAAATATACTCCTCCTGAAGATTTTAAAAGAGAGGAGAGCGTTGGTAAGAAAAATATTTTAATAACCGCAGGTTCTCAAGGTAGTCAGAAAATAAATGACACAGTACTAGAGATACTACCAGAACTAACTGCAAAATATAATGTAATACATCAGACCGGGGCCTCTAGTATAGATGATGTAAAATTACGCTCATCTGCAATATTAGAAAATTATAATAAAAACAGTTATGCTCCTTATGCGTCAATAGATTTTACAAAAGTTTATCCTCAAATAGACCTCATTATAAGTAGGGGAGGGAGTAGTATGTTTGAGTTTGTTGCTTGGCAGATACCATCAATTATAATACCCATACCAGAAAATGTGAGCCGTGACCAGACCATGAATGCAATCAACTCTGAAAAAAATGGTATTGTAAAAGTGATACGTGAAGATAATCTTAGTGGACATTTACTAATGCATATCATGAGCACAATCTTAGAAGATAGCCAGACTTATGAGAATATGGTCAGAGCCTGTAAAGACAATTATAAAAAAGATGGGGCTATAAAAATAGCCAAAGAGATAATAAATATATGCCAAAGTCACACATAAAAATAAATACTCCACAATTAAAAAAAATAAGTATAAAAAATAATACTGTAATTTTTATGTTGCTAATTATTTTTTTTAATGTAACTTTTTACTTAAAAGACAAAGCTTTTGCATTAAACACAAAAGAAGAAATAAAAACTCAGATAGATCAAAATAAGCAAAAAATAGACGCTTTAGAGATTGAGATAAAAACTTTCAATAATAAAATATTCAATACGAAAGAAGAGGCAGCTACACTCAAAGAAGCTATACAAGATCTTGAGCTTAAGAAAAATACACTAGTAAAAGAAATAGACTTAGCAAATACAAAGATAGAAAATACCCAGTATTCTATACTTAGTACAGAATCTAAGATATTAAAAAGTAGCACAAAAATAGATAACTTGACAGCTGGTATATCAGACTCAATTCGTAATATGCATTATATTAACTCATATAATAATGAACTTAGTATGTATGTTAGCAGCTTAAACTTCTCTGATTTTTATAATAAATTAAATCAAAATACTAAGTTCCGAGATACAGTCAAAGACTCTTCTGATATTTTAAAAATTAATAAAAAAATACTAGAGTCAGATAAAAAAGACTTTGAATCTGATTACAAAAAATTAAGTGAACTGCAAGATAACCTGGAAGATAAAAAGTTTTCAGTTGAACAAAATAAAAAAGATACTGGTGATCTTTTGATAAAAACAAAGCAAAAAGAATCAGAATACAAAAAGCAATTAGACAATAAGAAAAAAGTAAAAAAAGCTTTAGAGGTTGAGCTATTAGATTTTGAATCTAAACTAAAAACTATAGCAGACATAACAAAGCTACCAAAACAGGGGAGTGGTATATTATCTTATCCTGTTAAAAATGTTGTCATTACTCAATACTTTGGCAATACTGCTTTTTCCACAAAAAATCCCCAAGTTTACAACGGTTCAGGGCATAATGGTATAGATTTTGGTATTCCTAGTGGCACAGCCCTTTATTCTGCTGCTGCTGGAACAGTTTTGGGTACTGGAAATACAGATGAAGCCTGTTCTGGCGCTTCGTACGGCAAATGGATTCTTATAAAACATAATAATGGTCTTACGACATTATATGCACATATGTCAAGTTTTTCAGTCTCAGAAGGCCAGTTAGTATCTATTGGTCAAAAGATAGGACTTAGCGGCAATACTGGTTATAGTACAGGTCCACATCTGCATTTTACTGTATATGCATCTGACGCTGTGCATGTGTCTGGCCCTACAGAATACAAATCAAAATCTTGTGGTACTTATATGCGTATGCCATTAGCACCTCGCAACGCTTATTTAAATCCACTTTCTTATTTGTAAAGTTTATGTTAAAATTAAACATATAGAATCATACATGATAGAAATAACTTACTTAAAATTTTTCATACTCTTGGCCATTATATTTTTCATAGCTAGATATATGGCTTATGAAAAATGGTGGCATAAATTTTTAACAGGTAACTTGGATTAAAATATCTATAAGATTTTTATAAAAAATAGTATGAAAAAAATAACTAATATAAGAAAAGTAAAGCTTCCAAATTTTGTAAAAAAGATTATGTATATATTATTTTTCATAATAATTTTATTATTTTTAGTTAAGATAAAATATCCACTAAATATATCTTGGCAAAATTTTCTTTTGATTTGTATCTTTGTTTTTATTTTAGGAGTTATATCAGGAGCCTATAAGATACACAAAGATTTACATAGTTAGGTTAATAGCTTTTACAATCAAATATAAGAGCTTAATTTAAATCTATATGTAGTCGCAAAAGATATATTGTGCGACAACAGGTATATATAAAGCTTTACAATATAAGCCTCTTTATATGAACAACTTATTTTAAAGCTCATTACCCTATGAGATATGGCCTGTCCTGGATTATCTCAATCTAATCATAAACTTATTTTACCCTCTGCATAACCCAGCGCACACCTTGCTGATTCAGCTTTTTTATCATATTGTAGACTTATGTAACCCCTTCTAAGTTGTAGATGGTCTTACTCTAACTCCAATCTGGAATACTCTAAAAATACTTGACAAAAGCATGGATATAGTATATACTCTTAACGTAGGTTTAAGGCAATTCTGTTTTAAATCTTTTGTATATTTTTTAATTAATATATCAGGAGAAAGTAAATGAGCACACTTTTCAAAGCACCATATCCTGTCACTGTCCACATCGACAATGAAAAATACCCGACTTCACATTTTTTCAGAGGAGGTCAATACACTGACATTGTCATGACAGGGCCAGAACCGGAAAATGTGTCTGTTTGGTGCGACATACCAGTTACGAAAAATATTGCTGTTAACAGCAAGTTTTTATCGGGTGAGGTAAAATTAAATTTTTACCCATTAGCGAGAGATGGTTGCATATCTAATGGAGACGAGTTCCAGAGATACGCTTTCACTAGGCCAGCTGAGATACTAGAAATAGTATCTTCGCTGATCCGCCAAGGACTAGTTGAGAAGAAGAAA
>JAYTBU010000002.1:0-6541 GCA_043736875.1 bacterium
AGCCGCGACGAAGTCGCGGCTCTTGTATTTTATTTCTGTGCATAACTAACATTTACTTTACTTTTTTTAAGGTATAATGTAATTATAATAAAAAAATATGAAATTAATCAATTTAAAAAATAAAATACAAAAATCAGGTTTTCGTGGTTTTACATTGCTTGAGCTAGTTATAGTTATTGCTATTATTGGTATATTGGCGGTTATAGTACTCCCTAATATGATACAAGCATTAGCAAAAGCTCGTGATGCAAAAAAGATGACAGAGCTCCGTGGTATACAGACTTTCTTAACTGTAACAGGTATAGACACATCTGTCAGGTACCCAAATACAGAACCGGACCTAAAAACATGGATGACGCTAACAAAAAACAGAGCTCCTCAAGGACTGTCGGGAACTGGAGCTGCAAAATTTTATAACTATGTTGGTATAAACTGTGATACAAATTCTGGCTCCGTGACTATTGCAGGAACTCAATTTCCTACAACTTGTTCATCTTTTCAATTATGGACAGAGCTAGAAGCTGATAATGCTGCGATGAGGCTAGACGCCGACCTGGTAACATCTTCTTGCGCAGCTGCACCTTCAACTGGTCCTTGTGTCTTACTTGCAGATATTGGCGGTTCTGCAGAAGTTGTAAAGAAAGGAGATGTTGAAGCTTGTTCAAATAAATCTGCAGCCCTAGGCCAAGAAGATTGTGTTTTTGACTTGGTTCCATAATCTTAATAACAATTTTATCATATGTTACCTGTCACAATATTTGCATTTATATACGGAGCGGCGCTAGGATCATTTGCCAATGTGATGGCTGACCGTTTGCGCATAAAAAGCTTTTGGGGTGGACGTAGTGAATGTCTGACATGTAGCAAAAAACTTTCTTGGTACGAGATTGTTCCAATATTCTCTTTTCTTTTTCAAAAAGGTAGATGTAGAGGTTGCAAAACTAGACTAAGTCAAATGTATCTATGGAGTGAAATAGTTTCGGGGTTATTGGTTGCTGGACTCGTATATGTTTTGCCTCTATACACATCGGTATATGTTTCCCAGTTTTTACTGTTTTTACTTTGGTCGCTTATAATATGTGTATCAGTCTCTATTATAATATACGATATCAGACATACAATAGTGCCATTTGAGATGGCAACGTTATTATTTTTTGTGGGTATATGTATGACACTCGGCAGGCAATTTACTTCTGGATTTAATATTTTTGACTTATTATCTGGATTTATAGTGGCACTACCATTTGGATTAATGTATATGTTCTCAAAGGGTCGCTGGGTTGGATTGGGGGACATTATTATATACGCAGCATTTGGTTTTATGCTTGGTCTGCCTATGGGTGCTAGTATGTTTTTTTATTCAGTTTGGCTAGGGGCTTTTGTATCTGTGTGCATGCTCTTTGTCCATAAAAAAGAGTACACACTTAAAAGCGAGATACCTTTTACACCATTTATAATTATAGCTAGCTTACTCTGTCTGTATATAAATGCTGATATTCTTGGATTACATGAATTACTTTTTTAAAAATAAACATCTAAAAACAAGAGGGTTCTCTCTTATCGAGATGGTTGTAACACTAGCTATATTTGGGTTACTTATGAGTATTTCTTTTTCTGCTTATCCAAAAATGTCACAAACTATAGGTTTTAACTCTTCTGTGTCAGACATTAGTTATATTATAAAAGAAACTCAGATTAGAGGATCTAGTCGCGGTGACTTTTCTGGAGAGGGTTTTTCTGGAGAAGGTGTTTACTTTAGTACAGAGGGGGCTGACAGTTTTTTTGTCAAAACTTTCTTAGACAAATCAGAAAATATAGACGACTTTGGACAAGAAAGAAGTAACAGGTTTTATGATACAGATGATAAAACTATAAAAGATAATAAAAATATAAATCAAGTAAAAATAGTAGACCTGTGTACAAAAATAGAAGGCCAAAGTATTGAATGCGATAAAACAAAGTTGTCTATAACTTTTATTAGACCCACAGCTCAGGCAAACATATCTGATTTAAGTAGTTCTGTAGGTGTTTATAATTTTTATGATAAGGGTTACATAGACTTTTTCCAAAGTGGCCTAGACGGACTAAATCATAAATGTATTATTGTCTACAAGTTTGGAGAAATAGATACAAAAAATGGAAAGTGTTCAGAACAGTAAAAAAAATCAAAGTATGCAAATATTATTAAAATTAAACAAGGCAAATAGTAAAATTTTTAGAAATAATTTTAAAGGTTTTACTTTAGTTGAGACCATGGTAGGGCTTACTTTATTTACTTTTGTTACCTTTGTTGCTATATCAGCACTTTTTTCTATGCAGACACTGAATATCAAAATGAAAAGTATAAAAAATATTTATGATAGTATGTATTTGGTTGTTGATGACATAACTAGAGAGTTAAAAGATGGTGCCAATTATGAGGGCGTAAATACTTCTGACATAACATCTATTGATTGTGCTAGTCCCTCAGCAGGCTCAGATGCTTTTAATTGTATTTCTTTTGATTTTATGGAAAATAGAACGCTTTCTGTTCATGGTTACTATTTTGACACGCAGAAAGAAACTGTTTATAAATATAAAAAAAGTTTAATTACTGGTGGACCAGTGGAAAAACAAAGAATAGTAAAAGATGATATAAGAATAACCAAATTAATTTTTAAAATAGTTGGAACTAAAACTTATTACGGCGATGGTGACACTCAGCAACCGATTGTAAAAATAATAATAAAAGGGGAAACAAAATCTGTCCCAGCTATACCTTTTTATATAGAGAGTATAGTTAGTCAAAGGTCTCCATCAAGTTAAAAAATATATGATAAAAATACACAAAAAAAATCTAAGAGGCATAGTTATGGTCGAGGCACTTATGAGTATATCTATCATGATGATATCAGTTATGGCGCCAATAACACTCAGCACACAATCAGCAAAATATGCCAGATATACTCTAAATAAAATAACTGCTAGTTATCTAGCTGAGGAGCAGGTGGAGATGATGGTTAATTTTAAAAAATCATTGGACATATATTGTTTTGATAATACTTGTGTTGCTAAAAATGGTTTTGATGAATTTGTACAAAAAGTTACACCTATAAATAGAGGGTTAGATTGTGAGACTTATAAAGCAGATGGTAGTTATAATGTGCCATGTTATTTTGATGAGAGTAGCTTTGTATATACTGGAACACTAAAGCCAGAGGTAACAAGTAAAATAGAAAACTCTTGTAAGTTTTTATACACAAAACCTGACGACATAATGAGCTGTACAGGCGGCAGTGGCGATAGTAATAAAAGTATATTTACCAGAAAAATGTATATAGATAACGTTGATGATTTAGATAGTGGTTATAGTAGTGGGATAACATTTAAAAATTCAGTAAAATTGACTTCTTGGGTATGTATAAACAATAAAGATTGTAAGCCAGAAGATCCAAAAGCTACAACTCTAGTTTATTTTATTTATAAGTAAAACATATATGCAAAAAATTAAAAACATTTTTATAAAAAATAATTATAAAAAAACTATACAAATGAGAGGTTTTACTATGGGGTTAGCTTTGATAATCGTATCTTCTATGTTGCTTATATCTGTTTCTATCAGCACTTTACTTATGAGGGATATAAAAAATAGCGCCTCAAATATAAAAAGTTCTATCGCATATACAATGGCAGAATCAGCGCTCGAGTGCGCATACTCACTGGAAAGTAATATAAAATATTTTAATAAGGATGGAGATATAGTAACAGGAGTCTTTCCAGTTGGCACAACATACTTAAAAACCCCAGCTTCTTATGATGTTTTAAATGATTTAGTAAACCCTGGTTTTGCAAGTAAAGATTGGTCAAAAGACAATACGGGTGAAGATGAAGATGTAGATAGAAATAAAACATATAACATAAATACATTAAAATGTTTTGGTGTACCTATTTTAGACGATATAAAAACTGGAGCAAGTATAACCTCAGACTCGACCACGACGTTAAAAGAAATAGAGGTAAATAAGGCCCCTAATGGTTTTGCTGGAGGTGTAGTGACACATATTAATATAAAAAAAGATCTATCTTTAGAGTACACTATTCCAACCTCAAATGGAAACAGAGATTCTTTTCAGAAATATTTACAAAAATCTTGTGTAACCATATATGTATATGCTACTAATACAGGTGTAACACTTCCACTGTCTTATGAAAAGTTGATAGTTAGCCGAGCTTTTGTGCCTTGCGATGGTTCAGATAAGACAGAGAGAGTTTTGGTGAGATATGTGGACCGGCCACAGTAAGCTTGCTTGTCAGACACTTTTGATTGAAAAAAAGATAAAAATATGTTATTATATAGTTTCGTATATAAAATTACAAAACATATACTTAATTAAAAATTAACTCAGTAGGCAAAATTAACATTAGTCTACTTAATCAAAAAAACATATGGCAAGAGATTATCCTTTAAAGCAAACAAGAAACTTTGGTATCATCGCGCACATCGATGCGGGTAAAACTACAACTAGTGAGCGTGTACTATTTTATACAGGTGTATCACACAAAATAGGTGAGGTGCACGAGGGTGCAACAGTGATGGACTGGATGGAGCAAGAGCGTGAGCGTGGTATCACTATCGCCTCAGCTGCAACGACTGCATTTTGGACACCAACTATAAAGCATGTGGTTAGTGATCTTCCAAAATACAAATTCAACCTTATTGATACGCCAGGACACATAGACTTTACTATCGAAGTAAAGCGTTCACTGCGCGTACTTGACGGTGCGGTAGTGGTATTTGATTCAGTGGCAGGAGTAGAGCCGCAATCAGAGACGAACTGGAGATATGCTAGTGATGGCAATGTGCCTAGAATATGTTTTGTAAATAAGCTTGATCGTATGGGTGGTAGTTATGATAAATCATATCAGTCTATACTTGATAGATTATCTAAAAATGCAGCACAAATGCAAATGCCAATCGGCGAAGAGGATGGATTCTCTGGTATCATAGACCTGATGATGATGAAGATGGTGACTTTTGAAGGTGACAAAGGTAAAGACGTTGGTTATGTAGATATACCGGCAGAACACTTAGAAGAAGCTAAAAAAAGACGTGCAGCTATGATAGAGCGTATAGTCGAGACTGACGAAGACATGATGACAAGATTTTTAGAGGGAGGCGAGTTTACAGTAGATGAGTTAAAACTGGCTGTTCGTAAAGCGGTTATAGCTAGTACATTTTTCCCAGTATTTTGTGGATCAGCTCTTAAAAATAAAGGAGTACAGCTAGTGCTAGATGCAGTATGTGAATACTTGCCAAGTCCACTAGACATACCAGCTCCAAAAGGTATAGATCCGAGAACAGGAGAAATAGTTGAAATGGAGGTATCAGACACGGCACCACTTTCAGCACTGGCATTTAAAATACAATCAGATCCGTTCGTAGGTACTCTTACTTATATACGTGTTTACACTGGAGTATTAACAGCAGGATCGTATGTGTATAATTCTACAAAAGATAAGACAGAACGTATAGGACGTATAGTGCGTATGCATGCAAATGATAGAGATGAGATAAAAGAGGTATGCGCTGGAGACATAGCAGCAGGAGTAGCCTTAAAAGACACCACAACATCGGACACACTATGTAGTCCAGAAAACCCAGTCATACTCGAGCGTATAGTTATACCAGAGCCAGTAATCAGTATGCGTGTTGAACCAAAAACAAAAGCTGACCAAGAGAAAATGGGTGTCGCATTGTCACGCCTAGCACAGGAGGATCCTAGTTTTAGAGTTAACACTGACGCAGAGACAAATGAGACTATCATCTCAGGTATGGGTGAGCTACATCTTGATATTATCGTTGATCGTATGAAAAGAGAGTTCAATGTTGATTGTAGTACAGGTAAGCCACAAGTTGCATTTCGTGAGACAATACAAGGTGAAGCAGAGGCAGAAGGTAAGCATATCAAGCAATCAGGAGGTCGTGGACAGTTCGGACATGTGCGTATTCGTATAAAACCAATAGACTTTACAATCCTTGATGAAGATCTGCCAAAAAATACAAAGAGATATGATCACTTTGAATTTATTAATAGTATTAAAGGTGGTGCAGTTCCACAAGAGTTTATACCAGCGGTAGAAAAAGGATTGAAAGAAGCTCTTGATCGTGGTGTACTAGCAGGATTTAAAATGGTGGATGTATCTTGTGAGCTTTACGATGGATCATATCATGATGTGGACTCGTCTGAAATCGCCTTCAAATTAGCAGCTAGTATGGCACTAAAAGAAGCAGTAAGTAGAGCAAAAGCAGCAATACTTGAGCCGATTATGAAGGTTGAAGTTGTGACTCCAGACAAGTTCTACGGAGATGTGACAGGTAGTCTTTCTAGTAAGCGTGGACAGATAGAGGGTATGGACGAGCGTGGTATGGACAAAGTTGTAAAAGCGATGGTTCCACTATCAGAAATGTTCGGATACGCTACGACACTGCGCTCTATGACAGAGGGTCGTGCTACGTTTACGATGGAATTTGGAAAGTATGATGTAGTTCCAAACAATATAG
>JAYTBU010000003.1:0-2384 GCA_043736875.1 bacterium
TCAATGTCCAGCGTGTAAAGCTTTTGAGGGTATAGTATCACCAGTTGTGACTGATCCTAATTATACAGATAAAGTCAACTTTATATTTAAATACTTCCCACTAACACAAATACATCAAAACGCTATGCTTGCAGCTCTGTCAGCACAAGCAGCAGCAAAGCAAGGAAAATTCTGGGAAATGAAAAAGAAACTTTATGATAATCAAGATGCGTGGAAGGGTGCTCTGGATGCAAAAAATAAAATAATAGTATATGCGTCAGAGATCGGACTTAATATGACCCAGTTTGAAGCAGACATAATAAGTAAAGAAGTGGAGGAGAGGGTGTACCGGGATTTAAAAGAGGCGACAAATTTGAGACTTGGCGGCATACCATCTTTTATAATTAATGGAGTGAAAGTTGATTTGGCGAAAATATCTACTACTGAAAAATTAAAAGAGTATATAGACAAGGAGGCAGAAAAATAAGAAATAAATTAAACAAAAATAACAAATAAGCATATGGAAAAAATAAAAAACATACTAATCATACTTTATTCTATAGGGATACTTTATTTCTTTTTGATCGCAGAAAAATCAAACCCACTATCAAGAGGTTCTATATACATTGGGAAATCTTCTCCGTGCGAATCTGGTATATTAGATATGTATATTTGTAACTTTTACGGAATAATCTCTTTTATAAAAGCAATTTTTTGGCCCATAACATTGTTAATGAACTAATGCTGACTTAGCTTTTAATAAGCTGTACCCCGTATTTTTCATTTTTATATTATAACATAAAATTATGTTATAATATCCAGATGGAAAATAACAATGACAAAAACTATATAGAACTGCAGATAAATGCGATAGAAGAGGCGATGCAGACGAGTGAGTTCTGGGAAAATAAAATAGAGGCGCAGGACAGGGTGCATGAGCTGAAAGTCTTGAAACAAAAACTTGGTGGAGAGGAGTCGTTGCTTGCTGGTGATGCGATAGTTAACATACTTGCTGGTGCTGGCGGCGATGACAGCGAGGACTGGGCGCATATACTTTTTATTATGTATAGAAAATATTTTGAAAAAAATAATATAAGTTACAGTGTGCTACACATACATGAAAATGAACATGCTGGCATAAAAAATATGACTTTTGAAGTAAATGGAAAAGGTGTATATGGTAAACTGAAAAATGAAAGCGGAGTACACAGACTGGTGCGCATCTCACCTTTTAATGCAAATAGTAAAAGGCATACTAGCTTTGCTATGGTTGAAGTGTTACCAAAAGTTGGTGGTGACATAGAGCTGGATATAAAAGGAGAAGATCTGGATATTATAACTCAAAAAGCGGGTGGTCCTGGTGGGCAAAATGTAAACAAGCGCGAGACGGCAGTGCGTATAACTCATAAACCTACGGGAATAAATGTTCACATATCAACAGAGAGGTCGCAAGAGCAAAACAAAGAAAAGGCTATGGAGCTAATCCGTGCAAAACTTTATAAACTGGAGCAAGAGAAAATCCAGGCAGAAAAAGATGGCAGAATGATAAGTAAAACTACAGAGATAGAATGGGGTAATCAGATACGTAACTATGTTATGCATCCGTACAAGTTAGTAAAAGATACGCGTACAGGTTTTGAGACTAGTGACATAGATAGTATTTTAGATGGTGAGATAGAAGAGATGATAAGTAGGTCTATTTTAATAAATTAACATATCTCTTATTCCAAGTTTTTTGCCTCTTTGCATATTGATAGATTTTATTTTCTAATTCTATTTTCATATTTTCAAAAGTTATTTTATTTTGTATATACATAGTTATGTATTTGTATTCTAATCCTAGTGATATTAGCCACTCTGGGTCAACTTTTTTATTTTCTAGCAAATCTTTTACTTCATTTATTAGTGCATTATTTTCTGATTTAGCAAAATCACCCACTGGGTAAAGTCTTTTTTCTAATCTTATTTTTATATTTTCTTTTAAAATATTTATCTCTGGGTCTATTAAAATAAAATTAACATCATATTTTAAAACTTTTTCATGATTGGTGTTTATGATATTTTTATTTTGTTTTAGTATTTCTATTTTTCTTATTAGCCTCTCTCTATTATTTTTTTCGCTATTGTTTAAACTTTCAAAATATTCTGAGTTAAGATCTTTTACTATATTTTGTAGCTCTAATATATTTAAATTTTTATCTTCTAATTCTTTTCGTATAGCTGGATCTGGAGCGGGGTTATCTGTTATACCATAAAGCAGAGCATCTATATATAGTCCTGTGCCGCCGCAAATTATCACACCTTCTCCCATCTCCAATATTTCTTGTATTTTATTTTGGGTATAACTGAGCCAGTTAGCTGCTGTAAACTTTTTATGTAATGGATGGGCCGCGCCGAAGGCGCGG
>JAYTBU010000004.1:0-6260 GCA_043736875.1 bacterium
TTCGGCGCCGCTTTTTTGTCTTTACTCATCTTTCTCTTTTTATGCTATAATATAAACATGAAAAACATAATACATTTTTTTGATAAATTAGAAGATCATGTCAGGGCGGGACTTTCTCATTACCCACTCTTTTATTCTTTTCTTGGGGGTACAGGAGTTATACTTTTTTGGAGAGGTATATGGCATACAGCTGATTATTTTGAGGAGAACACTTTTGTTGGTGGTATAATCTTTTCAGATATCGGGTCTATGATTACAGGTGTGTCCATACTCATGATAACAGGATTGTTTGTCTCTGTATTTATAGGGGACAGTATAATAATGTCAGGTATAAGGGGGGATAAAAAACTCATAGAAAAATCAGAAGATGAAATAGAAGCAGAAATTAAAAAAGAACAAAGTGCAATAAATGAAATACAGAAAGAAATAAAAATAATAGAGAAAAAGTTAGATAGATAAAAATAATATAATAAAACTGGCAATCTTTTAAAGATTAGTTTAACATATTTTTTATTATTAATTTTATCCCATCAGACCAAGAGGTTTTCGCTCTCCAGTCAAGTAAAAAAGCAGCCCTATCTGCAGACAAGCTTTCTCTTTTTATAAAGTCTTTTCTTTGGGGTATGTATATTATGCTACTCAAAGATTTGATATTTTTTTTAATATCTTTTGCCATCTTATCAGCCGAGATAGATTCTGTACCGGATATATCTATTGTCTGATTTACAGCTTTGTCTTTACTTTTAAGAACACAAACACAAGCATCAACCAAGTCCTCTATAAAAATAAAACAACGAGAACTCTGGCCATCACCATAGACACTGAGACTTTCACCTTTTATGGCCTGATTTATAAAAGTTTTTATTCCTGAACTATCTCTCATGCCAAAACCGTAAACAGAGGAAAATCTAAGTATGGTATATTCTAAACCAAAAGAAGTGCTTAGCATTTTTATTATAATCTCACCACAGTATTTTGAATTTGCATACATTCCAATAGGATTTAAGTCCAAAAAGATTTTATCAACTTTATCTTCAGTGTTCCCGTATACAGATGCAGAAGAAGAAAATATTAACCATTTTTTATACTTTGCACACAAAAAAGCAACATTTTGCGTGCCTATAATATTTGTGCTCAGTGCTTTATTTACTTCATCTATACCAGTCTCCATATCATTCATGTTTATGTCAGCAGCAAAATGAAACACAACCTCAACATTTTTAATAACATTTTCCAGTCTTTCAAAATCTAATAAATCATCTCCGTTTAAAATATCAAACCCAGCAACTTTATAATTCAAATCAGCAAGTTTTTTATATAGATTTTTACCCACAAAACCCATATGTCCAGTGATTAAAATTTTCATATTATGATTATAACATTTTTATGTTACAATTAAAATATGAAAACACTCAGCGTAGTTATTATAGGCAAAAATGAAGAAGAGATACTTGCTAGAGGGTTAGAAAGTATAAAAAGTATTGCCGACGAAATAGTTTATATTGACACTGGGGGCACAGACGAGAGTGTGCAAATAGCTAAAAGTTATGGATCAAAAATACATAACTTTCCTTGGATAAATAATTTTGGTAAAGCTTACACTTTTGCACACTCAAAATCTACTAGCGATTATACTATGTTGTGGGATACTGATTTTGTATTAGATGCAAAGTCCGTTAAAAAATTCCTAAAATTAAAAGAAAATAATTTTGAAAATGCAAATCAGGTCGCTGTCTCTTGGGGTCTGGAATATGAGGAGGGTGGCGATAAATATGGAAAGCTACTAAAATACATAAAAAGAGTTCTAATTTTAAAAACTGGCCAGTATGAATACAAAAACAGATGCCACCCTACAGCATCTTATTTTGACAAAAATAAAAAAATAAAAACCGTATTTTCAGATATCTTGGTTCACCATTATCAAAAAATAAAAGATAAAAAAAATAGAATAAATCAAAATATAGATCTGACGATTCTCGACCTGAAAGATAATCCGTCTGACTGGAGAAGTAGATTGGGCTTGGTAGAGACTTATATAGGTATTGAAATGTATGATGAAGCACTTGCCCAAATAGAGATTCTTTTAAAAGAAGAAAAATTAAATTATTTTGAAAAACTAGATGTTTTGTATAGTCTTGTAAAGATTTGTATAGGTTTAAATAAAATAGAATATTGTTTCAAGGTGCTTGGGCAGTATTATGAAAAATATAAAGATAATCCGATATATATCCTGCTGTGTGCTGATATATTATATTTTATAGATGTTATAGAGTCCAAAAATATGTATATGCACTACATAAAAATTAGAAGCAAACAAGGCAATCATAAGACAAATATTTTCAGAGATAAAACTCACCCAGAAAAAATGATAAATAAAATAAATAAAGAAAATAAGGAAAACAAAGAAAATAAAGAAGTGTAACAATAACTTATCCCCCGACATATTATTGACAATAGATAGGGTAATACCTATCATGTTATAATATTACTATGAAAAATATATTTAATGAAAAAAATTTCAAAAAAATAGCTGCAGCCGGAGTGCTTGCTACCCAGCTCTCAGTCAACAGTACTTTTTTAATAGATAGTTTTGCGGATACGGCATTTGCAGAAGGTCTCTATTATTCTTATTACAACACAAGTGTCTATGGTGATTTGGGGGATGGTTTTTATGGTGCTCCAGACTTGTATTCAGACATTGATCGATTTAGAGATATTTATGAAAATACAAGTACTGCAACTACAACAAACGATGAATTTGTCATGAGAAAATGTGTGTTAGATTCTGCGACTAGCACGGAAATATACCCCACAGCATATGCCGGAGAGACCAATTATGATTTTGAGACGCGTAGGCATTTTCCAAATAGCATATCATGGAGACTCTCCTCTTCCTCGGATAATTTGTACGCTGGCAGTGCCACAAACACTTATAATTATGGCCCAGCATTAGCAGGTAATAACAGCAGCACTACTTTTCAGTTTAATGTGACCACTCCAGGAGCGGGACAATTTACCAACCCTTCTTTTGATGTATATAATTATACTTTCCCTGCTATATTTACCGGCAGATATGCTGCGGGTACATATATAGCAACTGATGGAGCGGGAGCGACGACAAGCAATATGTTTATTATAGGCAATAATCAATCCTCTGCCACCGGCAATTATGGAAGCTTGCTAGATGTTTTGCAAAATGGAAGCTTGGATCTGTATGGTCAAGATACGGTAGTGCAAAACCCAACAAATGGAACACTAGTTTTTGGCACCTCTTCTCTTGTCTACACTCCGACAGCTAATTTTTCAGGACAAGACTTTTTTTCGGTGACAGATCTTTCGGGGGGAACAACTGATTATTATGTAAAAGTTTTACCTCTTTCTCCTCAGATTACAAATGGTTTTTCAGGTGATAAACTTTTTCTTTTTTCAGATTATTTAGGTAGCACTTATTCATATTATAACAATAATGGTTTTTCTAATGAAAACCTATCTGTGTCTGTCGGACACGCCACCTTCTACAGCACAGCGAGTAGTTCATATAAAATCAATATTTCTGGGGATTACAGCGGGTATAATTTATATGCCCCCACTTCTAGTATAGCAATACCAAAACTATTTACACCAAATGCTACATTTACTATAGATGTCGATTCTAATTTTTATAGAGATGGTAAACAGGGGATAAATTTGACCCAAAACAAATCCTTCGCTTTAAATGTTAGCCACGTAAACACACCGCCAGCAATCACATCTGTCGCATCCAGCTCATATATTTTATTACCCTCAGTTACCAGCACAAATATAACTGTAACATCTGATCATGTAGACTGGGAGGGTGATAATATGTCTCTGATATATGAAATATCAAATGATAATTTTGCTACTATTTACGCTAGCAATACTATAAATGTTACTAGTGCTGTAAATGCCACATCTACTAACTCGCATACTTTTAGTGGTGTACCAGTAGGGACATATCAGTACAGAGTCAGAGCGATAGAAATTTTTACCCCGTATACAGCCTGCGCTGATTATCCAAGTGCAAAAATGATAACTCCTACCACTACACCATCGACCCTGAGATCATTTGTGGTGGCCAGTACCCCTGTGCTTTTTCCAGATGTAAAATTAACAACGACAGTAAGCGCGACCAGCAGTTATGCTACAGGCACTGTAACATATACATTACAAGCAAAAAACTTGATAAATGTATTAAAAGCATCAGACACTGTTAGTGTTTCAGATACATTACCTGGCGGACTAGCATTTGCAAGTGCTACAGGTACAGGTTGGACATGTATAGGTACAGCTAGTTTAACTTGCAGCAGTAGCAGATTAGCAGATATAGCAGCAGATACAGACTTGTCACCTCTTACAATAGTCGCAAATGTACTTTCTTCTGCTACAGGCACTATAACAAATACTGCAACTGTAATGGTTAGTTCAGAAGAAGCTAGCACCACAGCAGATAATACCAGCTCGGTATCTTTTATAATATTATCGGCACCCGTAACGACCCCAACTACTACTCCCACCACCACCCCAACTACAACCTCTGCAACACCTACCACTACACCCACCATAACCCCAGTAATAACAACAGTAGTAAATGGAGGAGGATACTATTATTCTGTGATACCTCAACCCATAGTGACAATAGTGCCACCAGTACCATATAAAACAATAACAGTTGATCTAGTACCAGTACAAAGTGAGATAAAAATAATACAAGCAAAACCTATTAAAAAGAAAATGTTAGCAAAAACCGGAAGCTCTTTGTCTGACATTATTTATATAAATGTTTTGTGTATATCTATTATGTTTATATTATTATTGGATTATGTTATAACAAAAAAAGATAAAAGGCTAAAGAGAGATACTTTGCTAGAAAGTGATTTACTTTGATTATTATGATATAATAAGAGAAGGTATAAAATAAAAAAATGAAAGATATTCAAGCAAAAACTAAAAAGAAATTAACTAAAAAAATGGTTATAAAAATAGAAGAAAGAAAAGAGGTTAATTCTTCTTGGCATGCAGGACAGCATAAATTAAAATATAAGATAATAAGCGAGCTTAAAACAGTTCCGGGTATAGGAAAAGTGATGTCACATGAATTGTATAATATTAAAGTGCACGGTATAGATGATCTAAAAAGGAAGAGAGCAGATACTCTTTTTGAAATGCATAATAAATTAAAAAGAAAAACACAAGATAGATGTGTACTTTATGCTTTTCGTTGTGCCATAGATTATGCTAACCAAGATGAGCGTGGTAGGAAAAATTATAATAAAAACTGGTGGGATTTTAAGGATTAAAATATTAGTTAACATAGATCTGTGTTATATTAAGTTTATTATTTTTATGTTATAATGTATTTATATAAAATAATTTAAAATTAAAAACAAAATATGACAAAAGAAAATCTTATCGGAACAAAAGTTCCAAATGTTACATTTAAAACACGTGTTCGCAACGAGGCTCTTGGAGGCGAGAATCCATTTGAATGGAAAGACTTAACAAGTGATGATGTTTTTGCTGGTAAAAAAGTCGTACTATTTTCGCTTCCTGGAGCTTTTACTCCAACATGTTCAACTACGCATGCACCTGGTTATGATGCTAAGGCAGAAGAGTTTAAAGCTCTGGGAGTAGATACTATTGTATGCGTCTCAGTTAATGATGCATTTGTTATGTTCCAATGGGCTAAAAATTTAGGACTTAAAAATGTATTTATGCTTCCAGATGGTAATGCTGATTTTACAAAAGCTATGGGTGCATTAGTTGCCAAAAATAATTTAGGTTTTGGCGACAGGTCATGGAGATACAGTATGTTCGTAGATAATGGTGAGATAAAAAATGTATTTGTAGAGGCAGGTTTTTCAGATCTTTGCGAGACTGATCCATTTGAGGTGAGTGACGCGGACACTATGCTTTCTTATTTAAAAACTATTTAATTTTTAAAATAACAATCAACACAAAACACATATTTTTATAAAAGTATGTGTTTTGTGTTATAATATCTTTATGTCAAAAATAGAATATAAAAAATATTTTGAGGGAAAAAAGATAACCAAACAAGGATTTGGTTTTTTGGGGCGCGGAGCCAATGTGGTAAAATTTCTGCTCGAGTGTGGTGCTACTGTTCTTGTTACAGATATGAAAACAGAAAAAGAATTAGAGAAAAGCATAAAAGAGGTGACGGAGTTTTTACTAGAAAATAATATAGATAAAAATAGAATTATTTATAGACTGGGTGAACA
>JAYTBU010000005.1:0-2371 GCA_043736875.1 bacterium
TAACATAAAGTTATTAAAATAAGAAAAAAATATTTAAAAACGCTTGACAAATAAAAAGCATTAAAACATAATAGAAATAGGTTAGAAAATATTTAGAAATTAATTTTGAATATGAACCCTCGCCTAACAATAAAATATGACAAATAAAACCAAAAAACAAAACAGTTTAATATACGGAAATGCTGAATATAAAAAATCTTACGAAATACTAGAGACTGCTTGCTGCGATCTAAATAAAAAACATCAAATGTACAATGCCATAAATACTACCAAAGATATGGCCAGACTGAATGAGCTTGGTTTCGGTTATATTTTTGCATCTTATCAAATGTATTTACGTGATCTTGTTATTATTGCAGTCAGTAACTTATTTTCAAAAAACTCTACCGTTATATCTATAAAAAAACTTATAGATTGTACAGATTTTCCAAAAGATAAAAAAGCTGAGGTTAAACAAATTTTAATAGAAATAGAAAGTGATATAGCTAGCGTAAACAGCAGGAGGAACAAACAAGTTGCACACATAAGCAGAGAGCTGTTAGAAGAAAAGTTTTTAGAAGAAAATATTCTTACAAATAATATAGTAAAAAATATTATAGATAAGCTTCCTCGTCTTTTTGATCTTGTTTCAATAAATGAGAGGTACCCCTTTGAAAAGGGGGACCATTTTAGTAGAACCACTTACTCACTACAAAGAATTGCAACTTTGGAAAAGGAGTACACTGTACCTGATTTTATGATATAATATAAATATGAAAAACAATATAGCATATATAGACGGAGCTAACCTTCACAGAGGTATGAGTGCTCTTGGTCTCGATCTGGACTATGTAAAACTTCGTATTTGGCTAAAAGACAAATTTGACATACAAACCGCATACATTTTTCTTGGTAATATTCCTAAATATAAAAAGTTGTACTCTTACTTGCAAGAAGCTAATTATATACTTATGTTTAAAGAAGTCATCTATGATAAAGAAGGTAAAGCAAAAGGGAATTGTGATGCAGATCTTGTTTTAAAAGTAACTCAAGATTTTTATAAAAATAAATATGAGAAGATGTTGCTTATTTCTAGTGACGGTGATTATTCGTCTATGATAAGTTTTTTATTAGAAGAGAATAAGCTTTTAGGTGTACTATCTCCAGCAGATGAGAAAAAATGTTCGATACTTATAAAGCGTACAGAATGTAAAATATATTATATTAGCGATCAGAAATCTTTATTACAAAAATAAAAAAGCCCCCGATGGAGACAGAACTTCATAAGGGTCTTTTTCGTGGTTATGTTTATATTATATACTAAGAGTAAATAAAATGCAAGGAACCCTCTTTTTTATTACATAGCTCCAAATATACTATTCACGACAGAAAGTAAAATACCCACCACACCTAATATTATATATTTTTTACTACTATCTTTTTCATGATCAGATATATTCAAGGCAGAGATCCCCGTAAATAATCCTAGTGGTGGCAACATCCAAGTTACAACATTAGACCAGACCAAAATAGAGGTCAAAGTTTTTTCTGATGTTTTATTTTTTATATACCAAGCAGAAAACTTATTAGCGAGTAGATATATAAAATAAGGTAAAACAAAAAGCAAAGCTGCGAGCCCTAAACTTTTCATAAGTAAAAAAGGAATAAGAAAAGAAAGTATCGCCAACACCACTTGCAAAGTTGAATTTTTATTTTCTTTTTTGTTATGCGTTTCTGATATTTTAGTTTCCCGTCCAACATTTCCTATTTCTTCTTTTTCTATACTTTTATGCTTACTTTTATTTTTATAAAAAAATGTTTTTATTAAAACAAGCAATAGAATGATAACTATTAATAGAGGGATAAAGCTGGCAATATCAGATATTGTTTCTTGTCTATTTACAGAAGGGTCGTCTATTTTCTTACCGTATCTGTATCCACTTTCTAGCATTGATTTTTTTTCTACATTTGTGTAAAACTCTTTTTGTTTGTCTGGTGCGAATTTTAAATACTCTTCTATTAAAAAATCGTCATCAAGCTCAGATGTTTTAAAACCTTTAAAGTTTTTGTATTGTTCTCTAATTCTATTGGCAGCTTCTTGTCTTGTTATCATATTATTGGAAAGGGTTTACTCCACCCGTTGTCGCAGGGGTAGTAGCAGGGGTTGTAGTTGTAGCAGGGGTAGTAGCAGGGGTTGTAGTAGATGTGCTAGACACCCCAGAGGTTAATGCGTCTAATGCAAAGGGTTGTTTATTGTTTATACTTTTTTGCATAGGAATTATTTTTATAATTAAATTATAACATAAAGTTATTAAAATAAGAAAAAAATATTTAAAAACGCTTGACAAATAAAAAGCATTAAAACATAATAGAAATAGGTTAGAAAATATTT
>JAYTBU010000006.1:0-6255 GCA_043736875.1 bacterium
AAAATCTCTCGCAATTGCGAGAGATTTTTAGTGTTTTCATTAGAAGATTTTTAGTGTACTCATTTTTAAAACAGATTTGAGTGTGAGCCTATATTTATAAGCATCAGAACAAGCTCAGTATTTTTTATTTCATATACCAGTAAAATGTCTGGTGAAATATGACACTCTCTGTACAAAGATAGATTCCCAGTTAATCTATGATCTTTATATTTTTCGTCTAATTTTTCTCCAGAAATAAGCTTGGACAAAACATCGTCAAATATTTTCTTTTTAAAAACTTTGTCACTTTTATATTTTTTTAGAGAAGTTCTAAACTTTGAAGTGGTTTTTAAAATATACATAATAGTATTTACGTACAAAGATTACTTATCCAAATCATTCCACATGTCAGAGATATTCTTGTGTGTGGTTATTTTTTTTGTATCTTTTGCAGAAGCTAGCATTGCTATCTCTTCTTTGTGAGTATAGCCATTTTCTGTAACTGTTTGAAAAGGTAAACTGTTTGTGATTATAACATTGTGTAAAAACAGGTTTAAAGCAGAAGACATATCTAAGCCTACTTTATCAAAGATTTTATTTGCTTTATTTTTTATATTCTCTTTTGTTCTAAAATTGATAACTGTTTGTTTTTTATCTAAAATATTTTTAATCATAATCATATTATAATATATTTGTATGCACATTGTCAACATAAAAATATAATAAAAAATGTAACAAAAATCTCTGGCAATTGCGAGAGATTTTTGTTGATATTTTTATAAACCTATTTCTTCTTATTTCTCATCAAAAATGGAGGTAACGATCCCCAATCATCATCTTCATCTTCTGTTTCTACTGGTTTTGTTTTTTTATCTTCTACAAAGCTTGTCACTTTATCTTCTTTTACTATTCTGCTTTCTTCAACATTGTTTTCTATTCTGCCACTTCTTTCTACTTTATCTGTCTTATCTTCGTCTATTCTTTTATTAACAGATTCACGCAAGGTATTTTCCCTCTCTTCTCTTTCTATTTGCATCCTGTTATCCACTTTTGTTGCTGGCTCATCGCGCATATAGATATTTTTCTCTGCATCACGAGCATGTCTTAGTGAAGATGGAAAGCCTGTAGCTATAACTGTCACTTTTACCTCATCTTTTTTGAGCGTATCGTCATTATATATACCGTATATGATTTTTGCATCATCACTTACTGATTCAGTTATGATACGACTAGCGTCTGCTGTCTCCATTAGGGTTAGGTCTTCATTTCCAAATATAACATAGAGTAGTCCTGTGGCATTATTTATAGAAACATCAAGAAGTGGATTGGCTATGGCCATACTAGCAGCATCAACAGCACGGTTCTCACCAGTACCACGACCCATACCAAATAGTGCAGTACCACTATCTTTTAATATGCGGCGTATGTCATTAAAGTCTAGGTTCATGGTTCCAGATAATCTTATTATCTCACTTATGCCTTCTACCGCTTGCTTTAGTATCTCGTCACACATAGCAAAGGCCTGTGTTACTGTAGTATTTTTGTCTACAACTGAAAGTATTCTGTCATTTGGTATTGTGATTAGGGCATCTACCTCTGATTCTAGAGCCTCTAGACCTCTTTCAGCTAGTTTCATGCGCTGATTACCTTCAAAGAAAAATGGCTTTGTGGCAACGGCGACAGTTAAGATGCCTTCATTTTTACATATGCCAGCAACTATCGGGGCAGCACCTGTAAAAGTCCCACCACCACAACCTCCAACAATAAATACCATGTCAGCACCTTTTATGGCTTCCATTATTTCTTCTCTTGTTTCTTCTGCAGATCTTTTTCCAACTTCTGGATCCATACCAGCGCCGAGGCCACGTGTTAAGTTTTTACCAATGTGTATTTTCTTTTCAGCTAGACAGTTATGCAGGTCCTGCGTATCTGTATTTATAGCTATATATTCTACACCTTTTAATTTTGCTTCTATGATATGATTTAGAGCATTTTTACCTGACCCACCGATACCGATAACTTTTATATTTGCCGCGGTCTCTACGGACATGTTATTGATTTTTGTTGCCATAAGTTTTGAATCAGTAGATTCACCTACTGGGTTATTATATTTTTATATAATACTATTATAGCAGATAAGTGTATATAAAAGAAATATTGACTTTGTTTTTTTTTGTGCTAAAATATATGTATGAAAAATGAAAATAAAAAAATACTTGTTACTTTTTCTGGAGGTAGAGACTCATTCGCTTAGAGAATAAGTCAGTATTTGGTTAGATAGATTTTGAATCAGACAAAGCAGAATCCTTTTGGTTAGAATCTATTGACGTGCGTAGAGATTATATAAAATATCACACAACATAAAATGTCAGAATTAATTAAAAAAGCTCTATATTTTAGTGCCATATCTCATGATGGTCAATACAGAAAAGGGGGACAGAAGGTTCCTTATATTGTGCATCCTTTTGAGGTTGCGATGCTTTGTATGAAATACACAGATAATGAAGATGTGATTGTTTCTGCACTGCTACATGATGTGTTAGAAGATTGTCCAGAAGTAAATAGTGACCAAGTTGTAAATATCTTCGGTAATACTATTGGAGATATGGTTAAAAATTTAACTATTGACAAGACTCTAAAAGCTGATAATTGGAGGGAGAAAAAAAAGAATTACATAAATAATATTTCAAAACTTGGAGAAAAAGAACTCTTAATAATAGGGTGTGACAAGATTATAAATATGAACTCTTATTTTACAGCAAAATTAAAAGGTCTGGATGTTGATAAGTTTTTCAAAGGATCTGTTTATGACTATCTTTGGTATTATGAAGAGGTCGGTAAAGTTATAGAAAGTAAAAAAAATAATGAGAGAATGTTCTCTGATTATAAGAATATTCTATACACTTATAAAAAAGAGCTTAACCAATTTAATACGATGTAAACCTCTTTTTTATTTTTAACCAAAACCCTAACTCCATAAATGTCTTTTATGTCAAAAATATTATAAATATTTATACAATTTATGCTATAATATAAAGACATAAATAATCTCTAAAAATAATATGAAACAATTTTTATATGTAATCTTTGGACTAGTTGCTATATGGCTATTTTGGTACCTTTCTGGCGGACCATTGCGTAGTGAAAAGTCTCATCCTTTTATAATTCCAGCTGGTGGTGGCGGCTTTGAATATGTGAACAAGATCAATTAAGAGTCTCTTGCAAAAAGTTTAAAAATTTGATATAAATAAAACATGAAAAATAAAAATCTAAATGAAGATGGTGTGACAGAGCTGAATATAGAAGATCTAAATTCTCCAAAAGTTAACTCTGGTAATGATTCAGAAAACGATCATGATAACACAGAAGAATTTGTGGACTTGGGAGAAGATGGTGAGGAACTATCTAAAAAAGATATAGTTAAAAAGTTACGAGAAAAAATAAAAATCCTAGAAGGAGAGAAGCAGAATAATCTTGATGGCTGGATGCGTTCGCAAGCAGATTATAAAAATCGTGAGATACAAATAGAAAAAGATAGAAAAGAATGGGGTGGTTATGCTGTGAAAAAGTACACAGAAGATCTTCTTGTGGTAATGGACACTTACGATGCAGCGAGAAGCAATAGGCAAGCATGGGAAGGTGTAGACGCTAATTGGCGAGGGGGTATAGAGTATATATTTTCTACATTTGAAAATAAATTAAGCGAGCAAGGTTTTGAAAAGTTCGGTGCTGAGGGTGATGTATTTAATCCAGAACTTCACGAAGGTCTAGGATTATTAGAAATTTCAGAAGAAGAAATGAAAACCAAAAATCTAAAACCAGATACAATAGCACAAGTTATTATGTCAGGTTATAAATACAAAGGCCAGATATTCCGAGCCGCAAAGGTAAAGGTGTGGAGTTTTAAAAATTAAAATGCAAATCACGATACAAAAAAGATATTTAATATTGGTAGAAGTTTCTGAAAATATATACAGAGTGTTTTTGATTGTGATTAATTTTGTATTTGATTTTATTATAGAAAAAGTAGAAGTTATAAAAAGTGAAGTGAGTATTTTTTATAGAGAAATAAAAGAAAAAATAAGAAATACTTGGGATAGTATAAAATATAAAACTTTTAATTTTATACGTGCTTTATTTGGATTTAATATTTATAAATTAGATACTCTAAAAATAAAGTCTAATAAAATAAATAATAATAAAAATAATTTTAAAAATAAAAATCAGGATTTTCTTATACATTCTAACCTACTGGCTCCACCATATAAAAACTTTAAATAATATTATAAATTAAAAAAACTTAAATAAAAAATAAAAATAAAACAAAAAATATATGGCAAAAATAATAGGAATAGATCTGGGAACAACAAATAGTGCTGTAGCAATAATGGAGGGAGGAGTACCAAAAATTATAGAAAATCTAGAAGGTACGCGTACTACGCCATCTGTAGTATCTGTCTCAAAAAACGGAGATAGGACAGTAGGAGCAGTAGCAAAACGTCAAGCAGTGATGAATCCAAAAGATACTATATATGGAGTAAAGAGATATATGGGGCATGAATTTACAGACAAAGAAGTGAGTGATGATGTAGGCCGCGTATCATACGAAGTTAAAAAGGGTGCAAATAATGGAGTATTAGTAAATATAGGAGGCAAAGATATGCGCCCAGAGGAAATCTCAGCGATGATATTACAAAAAATAAAAGCTGACGTAGAAGCAAAGATAGGTGAGAAAATAACTGAAGCGGTAATTACTGTGCCGGCATATTTTAATGATGCACAAAGACAAGCAACGAAAGACGCTGGGGCTATAGCAGGACTAGATGTTAAAAGAATTATAAATGAGCCAACAGCAGCAGCACTTGCTTATGGATTCACAGAAAAAGCTCATGCAAAATTAGCCGTGTATGACTTTGGAGGTGGAACATTTGACATATCAATACTCGAGATGGGTGATGGGGTGGTAGAAGTAAAATCTACTGGAGGTGACAGTCATCTTGGTGGTCGCGACATAGATATGGAGATAGTTAATTATATAAAAGATCAATTTAAAAAAGAAACTGGAATAGATCTAAGTTCTGACACACTCGCCATGCAAAGATTAGACGAAGCAGCAGAAAAAGCGAAACATGAATTATCGACACAGGTAGAAAGTAAAATCTTTTTACCGTATATCTCAGTTGGTGCTGAGGGTCCAAAGAATCTTGATGTTACATTAACACGCGCACAATTAGAAAATATTGCAAGAAGTTTTGTAGAGAGGTCAATTAAGATCACAGAGCAGACATTAAAAGACTCTGGTATTTCAAAATCTGACATTAGTGAGATAATAATGGTCGGAGGTCAGACTCGTATGCCTATGATAGTCGAAGCTGTGAAAAACTTATTTGGTAAAGAGCCAAATAGAAGTGTAAATCCTGATGAGGTGGTGGCTCTCGGTGCTGCAGTGCAGGCCGGAGTATTGCAAGGTGACGTAAAAGACTTGTTACTACTTGATGTTATACCACTATCACTCGGTATCGAGACTATGGGTAATGTTGCAACAAAATTAGTAGAAAAAAATACAACAATACCAACAAGTAGATCACAGACTTTTTCAACAGCAGCTGATAATCAGACTAGTGTAGAGATACATATAGTGCAAGGCGAGAGACCAATGGCTCCTGACAATAAGTCGCTAGGTAGATTCATCCTTGATGGTATACCACCAGCACCACGTGGTATGCCACAAGTAGAAGTTACTTTTGATGTGGATGCAAATGGAATACTTAATGTAAAAGCAAAAGACAAGACTAGTGGCAAAGAGCAGACGATAAGAATAGAAGCGAGCAGCGGATTATCAAAAGAAGAAATAGCAAAAATGCAAGCAGATGCTGATGCAAATGCAACAGAAGATGCTAAGAAAAAAGAATTTGCAGAAGCTAAAAATATCTCTGATCAATTAATACACACAGCAGAAAAATCACTAACAGATGCAGGTGATAAAGTACCAGTAGAAGTAAAGGCAGAAATAATGTCTGATATATCAGAACTAAAACAAGCAAAAGAAAGTGGGGATATAGTAAAGCTTAACGATGTGAGCGCAAAGCTAAATACCAGCATGATGAAAATCGGCGAAGCAATGAAACAAGCCAATGATGCAGCTGGTACAGAAAATAAAAGTGAAGATATAAAAGAAGATGCAGAAAATACTGAAAGTAAAACAGATAATGATAACTCTGAAGGAGAGGGTAAATAAAAAATAAATAATAAACATAAAAGCGGCGCCGAAGGCGC
>JAYTBU010000007.1:0-2311 GCA_043736875.1 bacterium
GGTTGGGATACATCAGGAGATATAGCAGGTATGGGAGCCATGGCTGTGAACTGTGCTGGATATATATTACCCATGGAGCTTGAGAGTCTGAAGAAGGTAGTGCTACTTTCTTTTTCTGAGAAAGCTAAAGCCGAGACTATTGGTGCATTTGCGCTCACTACTATTGTGAGGAGTAGGAAGATAGCAAAATGTTTTATATAGTGTAGGAATTGTATTTTCTTCATCTAATTTCTTAAGTACTTATTATTATACAACATTTTTAATGAGAAAAATCATTATATGCATAGTTTGTGTCAAAGTCAAAAATAGGATAATCAGAGGAGAATTCTTTATCTTTTTCTGTACACTCTTTTCTCTTAACAAATTTCTGTATATCTCTAGTTAGTCGAAAATCATTTACAATAGGTTCTAAAATACCAATGTGATAGCTGCCACAACTAGCATAGTTTGTATAATAGACATTACTCAAACTAATACCACCTACTGTGTCAGAGTACTCAGTCTGTAAAGTTTGTAAACTATCTGGGTAGACACCTTTTTTATTTTTATACAAACCTAAAGACCATATCAGTCTCTCCAAATCTTGAAACTTGCCTGCTAATTGCATTTTTGAAGATAGGCCTGATAAGTCAGTATACACTGTAGTGTTTAATTTCTTATTGTAATAACAATCAGCTTTTCCGTAATTGTTTTTAACTTGAAACATAATTTTTTCATTAATTAAGTTTTTGGGTAACAAAAAATAGGTAGTCTTGTTCTCCAGTGGATAAAAACTATTAGCCCCCAAGCTAATGTGTGTGGCATTATTTGTTTTTATGCCAACATAAAAACCTTCAATATCCATTGATTTAACTTTGTTTAAAAATGGAGACTCTGTCAAACTACATACTGGTAATACATTTTTCACTTTAGAATAGTCAACTTTAATTTCGAATGCTCTTATTGGCTGAGCGGCTAAGTTAAGTTCTTCACCACAATAAACATATACTGTACCACCAACATAACTGAGGATCTTTGGTAATTTCATTTTATAATTTGGATCATTCTTTACCCCTCTCCATGAACCTAAAAATGTTGGCTCATAATTAGTAAGAGAAAGCGAATTGCCACCACTCGAAACCATGTTGAGTCCACATTTTTGTATACGATCAGAGGTGGTATATTGAAAAACAATATCGTCTCCATAGGGAACAATTATTTCACTCTTTTGAGACCCATTTATTTTAATTATTGGTGTTAATGCTGTAAAGTCTTTTTTGGCTTCAACTGTTGCTGTTTTTTTACTAATGTCAAAACTACTAAATTTAACAGCAATCGTATCACTTACTAAAGCAGACTTAATTCCTTTACTATAATCAGATTTTAAATACATCTTCACCTCATTTTCAGTTGTATATGTATCGTTATGAGCCACAGCTTTTGCGTATGGCATTTTTAAAATCTCATCGTAAAGAACGTCTGTCAGTTTTATATACTGTTTTTTACTATTTGAAAAATAAAATATATCACCAACACTCATTTCAAATTTACTTGGATATGATTCTGCTATGTAAATTTTTCCATCTTCTGCAAAAGCTATACCAAGGAAAGAGTAGCAACAGACAACCAGCAGACATAGTTTTTTTATTTCTTTCATATGTTTATATTTTTAATTATTTTTTTCCATTATTTCTTTCTCTTTTGCAATATCAATGGCAACTCTTGGATCATCTGCATGTTCCTTTCTCCACTTTGCTATTACTTTCTCTCTATTAAGTGGCTGGGTACGATATTTTTCTGGGATTGGAGAGTACGACTCTAGAAACGTATACGCCTTCTTTAAAGTTTCAGATAATTCTTCTGCTGTGCAAGTGTCAGAGAGCGTGTATGTCTCCATGTCATTAAAAGCATCTTGTGTGCCATTATTCCATTTGCGAGGTGTTACTTGTATCGTATTTTTTTCTAAGTCATGCGTTAATAAAATAACATAATGGTATTTACTCATCATAAACATACTTGAATAACCAAAACGTAAACCTTCTTCTTCTTGTATTGGTTTTACCCATACTTCAGGTTTTGCTTCTGGTTTAAGATACCATAACAGTTGCTTACAAGCTGTAACATCACAAAATTTATATCTTTGTAAATTGTTAGAACACACACCCAAATTAGAATCTAAACTATGAGGAACTAAATCTTGTGTCCACATATATCCATCACAACTGATATAAGCCATAGACATACACAAAGTGTTATAGAATGTAGCCATATTATTATTTGATAGCTTTACTAATAATAGTAACACTAAAGTCGACACCAACAGATTTAGCGT
>JAYTBU010000008.1:0-18136 GCA_043736875.1 bacterium
TATAATATTTTCTCCTTATTTATATAGTTATTTTTGCTTTACACTTTACAGTATAGTGTAAAGTGTAAAGTTGTGATATAATATAAAAATGAAACAAAATAGTAAAGAAAAAATACTTAACTTTTTAAGTGAGAATAAAGATAAGCAATACAAAATACAAGATTTTGTTACCCTTTGTAACGTCTCTAGGCAGGCCGTAAGCAAAGCTTTGAGCGATCTTGTGTTAGAAAGTAAAATCATAAAATATGGACAGTCTCCAAAAGTCTTTTTTCAATATTTTTATTCAGATAGTACAGAAGAGGATAAAATAAAAAATATACAAACCTTGAAAAATAGTAACAGTCTAAATGCAGATTATGCTACTAATAAAATAATAAAAGACTCATTTTATTCTATAACTCCAATAGGTGAGAAAAAACTAGGAGAAGAGGCTTTCTATGACTTTTGTAAAAGTAATAAAAGAGATGTAGAGAAAACAAAAAAAGAATATACAGAGACCTTAAAATCTTATGAAAAATTTAAAATAAATGGTTTTGTAAATGCTAAAAATAAAATAGAAGAATCTCTGCACGTTAATCAAAGTCAAATGTATATAGACGATGCTTTTTATTTAGATTTTTATTCTTATCCTGTTTTTGGTAAAACAAAACTTGGGGCACAAGTTTTTTATTCTAAAAATAGTCAAGATGAAAAGTTTATGAAAGAGATTTTTGCTGAGATAAAAGATAAAGTCTTAAAATTTGTAAAAGATAATAATATAAAAAGTGTGTCATATATACCACCAACGATAAAGAGAAATGTACAGTTTATGAATGTTTTGAAAAAATATCTAAATATAAATCTTCCAGAAATAAAACTTATAAAAGTAAAAACAGATGTAACTGTACAGCAGAAAAGTATTAAAAAATTGTCAGATCGCATACAAAATGCTAAGCACACAATACTCATAGACGATGCACCAAATGTTTTGTTTGAAAATATTTTGCTTATTGATGATGCTGTTGGTTCTGGAGCTACATTTAACGAGGTTGCAAAGAAAATAAAAGACAATAATATATCTAAAAAAGTATATGCACTCGCCCTTGTTGGTAGTGCGAATGGTTTTGATGTTATAAATGAGGTATAAAAACAAAAGTAAAGCGGGCGAGCTCGTCTGCCTCGGCTCGCCATACTGCTCATCACATATTATACCTCTAAAAGTTTTTAACAAAATGTATTTTGTGGTATAATTTTAGGAATACTAAAAAAATATGCATGCTTATATAGACGAGAGTGGTGATACCGGTAATTCAGAAAAGAGTACAAAGTATTTTATTTTAACAGCTTTTATAGTACACGATATTCAGGTTAAAAGTTTAGAAAAAGAAATTAAGAAATACTTAATAAAGCTTTTAAAGGTTCATAAAAATAGGCCTCATTATTTTCATGCGTATAAAGAGCAAGAAAAAACTAAAAAAGATCTATTGTCCATAATACATAATTATGAATGTAAAGTGGTTTATAGAGTTTTTAAAAAAGATCTTATAAACTCAAAAATCAACTATTCTAACTCTGTTAATTTGTTTATAAAAAGTCTGGATATTGAAATAAGAAATATTTACATATCTAGATATGATACCAGAAAATCGGTACTTGATTTTATCAAGCAAGAAAATAAAAAAATTGATATTCAGTTTAAAGCTAACCCTTCTGATCTGCTATTACAAGTATCAGATTTATTTTCTTGGATTATATTTCAGAATTATGAGAAAGGTAAAAAAGAATATTTTGAAGCTTGTAAAAACATAGAAAAGCAAAACCCCTAAACAAAGTTTGAGCATCCATACGGTAGCCCAGTTTAGGGGATTTATTTACTTACATCCATTATACCACAAAGAATATTTTTTGCAAACAAAAGTCAAGCGAGCGTGACCATAAAGACGTAAAACATTTTTGAAAGGTGGGGGAACGTGGTATAATTAGTTTTAATTAAAATCGCAAAAAAGTACTTATGAAAATACAAACTATTTGCATAGATGAATCAGGTATAACATCTAAAAATGGACACAGTACTTTTGCTCTTGTCTATATAGAATTTCAAGACTCAGAAAGTTTTAATAAAAAAATAATACACATAGAAAATAAATACAAAATAGATAAAATACACTGGAGCGAAATGTCTTGGAAAATTAGAAAAAGTATAAGCTTGGAAATATCTGACTTAGATTTTAAAACTCGGGTTGCTGTATTTAAAAATCCTATAAATACAGATGAATCACTACTCCTATCTATAAAGTACCTGATCTTGTCAGAAGATATTATAAAAAATATATACATTGACGGAGACAAGCCAGAAAAATTTATAAGCAAAATAAAAAAGATAATAAGGAGTAAGAGATTGTCGATCAAGAATATAAAGACAGTAAAAGATGAAAAGTTCGCAGGGCTGCGTATTGCAGACTATATGGCGGGTGCCGTCAGGGCGTATTATGATACTGAAAATGAAAACACTAGAGAGATTTTTCAAGCAATAAAAACTAAGATAGTTGTAACTCATATAGGTCAGTAGGCATAAAAAAGAAAACTGCATTTCTGCAGTTTTCTCTAAGCGACTAGCGCCAGCGTTAAGAGGTAATACATATTGCTATGTCTCCGGTCACACGGACCCTTGTCCCTCCTTGCTTGTTATATCTCCATTATACCACAAAGAATATTTTTTGCAAATAAGAGTTAGGCGGGTGAGCTTGTCTAATTTTCTTTTTTAATAATAGTAACGCTCAGCTTGATGTTTAAAATTTTTTTTAATAAAAAATGCACGTAAAACATTTTTGAAAAGTGGGGGAGTGTGGTATAATAATAAAATGTATGGATATTTTGATGAAAGTATTATAGAGTTAGATGGTGTAAAATATGTAACTGTGGGAGCTATTTTTTATGAAAATATCTGCAAAGAAAACACAGTAAACAGAGTATTTTCTAAAATTAAAAAAGAAGAATTTAAAAAAGAGATAAAGTATAAAAATATAAGAAATCAAAGAGTCAGAGGGCTTGTATTAAAGGAAATAAAACATAGAGCAATTTTTTATTTATCTAAAACAAAAAGGTTAGAAAATGATATACATGATACGATAAATATTTTATTGATAGATATATTACATAAAGCAGAAAAAGAAATTATTTTTAAGAATTTGAAAATTATATATGACAGATCTACGTACAAGATAAATGTAAATGATATAAAAAATAAATTTGATTTTGTAAATTCTTTTGAAATGAGAGACTCTGCCAGATATTTTGGAATACAACATGCAGACTGGATAGCAGGAGAGGGTTCGGAAAATTTTAAACTTAAACAAATAAAAAACTAAGCGCGAGGCTTAGTTTTTTATTTGTGAGTTGTCGTGCTAGGCACGTTTTTTGACTTCACAGTTTTCTCTTTTAGAGAGAACTCCATCAAAAGGTTACAAAGTATATTATTACGAACTCACATTCACATTATACCACAAAGAATATTTTTTGCAAACAAAAGTCAAGCGGGTGAGCCATAATAACATAAAACATTTTTGAAAAGTGGGGGGAGTGTGATATAATATTTTTAAGTAAATATATAAAAATTAAAATATGAAAAAATATGACGACTGGAATAAAGTCAAGCAAGAAACAGATAATTTGGAAAATCTGATAAAAATAAGAGAAGGCGAAATAAGGTGGTGCAGGTTCGGCATAAACATAGGAAATGAAATAATAGGAAAAGGTGAAAATTTTCAAAGGCCAGTTTTAATACTTAAAAAATACAGTGGTCAGATTTTTCTGGGATTACCTGTTACAAGCACCATAAGAGATGGTGATTGGTATTTTAAAATAAATAATAAAGGTGTAGATAGGTCAGTTATTTTAAACCAAGGAAGAAGTCTGGACAGCAAAAGGTTAGAGGAGAAAATATTTGAGTTGTCAGAAAAAGAGTTAGATAAAATAAAAGAAAAATACTGTAATCTCGTTTTAAAATAAATATTTTTACATCCTAAGAGCCGAGCGTTAGCTCGGCTCTTAAATGGGTTACCCCAACTTGTATATCTATTATACCACAAAGAATATTTTTTGCAAACAAAAGTCAAGCGAGCGTGACCATAAAGACGTAAAACATTTTTGAAAGGTGGGTGTGTGTGATATAATAAAAAAATAGATAAATTAAAATTTTTCAAAAACTGGATCATAGAGAAATCAAAAATAGATAGTCTAAAAAGAAATTATGAAATAAAAGAGATGGAAGTCTATTGGTGCTCTATTGGTGAAAATATAGGGGACGAAGAAAATGGTAAAGGTTTAAAGTTCAGAAGGCCTGTACTCGTATTTAAAAAGTTTAACAATAACATTTTCTGGGCTATCCCACTAACAACAAAAAATAAAGATAATAAGTATTATGTAAAAGTCTTACTGAAGGACGAAGCTGTCTCTGCGATGATATCACAACTTAGAATAATAGACACAAAAAGATTGGATCAAAAAATAGGATACATTTCAAAATCTGATTACTTTAAAGTAAAGCAAGAAATTATAAAGATAATTAATTAGAAAAAGCGAACTTGCGTTCGCTTTTTCAATCGGGATAACCCATTTGTACATCCATTATACCACAAAGAATATTTTTTGCAAATAAAAGTCAAGCGGGTGTGCTCGTCTGCCTCGGCTCGCCATACTGCTCATCACATATTATACCTCTAAAAGTTTTTAACAAAAAGTATTTTGTGGTATAATTAAGTCAATAAAAATATGACAAAATACGATCAGTGGAACAGAGTTAAACAAGAGGTAAATAAAAAAGAAAGGTCTTTTTACGTAAAACCGCGTGAAGTGTTGTGGATACATTTGGGTGAAAATGTTGGAGATGAAGATAATAATAAATATTACTTAAAAGCCAAATTAAACACAAGGATAGATAACTCAAAAATTGAATCAGGCGAAAGTGCATTTGAGGTAAATACAAGGTCGGCAATGCTAACTCATGCTAGGCTGTACGATACAAAGAGGGGAATAGAACACATTGGATATATAGATAAAGAAGATTTTGCAAAAATAAAAACCGCTTTTAAGGCGATATTTTAGTTTTTCCGAACACGATTTCTCGTATTCAAGGCCGTAGCCAATTTGTATATAAAGTATATCAAAACAAAAAACAAAAGTCAAGCGGGTGAGCCCATAAAGACATAAAACATTTTTGAAAAGTGGGTGTGTGTGGTATAATATTTTTAAGTAAATATGTATAAATTATATATAAAAAAATTAAAATATGAAAAAATATATCTGTATAGATGAAAGTGGTATACACTCAACTGTCGGACACTCAACCATCGCTTTTTCTTATGTAGAATATGAGAAAAAAGAAGATGTAGACACTTTTATTATAGAGATAGAAAAGTCTTTAGGTTTAGAATATTTTCATTGGAGAAAACATAACTGGAAAATCAGAAAATTATTTGCAAAAAGAATTTCTGAATTAGATTTTTTGGCAAAAGTATCTGTTTTTGAAAACCCTGTACATCCAGAAAAAATACTCAGTATCGCAATATCAGAACTGATAACAGAAAAAGATATACATAAAATATTTATAGATGGAGACTCGGACAAATCATATGTTAAAACATTTAAAAAATCTTTAAGAGATAAAAACATAACATTAAAATATATACAAACTCAAAAAGATGAAGCGAACCCAGGTCTAAGGCTGGCTGATTTTATTGCCGGATGTGTCAGATCTTATTATGACGATGTAACAAATGAAAAATCAAAAGAAATATATGACATTATAAAAAGCAAATTAAAAATAGTATTCTTGCAACATTAGAGTGTGGGCAAAAGAAAAACTCTCTTACGAGAGTTTTTCTAAAAGCGACTAGCGCCAGCTCGGAGACTAGTGTTTTATCACTCCGCCACACGGGCGTTTGTCGTCTCTTGCTTGTTATACCCACATTATACCACAAAGAATATTTTTTGCAAATAAGAGTCAAGTGAGTGTGCCCATAAAGACGTAAAACATTTTTGAAAAGTGGGTGAGTGTGGTATAATTAAAGGAATAAAAATATGAAATGTAAAATATGTGACGCTGTAAGCAAAAAAACTTATGAAAAATTAAATGGCTATATAGATCAAAGTTTTTATGATCTATACGAGTGTTCAGACTGCAAGACATCTTTTTGTGACCCAATGGAAAGCAGTTCTTTTGTCTATGAAAGTATATACAAACAAGCAGATAAGATTCCTGGCTACAACAGATATGCTGTCTATGCTGCAAAAGTTTTAAAAGAAAAAAACCCCTTAGATTTTTTAGCAGCATCAGAAAGTATGTACTGGGCTATAAAAAAAAGTTTAGAAAATAATTTTCCAAAAAAAGAAAATATTAAAATTTTAGAAATAGGTAGCGGCTTGGGTTACACTACATACGCTCTTAATAAATCAGGTTATGATTGTAAGGGTATAGACATATCTCAAAATGCAGTAGATAGAGCAATAGAAAAATTTGGAAGTTACTACATTGCTGGTGATATATTTAAAGAGTCAGATAAATACGCAGGAAAATATGATGCAGTAATAATGACAGAGCTAATAGAGCACGTAGAAAGTCCACTGGACTTTATAAAAGAATCTTTTAAGTTTTTGAAAGAAGGTGGTAAGCTTATAATAACAACTCCAAACAAATCTTTTTATCCAGAGGGTACTGTGTGGAGAAGTGATGTGGCTCCAGTTCATTTGTATTGGATGGGAGAAGACTCTTTTGTAAAAATAGCTGACATCTTAAACAAAAAAGTTAGCTTCTTGGATTTTTCAGAGTTTAATAGTTTGTACAATTGTGATACCTCTAGATTGAAAAATTATAATTTAAAAAATGTAACAAACTTAAACAAAGATGGAACCCCTCGCAAACCAAATAGTTCCAGATTAAAAAGCTTTATAAAAATGATATTCCCTAGACATGTTTTTAAGCTTATAAACAACTTTCTTTACCCTTCTTTAGAAAAATCTAAAACAACAACTTTATGCGCTCAGCTTGATGTTTAAAATTTTTTTTAATAAAAAATACACGTAAAACATTTTTGAAAAGTGGGGGAATGTGGTATAATTAAGTGAATAAAAATAATATGGAAAAGATGAGTCTAAAAAATGATAAAGTAAATATACTCTTTCCCGAGTCTCATGACCCGAGAGTAACAGAAGCGATGAGGGTTCTCTCAGAGCAAGGTATCTGTAATACTTTTACCATGAAAGATTTTTCAGATGATGTTTTGGTGACAGAGCTGGCTAATTCTTATTTTGAAAAAAGAAAACACAAAGGGTTAACACTGGAGCAGGCTACAGAGAAAATGAAAGAAAATTTGTATCTGTCTGGGATGTTACTTGCTCACGGGTACGTAGATGCTTGTATATCTGGCTCAATGTCCCCCACTGTTGATGTTTTGCGTGCTGGCATACAGACACTCGGTACAAAAGATGGGGTAGATACTGTTTCCAGTTTTTTTCTAATAGAACATAAAAATAAAACCTTTGCCTTTGCTGACTGCGCTGTAGTTAGGCATCCAACAGCTAATCAACTTGCCGATATAGCGATATGTACTGCAGATAATTTTCTAAAATTAACAGGAGAGACACCAGTAATCGCGATGCTGTCTCACTCTACACTAGGTAGTGACAGTAGCGATGCTATACAAAATATCAGAGAGGCCGTGCAAATAGTTAAAAATAAAAGATCTGATTTAAATATAGAAGGAGAGATGCAGTTTGATGCGGCTTTTGATACTATTGTTGCTAATATAAAAGCCCCAAACAGTAATGTTGCTGGCAAAGCAAATGTATTTGTTTTTCCTGATTTAGCTAGTGGCAATATCGCATACAAAGTAGCAGAGCGTATGGCGGGCGCAAAAGCAACAGGTCCAATAGTGCAAGGAATAGCAAAGCCTTATATGGACCTATCTAGGGGCTGTAGTGTCGAGGATATAGTTAGTATGGGAGAGGTAATAGCAAAGTTAAAATAGTTTTTAATATATATGAAATTTATAAAAAAAAATAATCTCAAAATTTATAATGGTTATCCTATTAAAAAACTAGACTACATAGATACTATTCGTGGTATTGCGGTACTCCTCGTATTACTAGTACACACTCTTACTTTTTTAGACGGAAGTAGTCTTAATAATATATTTAGATTAATAGTAGAGCAGGGCAGAATGGGGGTGCAGCTATTTTATATAGCCAGTGCTTTTACATTATTCTATTCACTTGCTAATAGAGAAAAAGAAACTAAAATAATAAAAAATAAATTAAGTAATTATTTTAACTTAAATTTTTTTATAAGAAGATTTTTTCGAATTGCTCCTATGTTTTACATAGCTATCACATTTTATTTTTATTTCTATATTAATTTTCCTGACACGCTTCCTGAGTCTTTTAATTTGACTGTATTTACTTTACCCAACCTAATCTCCCACTTTACTTTTACTCACGGACTTAGTCCGTATTGGATCAACAGCATAGTCCCCGGGGGCTGGTCTGTCGGTGTTGAGTTTATGTTTTATTTACTTGTACCAGCTTTATATTTAGTATATAAAAAGTATAGTATAAAACCTTTTTATTTTTTACTACCCATTAGTATTGTTTTTTCTTGGTTAGCTAACTATATTATGTTTGTTTATTTAGGTTACACATTACCAAAATACTGGCAGGCTTTTTCTTATTTTTATTTCCCGTCTCAATTCCCTGTTTTCATCCTAGGAATTATATTATATAATCATATTATTTTAGAGTTAAAATCTCTGAAAGTATTTAATATTATCTTAGTCTCTTCTGTTTTATTGTTTGTTGGCTCTTTATTTTTAAATAGATTAACAAATGAAGGATTGTTTCCAGGGTCACTTTTAATGTTATCCAGTATACTCGCATACTTTATTATTTTTCTTAAAAAATATAAAGCTACTATTTTTGGAAAATTATTAGTCAGTAAGATTATGATTTATATCGGTAAAATTAGTTACTCTATATACCTTACTCATTTTGCTATGATTTCGCTAGTTACTTATTTAATTAGAAATTTAAACTTCGCTTCTAACGAATTTACTTTTACCTTATATTTCCTAGTTTTGGTTATATTCACTATTATTATCTCTACCATCACTTACAAATTCATAGAAAAACCCGGGATTATTTTAGGGAATAAGCTTATTGAAAAGTTAAATAAGTGATATTGAGTTATTTGTTTTTGTCTGCCTATTTTGATAACAGTAAATATACTTTAAAATAATATGTCAAAAATTAAAACAAAAGTCAGACGGGTGAGCTTGTATAATTTTCTAATTTATTAGCACAATAAGAAGAGGTGAGGGGTAGATATAGCATCTTTTTTTTATAGGAGGGTACACAGTATATTTGTTTGACCATTTTCCTCATTCTGGAATTCAGATATAAATCTCTTAAAATCCTGCTTTTTTATCAGATTCTTTTTATCACCATCACCAATATCATATACATGATAACCATTTTCGTTTAGTAGGTTGAGTATATTAAAAGAGATTTCTTTATTAAAAAAATTATAAAAGTACGGAGAATATTCTATTAAAAAGTTTTGAGGCTTGTTTCTTTTTAACAAACCAGACAAACCTTTTAAAACATCATATTCATAACCTTCGACATCTATTTTAATTAATTTTATTTTATTTTTTATTTCAGAGAAAAATGGGTCTGCTTTTTTAATTGTCACAATTTCAGATTCTACTGAGGTGTGTTCTTTGAAAGCTACAGAAGAGTGTCCTTTGTTTAAAGTATCTATGTGTATAGGTATTTTTTGATCACTTTCTCCGAGACCATAATTAAATAGTTTGATATTGGTAAAGTTATTTAGTTTAATGCTCCTACCTGCCTGCTCATAGATATTTTTTATGGGCTCAAAAGCATAAACAGCCCCCCCCTGTCGCCAACACAAACAGAAGCAAATAACATGTGTCCACCAATATTTGTGCCTATATCTATATAAGTATCACCCTTAATTAAAATAGAGCGAATAAGAGAAAGTATTTTAGGTTCATGTATCTTATCTAGAAAATAGAACTCGTCCACTAGACCATTTTTTTTATCTAACTCTATAAGAAATTCTACACCAGAAGATTTGTGTTCTGCTTTTACTACCACCTTATCGGAAAAAGATCTGAGTCTAATGGTTTTTTTAATTTCAATAGACGGCTTTATGTAACCTCTCCAAATATTTTGTAAAAACTCATAAGCATATTTAGGTAAAAGTTTAGTTAGTGAGTTTTTTATTTTTTTATTTATTTTCATGAGTCTTAAAAAGGATTTCTTGGAACATACGATGCTAAAAAATACCTAGGTGGGTTATACATTTTTTCAATATCTTGCTTGTCAAACTTGTCAGCATATTCTTTTTTAACGTAAAAAGCGTTTGCGCTTGACAGGTCTGTAGCAACCAGAACATAGCCTTTTTTATTACATAGTTCAGTCATTTTTTTAAATCCACAACCATAATATTTTTTACTTGTATAAAAATCAGGTCTTTCAATATCCAAAAATTCAGAGTCAGGCAAAAACATTGTTCTTAAAATATTTTTTTGTTTATATTTTATATATAAATTATAACAGATTTTTACTCTAAAAGATAGGTGAATTTACCCAGAAATTATACTTAAGGAATCAGTAGCTATTTTTTTATAGTCAATATTATGGGTAAAGTTTTTGTACTGGTACATATTTTTTCCATAGAGATTTACTTTATCTGCTATGAAAACTTTCTGTTTGAAAACCGGAAAATAGGGAAAGTTTTTTACTTTCCCCCCCCATACAGCAATCTGGTCCAAGTCTTTAAACAGTGCCGCCATATGACATATTCCAGAGTCACAAGTTATAGCTAGTCTCCCTTTCGAAATTATACTTAAGGTTTCTGTTAAGCTGGTTTTGCCACAAAGGTTTATAACATTCTCAAAGTTACACGTAATTTTCTCAGCATTTTCATAATTATTTTTAGCTCCAAGAAATACTATACTTACTGGTTTTTTATATAATTTATTTATTTCTTGTACCAAATTTACCCACCATTCGACTGGTAGGCAACGATCGGGATCACTTGCAAATGCGTGTACACATATGTAATCTCTAGATAAAAGTTTTATAGCAAGTAGGAGAGGTTCTGTCGTTAGAGGCTCAAGCGTATACTCACATTTTATTTTTCTATCAATTATTTTAGCCGCATGCAAGCTATTTATGTAACACTGAGACAGGTGCTCTTCATCTTCAAAAGAGTATTCAAAGGTTTTTGTGCTAAATAGACTGGTTATTTTTGAAGCAACATCTTTCTTTACATCTTTTTTAAAGCTTAAAAATAAAAACTTTGAAAAAGGGTTAGCTGTAATAAATAAAGAGATAAATAGTCTTGCGAGCTTTCTGAAAATATTTTTTGCAGGAACATCCCATACTATGTTTATATTTTTATAAAAACACAGCTTTATAAAAAAAAGAAAATCATTAAAATCTCCAAAAGGGTTTATTACTTTTATTATATTAGAATCAAATATTTTTTTATGATCTTTCAACTTGCTTATTATTACGCCTTTTTCAACTATGTTATTTTTTACTAAAGTATTAAATGTTTGAGACATTAACATGAACTCTCCTAAAGCATATTGGTTCATTACTATATATTTATATTTCATATTAAAAACATTATAGCACTTTTAAGGCTTATTTCAAATAAATAATTTTTATCCAACCTAATATCTCCCCCACAATATCATTCCTTTCATAAGTATATTTTCAAGAAAGCTCTCACGAAGTTTTGGAGAAATTACTATAAAGTAAAGTCTATACAAAATATTATTTTTAGCTTTGTAAAATATATTTAAAAGTCTTTTGTGTTTTTCTGGTATAACATAAGAAAAATTTTCGACTAACTGAGAAGTGTTTTTACTTATTCTATTATCTTTTTGTAAATTGATAAATCTATTTTTATAACGTAACCATTTTTTTCTCTCTGCGCCTACTGTATTTTTACCATGCTGCCTGTATTTTATGTAGTAATTATTATCTATAATCACATGACCCATCCCAGAAAAGAGTACATAGACCCACCAATCATGATACGTGGTATCCCAGTTTATATTTTCTTTTAAGAGCTTGATACCTGATCTGTTTATAATAGTACAACATCCTGCCATATTGTTTTGAAATAGTGAATTTGTAAAACTTGTATGTTTTACTTTTGGGAAATATTTTATATGATTTAGTTTTTCATCCACCGCTTCTGGTCTGCATGCATATGCGACAGGGGATAGTGAGTCGTGTTTTTCTCCTATCATTTTTATGCCAGCTATCATTTTATTTTCCAGCCACACATCGTCTTGATCCGCAAAAGCATAATAATCAAAATCGCTTGGGACGTCTTCTACTAATGTAAAAAAACTTTTTACAAAGCCAATATTAATACCAGTGTCTATGTGATAATCAAAAGTGTATTTATTTTTTAATTCTCTAAGATATCTCTCGGCTAGTTTTACTGTATCATCACTACTGCCATCATCACGCATAAAAACAGTGATGTGCACGCCAACTTGCCAAGCGAGCGACTCTAATTGCTGGTACAGATATTTTTCTCCGTTATAGGTTGATAATAATATGGCGACTTTTTTCATGTTGTGTTTTCTGTTTATATTATATCATAAAATGAAATTATTTTATTTGACTTTTTATTTTAATTTGTTATAATGTAGATATAAACGTTCCCCCCCTGCGAAAAGAGCCCTCGGGCCCTTCGAAAGATAGCAGGGGGGGTCATTTTTTATTTATGTCTATACAAGTTTCTAGTTTATAAAAATATAAATAATATCTCGCATATTACTCTTAATTCAAAAGCGCTTGCATCTCTTTACTGTTTTTATCCATACCTATTTTTTCAAGTTCAGCTATCACTTTGCTCAGGTTTTCACTATCTCCTTTTGTTTTGTATGCGATACCAAGATAATATATGGCACCAATATCTGATCCATTTGTGATCTGGAGGACATTGCCAAATTCTTGTATCGCCTCATCTATTTTATTTGTCTTGAGATAAAGCAGGCCGAGGTTGAGTCTGCCATCCGCAGCATATGGCGCAGTAGCTACAGTTTTTTGTGCGTATTCTATCGCTACATCATTTTTGTCTTTTAGGGCATAGTATTGTGATGATAAGTACAGGGCAGCAGAAGAAGATGAGTTAAAGCGTAGTGCACTATCTATAAATCCAAGACCTTCATTTTCTTTTTCAGCACTAAAAGCTGTTTTTGCTTTTACTACATCGACATAGTCTTTGTCAGTGGCTATCTTTCTAGCCTCCTCATATGCTTTTATTGCCATATCATATGCTCCATCTTTTGTAATTACCATTGCGCGCTCATATGCATAACCTAGTGCCATATAGTTTTGAGGGTTTTTGTCATCATAATTGATAGCTTTTTTTGCATCATTTATCTGATATTCTACCAATAACTTGTATTCATTTTGCAACTTGTCCGTGTTGGTTGCTTTGCTTTGTAAAAGTGCGTTTATCTCACTTGTCATTATGTCTATACGACCAAGATAATAAACATCATATGGTGCTATGGTTATAGCTTTACTTATCTCAGCTTTTGCTTGTTCTATTTTACCAGCAGAAAAAGAGTTAGAAGCAGACATGTATTTGCTTGCTGCCATGTATCTGAGTGTATAATTAAATAAAGAAAATACAAATAGGGAAATAAGTACTATTAAAAATAATTTTAATAATTTTGATAATTTTAAATCAGAAAATATTATACCTTTTTTATTTATGAAATAATTTAAAATTATAGCAAATAATGTAACGATAGAAAATACAAGAGGGTAATTGACAAGCTTGTTAAAACTAATCATCGGTATATTTAAATATCCTGTATAATTAGCTATAGAAAGATTGTATTGTATAAATACAAAATTTAACGCAGTATATACTATTGGTGTTATGGTTAAAATAAGAGCCATTTTTGTCTTGTATTTACTGGAAATAAAGTATGTAAATACTACAAATAGGGAAAGTATAGATATGCCAGACCACTCGGCGACACCTTTGCCAAAAGCGTTAAAATAAAAACTTTGTGCCGATAGTGCCGAGTAAATAACAAAAACAATAAAGCCAGAAAGTAAAAGAGAGAAATCTAAAATATTTATTTTTTTATTTTTAAAGCAAGAGTAAATATTTTTAGATAAAATGAGAAAAGAGATAAGCAGGGCCAACATCATAGTGTTAGACCATGCAGGGAAATCTGATTTGTATACAAAAAAAGAAGTGACTAAGATTGGGCTTGTTAATAATATATAGTTTATAATTTTATTTATGATTTTCATCTTTATATTATATCACAAAATACTATTTTTTAAATAGGCTAATCCACTTATTCCTATCGCTATCGCGTCTATCTCATCATCTATCTTTTTGTCAAAAGTTATTAATTCTTTATTTTTTTCACTATCTATTTTATTGTTTTCTCTTATACCTAGTATATTTTTAACCATATATTTTACCTGATCTTTGTCAGCGTGGCCATGTCCTGCTATATTTGCTTTTATCTGCATGGGGGTCAGCTCTAGGACTTTTATATTATGTATCTCACAGATATAGTTTATGACACCACGGGCCTCGGATACAGCCATGACAGTCTTTTGATTTTTAAAAAGAAATAAAGTCTCGATGCAGGCGTGACTGGGCTTGTATATTTTTATAATATTTATCAGTTCGTCTGCTATTTGTTTTATTCTCTTTGTGTGAGTTTCTTTTTTGTTAGTTGTTATACAAGTAGAAAATATCAAGTTTTCTTTGTTATTTATTTTATTTAGTACAGAGATACCAACTCTGTCATATCCTGGATCTATGCCAAGCATTATAACTTCAGATTTTAAAGGGGTATCTTTTTGCATTTTAAGATTATTAAAAGTTTTTATTTATATGCAGCTTTCCAGCGTCAGTGAGCGTGCGGCCGCGTGTTGTCTTTTCTATAAAGCCTAATTGTATCAGGTACGGCTCTATCACGTCCTCGAGCGTGGCCTCTTCTTCGCTCAGTGCCGCAGATAATGTAGATAGTCCTGTTGGTCCACCAGAGAATTTACCATTTAAAATATTTAGATAATCAAGCTCTATTTTACCCAGACCCAGCTCATCAACCTCGAGCATCTCGAGGCATTTTTTAACTATTAAGGGTGATACTGATATGTTGTGTACCTGTGCATAATCTCTGACTCTTTTTAGGTAAAAGTTAGCAATACGCGGTGTGCTCCTGCAGCGCATGGCTATTTCTTTTGCTGAAGAGTATTCAAGTTCTGTGTCCAAAACTTTTGCACTACGCAGTATGATACTACACAGCTCGTCTATGGTATAAAATTGTAATCTGTATGTACCACCAGAAAATCTAGATCGTAGCGGCGCTGAGAGCATAGATATGCGAGTAGTAGCAGCTACCAAAGTAAATGGAGGCAGGTCTAGTTGTATGCTGCGTGCTGCGGGACCTTTGCCGATTATGATGTCGAGTACTCCAGACTCCATAGCGGGGTATAGTACCTCCTCGATGGTTTTGTTTAGTCTGTGTATCTCGTCTATAAATAGGACGTCATTGGGCTGTAAATTGGTAAGTATGGCAGCGAGGTCGCCAACTTTTGTGAGGGTGGGTCCGCTAGTTATTTTGATATTTGTATTTAGGCTCTTTGCTATGATATGAGCGAGAGTAGTCTTGCCCAGTCCTGGCGGACCATATAGCAGTATGTGTTCTGGTGGGTTACCTCTAGCTTTTGATGCTTCGAGTAGTATGTGTATATTATTTTTAATAACTTCTTGGCCTATGTACTCATCAAAATGCGCGGGACGTAGCGTGACGTCTAAAAACTTTTGATCGCTAGTATTTTTAGTAGTATTTTTTGTATTGATATTATCTTTATTTTGTGTGCTTGACATATAATTTTAAGTATGCTATAATCTGTTTAGTTATATTTAATCTACTTTAATTATAACATACAAATCAATATTTTAATCCTTTTGAGAAAAAATATTGCGAACTTTAAAAAATCTATAAATCTTTAAACAATCAGGCCTAGCCTATATTTTAAGAGTAGCGGACGTAAACTTTTGTTTTTCATGGGATGCTTTGCATTTCTGTGGCTATCCGTATACTAAAATATTCTTCACCAAGAGATTGTCTAAAGATTTGTGGATTTTTTATTTGGAAAAATCTTATTTTTACCGCTTGCAAAAAAATCAAATATATGTTAATATGGTAACACTTATATGTTAACAACACGAAAAAAAGCAAATGTAATAAAAAACGTGCAACTGCACGCTACTGACACTGGCTCACCAGAAGTTCAGATCGGTATACTTTCTAGAAAGATTGACGAACTAGCTAATCACTTAAAAGTACACAAAAAAGACAATCACAGCAGAAGAGGTCTTATTAAAATGGTTTCAGATAGACGTACTCACATGGGGTATATCGCAACAAAATCATCAAAGAGATTAAAAGAAATAGCTGCAAAAGTAGGATTAAAAGCATAGCTTGACTTTACTTATTTTTTAAAAAATATGTTATAATAAAACCACATCACAAGATGTGGTTTTATTTTTAAATTTTTATATTTTATGTCAGTAATACAACATACGTCACAGAGAGTGGCAGTGCTAATAGACACTCAAAACCTATATCATAGTGCTAGAAATCTTTATAATGCGAGAGTTAACTTTGCGGCAGTACTCGCAGATGCTGTAGGGGACAGGAATATCGTACGTGCTATAGCATACCTCATAACCACAGAATCACAAGAGGAGTCTCAGTTTTTTGATGCTTTACTTAAAATGGGCATAGAGACAAAGTCAAAAGATCTGCAGATATTTGCAGGAGGCAATAAAAAAGCTGACTGGGACGTAGGTATAGCGGTAGACGCTGTACGCATAGCACACAAAGTTGATACAATAGTCCTTGCTACTGGAGACGGAGACTTTGTTCCGCTTGTTGAATACCTTAAAAACACGGGAGTGCAAGTAGAAGTTGTTTCTTTTGGTAGGTCCACCTCAGCAAAATTAAAAGATTGCACAGAAGCCTTTTTAGACCTAGATGAAAATCCTAAAAAGTATTTACTTGGTTCAAAAACAAGTTATAGATCGTCGTCAATTAAAAGCAATACACAGAGAAAACCAAGAGTTACTTATAAAAAAGATGATAATGTAGTAGAATTAAGAGATGCAAGAGAAAGAGACCCTATCCCAGAACAACAGTCAGAATCAAATTAATCATATTCATAATGATGTCTGGCGTGACATGAAAGCTGTAAAACCTATACCTATTATAAGGACATTTGAGTCTGCAACAGAAACTGGTGAGCACGAACATGTACAAGCTGATATGCCTAGAGGAGGTGTAAAAAAAGAAAACATAAGCTCACCAAGTGCAGAAACAAATATTCAGAACATGGTACATAAGCAAGACAGAAAACATAAAGCTTTTTTATTGTTAACTTTAGGGTTAGTTTTTTGTTTTGTGTCTGGAGCTGTATTTGCTGCATACTATGTATATAAAGAAAAAAATAAACCACTACCAATAAAAGTAATAGAGGTTAAAAAGTATTATATTTCAGATATTTTTCAAGATGTAAAAAGTATTTCTTTATTAAAGTCTTACACAGGAGAGGCTACAAGCAGTAAAAATGTATTTGATGATAAATATAGTTACGGTATAAATGTATTAGATTTTGATAATTTGTATCAAAAAATAATATCACAAGAAGGAGTGATTAGTGACATAGCAAAATCCAAATATGGATATGCGTCTATATCTGATTTTAAAGATGTTACAATACAAAATATCGATATGCGTATGGCTGATGGGGAAGAGGGTCTAGTTGTATATGGGTATTTTAAAAAAGAAAAACTAATCATATCAAATAATATAAATGAGTACTTGAAATTGTATAACAGTTTATAGTATAATAGCAGAAGACATGCAGCATTTTTCTCTATAATATTTTTTAGGATATAACAGGTATTGATAAAAATCCGTGGATTTTTACGTCCTGTGTCCACTTTACATTATAAGTAAAGGTAAAATGCTGTATGTCCACAGAGTAGAAATAAAATACAAGA
>JAYTBU010000009.1:0-5915 GCA_043736875.1 bacterium
TTTTAAAAAAGTCATATAGTATAACAGCGCCAGGTATGCCATCACAGTCATAATCTGTATAAAGTAATATTTTTTCTTTGTTCTCCAGCGCTTTATCTATTCTATCTACAGCTTTTTCCATATCTTTAAAGATAAAAGGATTAATCTGATCTTTTTCATAATTAGGCCTAAAAAAACTTTCCAAATCTTTACTCTTCAGTCCACTCAAAGTGCTCCATCCCCTGTTAACAAAGAACTTATTGTACATCTGATCTATTTCGTCTTCCATATTTTTTATAATTTACATTGTACCACTTCCACATCAATGGCTTTTTTATTACTAAATTAATTATATCACATACTTAAAGTAAAATAAGGGACAAAGTTTGACTTGCTTATGACCTGAAAACACTTTAAACTTGATACCTTTTTAAAACTATAGTAATTACTTGACAGCTTATTTTAAATATGATATATTATAAAAGATGTTTTAGCACAGTGTTAAAGCAGCATTACTTTACATAGGACCTTTTAAAATGCGTAGTCAAGTCAATTCTGACATTCGTCAATCTTTTGCAAACCTAAATCCTCCAGCTCAAGAGATTGGTGGTGTACCTTATACAGCGACTGAGTTAAAATATTCTTGGGTTATCTTTAGCAAACTTCCCGATCATACTTCTCAGTATCTGTGCCGTGACGGCTTATATCGTCATACACCATCAGGGCCTAACGGTGCTCACGCCTATTACAAGGAGCTGAGTCAGGCTGAGTCCGTATGGTTAGAGCATCAGGACAAACATGTAGCTAAAAAGCTGGCTGTGGCATAATTGTCCTTTAGGCACTTTTGTAATTTTTTACAAAAGTGCCTTTTATTTTTAAATAATGCTATAATGATGCAATAACCACAAAACTATGCAAGACTTATTCAACAAAATCGTCACACGTGAAATACCAGCACATATAATCTGGGAAAATGAGACCCATCTTGCTTTTTTAGATATAAAACCAATACAAGAAGGACACACGTTAGTTATACCTAAAAGACAAATAGACTATGTCTTTGACATGCAAGACAAAGAGTATATAGAGTTAATGCTCGCAGTAAAACAGGTTGCCGTTATTCTAAAAGACAAATTAAAATGTAAGCGTGTTGTTGTTGCTGTTGAAGGTTTTGCTGTGCCGCACGTACACGTTCATTTGGTTCCGGTCAATAGTGGGAACGAGCTGAATCCTGAACTGGCAAAAAATGTCTCTGAAGATTACCTTGAAACTATAAAAACTTTTATTTCACCCTAAACTCTTTCCTGATTTCAACCAATTGCTTATCGTTCTCCTTTTGCATATCAAGTTTTCCTTTATTAGCTAGTAAAACAAGGTCTTTTAGCGTTAAAGTTTTCATGTGTAACGCTCTATCTTCTAGATATTCTGCTGTATTTTTACTTGGATCTTCTAAAACTTCGGCAAAAAGAGCATTTAAAATGAGTCCAATTTTAGGACCAGGCGTTTCTTGTGTAACGCTCATAATCTTTTCTCCATTTATTTTAAGCTGTTTTAATGTAACAGGGTCCACTAATGCTTGCTGTATCATGCTTTGATACTTACGAAATCTATAAGGCTCCTCTTTTGGTCTTCCTGTCCCTACCCTATCACAAATACGTAGATTAACCAAGTCCCATATATTATCTTTTCCTATATTACTTATAAGTCTACGTACAGCTGAGAGCGTTACCTGCTCTGTGTCCGAGAAAAACATATGCCAGCGTACCATACTAGACACGTATTCCACTGCCTCTTTTGGGAATTTTAATCTCTCCATTATTTCACGTGAAACTCTACCCCCCACAACATCATGCCCGTAAAATGTATAATCGTTCTTTTCTTTTGAAAATCTCCTAGTTTCAGGCTTAGAGACATCGTGAAAAAGTGCGGACAGGCGCAGTTCTAAAGGCCAATTTTTATCTGCTGCATGCTGACATGTACGCAGATTATGCTCCCACACATCAAAACTATGAGCTTGATTCTGGTTTACTCCTATACCTGCCTCTATTTCATGTGAAATGTATTTGAGTACATTAAGCTTTGAAGCTAACTCTAGTGTGCTTTTTGGAGCTTTTGTCATTAAAATTTTAGAAAATTCATCTCGAATCCTTTCATGTGAAATGTTTTTAAGTAAAAAACTATTAGTTTTTAATGTTTCACGTGTAACTTTCTCTATTTCAAAACCTAATTGACCCGCAAAACGCACAGCACGCAACAGACGCAAAGCATCTTCTTTAAATCTAACTTCCGCATCTCCTACAGCTTTTAATTTTTTGTCTTTTATGTCTCTTATTCCAGTAAAATCATCAATCAGCTCATAGGTAGTTAGGTTATAAGCCAGTGCGTTACATGTGAAATCACGACGAGACAGGTCGTCATGTATATTTTGTGACCATTTTACACTGTCTGGCCTGCGACCATCTGTATATTCACTTTCTAGTCTGTAAGGTGTAACCTCTACTATACTTTTTTTAATCTTATCTTGATCTGTCTCTGATTCTAAAGCTGTTACAACCCCAACTGTCCCATAGACGTTTTCATAAAAAGTCCTTGGGAATAAAGATATTATTTGTTCTGGGGTAGCATTTGTACAAAAATCATAATCATTTGGAGTGTTTCCTATGAAATGGTCACGGACACACCCTCCCACAAGATAAGCTTCGAATCCTGCGTGTTGCAGTATCGCTGACACCATGCGGACATTTTTAGGAACATTTTCAAAAAATACAGAGTAATCTATATTTTTAATATCTTTTTCTTCTATTTCATAAATATTTGGCATATTTTTAATTTTTAACGTTACACAAGAAACGTTTTACTACCCCTCTGTTCTAATTTTGTGCTCTTGCTAGGATTCGAACCTAGATCAGCGGTTCCGAAGACCGATGTGATATCCATTTCACTACAAGAGCCTGTTTGTATTATAGCACAATATTAAAAATAAACCTTTACTTAAAACTTTTATATTCTGTGCGGCGTAAGAGAATCGGACTCTTGTCTCATCCTTGGCAAGGACGTGTTCTACCACTGAACCAACACCGCATTGTTTATATTATAACATAAAAAATATTTTTTGCAAAATACTAAAACATTAGACTAAACCACTAATCTCAAAACTGCTATTATCAAAAGAGAATTTGTCTTTATCTAAAACAAATAACATAAAAGACGTTTCACGTGAAACGAATAGACAAGTTTAATTATTTGATATAAGACTAAATGCTGGAAAAGATATAAAAAGCTTTTAAGATAAAGCTTTTATTACAATAAACATATACACATGTGAATTTTGACAAATGTATTTTATGTCCCTTATACACATTATACACAGAGTTATGCACAGTTTTAATATAAAATGAGGGTATAATTTTCTTTTTCTGCTATATTTATGTTAAAATACAAAGATGAATATAAAAAATACTAATAAGCAGGGCAGTATGCACAATAAAAATCTTGGCTTTAACGCAGAAAGTATAGCCAGGAAATGGTATGAAAAGAGGGGTTGGACACTGGCAAATCAAAACTCTAGGACAAGAAATAGTGAATTAGACCTTGTTATGTATAAGTTAATAGAGAATACAAATAATACAGAGTACCTTTTTGTAGAGGTTAAAAGTCTGGAAATAGGGAAAGGTTTAAATAAGGACAATTTAAAACCCGAGGATAATTTTACAAAAACTAAACAAAAAATGTTTAAAAGGGGAATAGAGCAGTATCTGATGAAAAATGCCCTTTATCCAAAACAGATACGCACTGACCTTGCTTGTGTGTATCATAATACAGAAAAGCTTGGCGGAGTAGGGGAGTGGAGCATAAAAGTTTATGATAATATGATTTTAGAGTAGTTTTTGGACTTTTTATTTTATTTGTGTTATAATATATTGTATTGCAGATGTAGCTCAACTGGTTAGAGCACCCGCCTGTCACGCGGGAGGTTACGGGTTCGAGCCCCGCCATCTGCGCCAAAAAAAACCAAGTCCTAAGACTTGGTTTTTGTTTTATTAAACAATCATTGCTTTAGTTAGCTTTGCTGGGGCGCCACCAACTTCATAATGATCACATAAGTCAGTTAAACACTTTCTTACATATATAATTTGTTTTGCATACTTTCTCGGGACTATGCTATCCAAAATATCAAGAAGGGGGAGCACTTTTTCTCGTGTCTCTGTGACTTGACCCAAATGCTTGTCTCTTGGGCGACCATGAAGAGTTCTCATATTGTGAAGACGATCTAAACACTTTGCGAGCATTGCCCACCAATTACTTGACTGATAAAGTCTTTTAAAGTATTTTGTTACCCCTTTACCTTTGTGAGCCTTCTGCTTTGTCAGAAGCCAGACAATATGTGAGACATGATTGCCAAAAATTTGATGTATACGATATTCATTTAAAAGAAAACTGTCCTCAGGCATGTCATGTAACAAGAGCGCAATAATCAAATCGCAATCAAATATACCAAGCTCTCTCATTAAAATAAGCGAGACAGCCCTAGGATGATCAAAATACCTGTCTCCATTGTCTCTTTTCTGTTTATGGTGACCATATTTTGATAGATCATAGGCAAAAGCTATGTTTTCAACTACTGGACCTGGAAAATGTTTTCTGCAAACTCTCAAGAACTTGTAACTCTCTCTAGAAGAAAGTGGTTTTGGGCTAGCTTTTTTAGCTACTGTCATGATTAACTCCTTGTCTGATTAAAAAATAAAGAACTGTAAATACATACTATACTATATTTAAAATAAAGTCAAGTAAAATAAACACAGAAATTAATAATTAGCAAATAAAAGGTTTTTATGTTACTATATTTTTAGAAAATATGCAAAATAGAAAGATTGGTATAAATATAGATCATAGCACTGGAGAAAATGAGATCATTAAAAGTCAGACTAAGGTCAAGAGGGAAAGTAGGCTAATGAAACATAAGAGAGAAATGTCTGGGAGAAACTTTGCTGAAAAAAAAGTTGTCAAATTTGAAACTAAAAAATCTTTGGGGCAGAACTTTTTACATAATAAAAGTATTTTAGAATTTATCGCAAAAAGTGCAGAGATTAAAAATGGTGATTTTGTATTGGAGATAGGTCCAGGACAGGGTGCGCTGACAGAGTATCTTTTAAAAGAAATGGAAATAAAAGAGAGTACAAAATTACTTTGTATAGAAAAAGATCATAGACTGATAGATACTTTAAGTGAAAGATTTTCTGAAAATATAGAAAATAGAAAAATAGAAATATTAGAAAAAGATATATTAAAATGGGAAGAGAGTGAGTATATTTTAAAAAATAAAATAGATAATTTTAAATATAAACTTGTGGCAAATATACCGTATTATATTACAGGTGCCATAATAGAAAAATTTTTAAGTACAAAAATAAAACCGAGCACAATAATAATAATGGTACAAAAAGAAGTGGCTCAAAGAATAACAAAAACCGATGATAAATGGAGTATACTTTCGCTATGTACAAAACTTTACGGGGAAAGTAAAATATTAAAAATAGTTGGGGCAGGCAACTTTAATCCCCCGCCAAAAATAGATAGCGCAATACTTGAAATAAAATTATATCAAGACTTGTTAGAAAGATATAACATAAAAAATAATCTGGATTTTATATTTGGAAACTTTGAAAAAAACTTTTTGAAAATAGTAAAGGCCGGACTAGCTAGCAAGAGAAAAATGCTGCTTTCTAACTTGAAAAACAATTCTAATTTAGAAAACATAAACTGGGATCAGGTATTTGAAAACCTGAAAATAGACAAGAAAATAAGAGGTGAGGATTTGACATTTGATAAATGGATAGAAATAGTGTATAATATAAATACTTAGAGAGTAAAATCTTTGAGTCAAAATATACATGCGGTGTTGGTTTAGTGGTAGAATGCCTGCCTTCCAAGCAGGA
>JAYTBU010000010.1:0-5770 GCA_043736875.1 bacterium
AGCTCTGTCATGGAAAACAGAAGTTGATTTATTTTTTTCTGATTCAAAAAGCAGAGAAAGAGATCCTGTGCTTTATCTGGCGATAGAAGAAAGAGCCAGATCCTTAAAATTATACAAATAGTTTTTAATAAAAATAACCCTCACGTATATGTAATATATGTGAGGGTTTTTATTTTGCGTTTATAGCTCTCTTGTATACTGACAGCCGAGCAATGTTACATCTTTTCTGACACAAGGTATGCTAGATACATTTTCCAGCCTAAATTTTAATTCCGGAAAAGATTCTGTAGGTTTTACCATCTCTGGAAAGTATATACAATTTTCTGGAGATGGTATATCCAGACCTTGATTTATAAATACGCCATTGGTTGAGATTATGTTTATGTACAAGCTATTTAGGCTAGACTTGGCTCTATCAGATTGAAGATAGTTAAGTATGGCGCTTTTGCCACCGATAAGAAATACTTGCTTAAAGCATTGATCTTGCACATAAGCAAAAGCAGACTCAAGATTTTTGACAAATATAGGGTTCTGGCACTCATGGTCTATGTCATTACCATCCCCGCGAGTGTCTATTACTATATTGCACCTATTTGATAGGGGCTTGTATCTTGCTGGCAATGAGGCCCATGTCTGATAACCCATAATAACAGCGTTAGAAAAGTCTCCATCTCCTGTGGTTAAGTTTTTGAAAAATTCAAAATCCTCGCGCACATGTCCCCATGGCATGTTCTTGCCCGCTGACTCTTTCCAACCAAAGACACCATCGCTACCCACCGCTATCACTATGTTTATGGTCGGGGCCAATATTTTTTTATCCATAGATACTCCTAATTTAAAATGAGTGTTGAAGTGCATTTAGCACTTACTCTTACATATTAACAGATTATTGTATAAAAGTAAAATGTATAGTATAATATAAGTATGAAATTAGTAGAAAATAAAAAAATACTTCCAGGATCAATATTTAACTTAAAATCAAAAAAGACCATAGAAGAGTACGCTGGCTTAATAAAGGGAGCAAGAAAAGAAAAATTAATGTTAGAATGGAAAGCTTTGAGAAATCTAGGTTAGTTATAATAATTTATGAATTTTGATACAAATATTTTAATAGCGTATATTAACGGAGAACAAACATATGATAAAACAATTAGAAAAAATAATACAAAAAACTCTAAAACTAGAAACTTTGCCTAGTATTTCTTTTATAGAAGAAAATATTTTTGGTGATATCACTACAAATGTTGCTATGGTAAATGCTAAAAATCTTGCTAAGAATCCAAAAGATTTGGCTGGTGAGTATGTGAAAGTTTTAAGTGAGGATGCTGAAGTTTCAAAAATTTTCTCAAAAATAGAAGTGGCAGGTCCTGGATTTATTAATTTTACTTTATCTAATGGTTTTATAAAAAAAGGATTAGATCAGGATCTGGTTCAGATTTTAAAAGAAATAAGAGAAAATAATATTTTAAATAATAAAAATATATTAGTAGAATATACTGACCCTAATCCTTTTAAAGTTTTTCATATTGGTCACTTGATGACTAATATCATTGGTGAGGCCATAGCAGGTATAAGTGAGCTGACGGGTGCAAAAGTTAATAGGATAAATTATCAAGGAGATGTTGGTCGTCACATAGCGATAAATATATATGCTATTTTAAAAGATGAAAATTATACTCAGTTTTTATTATTTAAAAATGATGGAGATATTAGCGAAGAAAGTATAAAAGAAAAAGTAAAATGGCTAGGTGAAAGGTATGCAGAGGGATATAGTGATTTTGACAATGCTCGTGCTGTAAAAGATCTAACAGAAGGTTCTGCTGGTTTAGATGATCCAGATTTGTTAAAAATAATGTCAGAAAATAGTTTAAAAAATGAAAGAAATGTAAGGCCAATTGTGGAGGCTGTGACAGACATAAATAAAAAGATTTATGAGAAAAGTGACGATAAGATAAATGAGATATATGATATAGGTAAAAAATGGAGTATGGAGTATTTTGAAATACTTTACAAGCTTCTCGGTACTAGTTTTGACAGATACATAATGGAGAGCGAGGCCGCGCCAATAGGTTTAAAAATTGTAAATGCTAATACTGACACAAACGGGAAAAGTATTTTTGAAATAGGGGAAGAGGGAGCTGTTATTTTTGATGGTGAAAAAGAAAGTCTACATAAGAGGGTATTTGTAAATAAAAATGGATTACCAACATACGAAGCAAAAGACCTTGGTAATATGCAGATAAAATTAGAGTCATATCCAGCGCTCGACCAGTCCATAGTTATAACTGCCAATGAGCAGACAGATTATTTTAAAGTTTTGTACAAAGTTGTAGAAAAGTTAAATCCAGAGCTGACAGGAAAATTGAAACATTATGGTCATGGTATGATGCGTTTTGCTGATGGGAAAATGAGTAGCAGAAAAGGGAATATAATAGCAGGTGATGAACTGATAGAAAATATCGCCAAGAACCTAGAAGAAAAATTTGCCTCGAGTCGTGTTGATGATGAGACAGAAAAGAAAAACCTAATAGAAAAAGTGGCGATAGGTGCTATAAAATATGCAGTGTTAAAGCAGGGCATTGGACGTGACGTTATATTTGATATGCAAAAGGCAATCAGTGTTGATGGTGATAGTGGTCCATATTTACAATATACGCACGCTCGTATCAATGGGCTTTTAATTAAAAATATAGACAAATTGGCAGACATAGGAATGATAGAAGATGTTGCAAAATATGATACAAATAAAATAGAAATAAATACAAATAATAAAAATCTGATAGTAAATATTTTAAAATATGAAAGTATTTTAAATGAGGTGATAGCAGAGACAGCACCACAAAAATTACTTACATACCTCATAAATCTAACTCACTCTTTTAATGCTTTTTATAATATAGAAAAGATAGAAGGCAACATGCAAAATATTTTTATAGCAAAAAAAGTAAAAGAAATACTAGGTCACGGACTGAATACTCTGAGTATACACGCACCAGAGAGAATGTAATTTTCTTTAGCTTCTCTATAAAACTTTTTGTGCCCTTGGCAGGAATCGAACCCACAATAACTCCTTAGGACGGAGCAGTTATATCCATTTAACTACAAGGGCAAATATTTAATTATAAAAATGTTTTATTTTAATATTTTTATAATTATAGCATAATATTTAGATATTATAAAACGAAATAAAAATGGCGCGAAAGCTTTGCTTTCGCGCCATTGTAACACTACAATCTATTTTTTATAACAGCATGCGAATAATCCTTACAGATTATTCGCAGCCCAGTCGCTCATAAGTGACCTAACTCCAAGATTAAGGAAAACAGTGGATGCCCAAGACTGACCGTGAGTTTTCACTGTAATATTGGCCAGTGCATTATTGTTTTTGGACAAGTATGGTGTATCTATTTGAGTCACGTCACCAGTCAAAACAAGTTTTGAACCGCTACCAATTCGAGTCATCCAAGTCTTACCAACCGCAGAAGATATATTTTGAGATTCATCTATAATTACCAAAGTATCTGAAAAGTTACTGCCGCGGATAAATGCACCAGTTTCTATTTTAATTACTCCGTCATTTAACAACTTATCAAAAGGTGTCTGCTCAAGATTTTCTGGTATCTCAGTCTTTCTCCTGGTGACTTTCTTAGAGTCTTTATCTGATTCTTGTTTTCTGCTTTTGTAAAAAGTGTTAACAGGATCAATAAAGGATTCCAGCCAGTTTTTCATCTTCTCATCTTTTGTGCCAGGTAGGAACCCAATGTCATTGCCATCAGCTACTACCGGAGGCTTTGTGATAACTATCTGTTTGTATAGACCAGCTTTTACCATACATATACCAGTAAGTATCGCCATCATAGTTTTACCTGTGCCAGCTTGACCTATTAGGGATACAAAAGTTATTTCCGGGTTAAACAAGTCTGATATAGCTTTCTCTTGAGCCGTATTACGCTTGACCCCTTTAGCTTTCCAATAAGCAGGTATATAAGGTGAGACGTAACCATTCTCATAGACAGTCTTTCTGTCAAAAGAAAAATCTGACAAACCTTGCATTGTTTTTTGAAATGCATCAATATCAACTTCATTGGTCTTATAGCTTTCTGTTTTGATGCCAAGTGCACGAGCTTTTAATGCTGCAGCTCTATCATTAGTCACAAAAATTACTTCACCCGAATGCTTGTGTTTATCTTTGTAATTTTGAGCTACAGAGATAATGACATCATCGTTGAGTTGTGTTGTATTTTCGAGCAACATTTCAATTTTGATTTCACCGCCATTAGCTAGCTTTTTAAAGTCATTGGTAACATCTGAGTCATGTAAAACTTTCAACGCAAGCCTAGCCATGAATAATTTTGTTTTATTCTTGTCCAGTTCACGCACTACAGTGATAGGTATAACAACATAATTGTCACCAAAGTTATGTATGGCCTGAGGATCATCAATTAAAACGTTAGTGTCGAGCACAAAAACTTTTTTAACCTTGCTTTTCTTTGGAGTGATTTTGACTAGTGAGCCTTTTGGCATCACCTTTTGATTGCCTCCAATTTTTGGTTTTACAAATTTGCTGGGTATACCTTTCCCGCTTAGATTGCTTTTTGCTTCAGGATGAGCTGGAACAATTTTAGTCTTGATGTTAGCAGGTTTATTTCTAGGAGCCATTTTGTATTTCCTTTTTAAAAAGAACGACCATCCGTTCCAGACATACTATACAATATTTTTTGAATTTTTCCTAATTTTCTAATAATTTCAACTCTTAAGAGTTTTAGTTAACATATAATATACTGTCACACTTGTAACAGTATACATGTTATAATAGATATATAAAAATAATATAAAAATAATATAAAAATATGAACAAAAAATTTTTAGCAATAGGTTTTGGTATAACTTTAGCAACAATTATGGGCACATATGCTCAGTTATCAACAAGCACTAACATGGTTGGGGGTGACAGAGATTCTCATGGATGCATAGGTTCTGCTGGGTATGTTTGGAGTGCTTCTGCTAATAACTGTGTTAGATCTTGGGAAAATACAGGATCTTATGAGGATTTAAAAGAGGTAAACAGAGACTTGAGACTCGGTAATAAAAATGACCAAGTTAAAATACTTCAAGATTTTCTTGTTAGAAAAGGCTATTTAAATGATAGTTCTACTGGGTATTTTGGTCCAGCAACAGCAAAAGCTGTAATCAAATTTCAAAAAGATAAAAAAATGCAATCTCCAGGACGTGTCGGAGCAGCAACTAGAAAAGCTATAAATCAAGAAATAAGAGACTTGAAAGAAATGAGACGTGAGATAAAAGATAGTCGCTCTACTAGTACAGCGAGCACTACTCACTCTGACCTTAAACATACTAATGATGTAAAAGCTAAAATGCTTAGCTGGAATGGTGTTGCCTTAGCTTCTACTTCTGATTTTACTTTTAAAATAGAAAAAGATAATCTGTCTATAAAAGTTTGTAATAATATGTTTGGTAATTATAAAGTTGTGGACGGTGTGATAACGTCAACTTTAATGTCTACCATGATGTATTGTAATGCTACAAATACTATGGCTATAGAGTCTGCAGTATCTAATGCATTTGCTTCTGGAGTAACTATAACAAAAGACGCCAGCAATTTAACTTTAAAATCAAAAGATGGCCTAAATACTTTTGTATTTAGTATAATCCCGAGAGATTAATCTAGTGTTTTAGATAAATAAGATCTGTTTAAAACAAATGCAAAACGCGAGGCCTACGGCCTCGCGTTTTGCATTTGTAATAAAAA
>JAYTBU010000011.1:0-17016 GCA_043736875.1 bacterium
GGCTTTTGTTTTTAAAAACTAATACTAACACTGGTCACTGCTTCTTGGAAAAGCTTTTTTACCTGCTCTATTTTTAAAGATATAGTAGCGATACCAGCATTTGAGCTTATTTTGAAACCTCTTTTATAAGAAGATTTTTCTTTTTGTCCATTCACATTCCATACATAACTGAGGTCAGACACTCTGTCGGTTGAAAAGAAAAATGGTTCAGCTACCAACATAAACTCTTTTTGATTAAATTTGTAGTCAGAATATAAAGCATTAGAAAAAGCTACATCAAAAAGACCTGTTTCTCTGTACATTAAAACCTGACTCTTTGCTGGTTTTATTATAATATTGGAACTTGCCGACCCTTGCTCTGTTCGAGGAGACACAGAGACTTTTATATCTATCTCACTACCAAGCTCATCAAAAGTCTGTATATCAACATAGTCACGCCCCACCCCAGAAGATTTTTGTATTATCTGATCATTCATCTCCCATGTATACACCAGGTCCTCTTTTTTAATATAATTATTTTGTCCGTCGAGAAAGTTAGCTATAGCAAAAACTCTAACTTTGCCAGCAGGAGCAACCAATCTTTTCCCAGAATACCAAGAAGGAGTATAACTATCAAGTCCCTCATAGAACATGGTCACGCTTCTCGGAGTCAGCTTTATATTTTTCCCAAAAGTTTTACCTTCTGCTGTAGTTATTACAATATCAACGTCTTTCAAGACTTCTGGCATAACCAAGGTTGTTTTTTTCTTTCCAAAACCAGAAGATATAACTCTTTTATCTATAGAAAAAGTTATGTCAGACTTGTCTATGTCAAAAGAATAACTCTCAACAGAGATTTCAAAGCTCTCACCCACACTAGGACTTTCTGGATAAAAACTAAAAGAAAAGTCTCCAGAAGTTTGTGCAAAAGTATTGCTTGTAAAAAAGAAAATGAAAAATAAAGAAAAGAAACTTTTTCTAATATTTAAAATAACTGGCTTGATTTTATTCATGTTGTGTTTTAATTATTCATCTCTCGGAGCTCTTTTATTTTCATTAGCTGTGAAGGGTCACTTGTGATTATCTGATCTTCTGTGTGACTTGCTATTATTTTTATAGCAGCATGTTTTGTTCCGGCAAAAAATATACCTTCTCCAATATTACTTTCCAAGAGTAAAAACTTTTCTTCGTCAGTAAGATTAAAAGTCTTTTGTACTATGTCTATAGTTGTAGGAGACTGTTTTAAAAGTAATTGTATAGATGAGTTTGTGATAATCGGGACACCATATTCACTTTTTAAAAAGTCATTTACGTCCTGAGTTATGGTTGCGAGACCAAGATAGTACTTACGGCCTCGCTTCGCGAGGCCGTACAAAAAGCTTGCAGTATCAGGACTTTTCATCATGATCCAGGCTTCATCTACTACAAGTAATCTTTTTCTAATATCTTTTCTAACAGCATTCCAGATGTAGTGAGATACTAGAAACATTGCTACAGGTTTTAACTCGTCCTCCATGTCGCGTATAGAAAAAGATACACAACTCTTATCGATATCAACATTTGTAGGGTTATTTAAAAATCCAGACCAAGATCCTTTTGTATATTTTTGTAATTTTTGTAATATACTTTCTGTTCCTTCTAGGCCACCAAGCACCATTTCAAAATCAGACAGTAATGGCGGCTCAGCTTCTGAAAAGTCAGAGTCAGGAGATATATCTTTTAGTGCATAAGTTTCTGTTATTGCCCTGTCGATAATTGAGTCTTCTTCTGGAGTTAAGCCACCAAGCATAACACGAAATAATCCAACCAAAGTTACTATATTACTACGTAACACATCATTCATGCTCTCATCTGGCCCTGGTTTTGGTAAGTCAAAAGGGTTTATGTGATGATCGCTAGTAAGAGATATATTAAAATACCTACCACCAACGGCCTCAGTCAATGTCTCATACTCTCTTTCTGGGTCTATGATTATAACCCTGGTGTCAAACATCAATGTACGTAGTATTTCTAGCTTTGTAGTAAAAGACTTACCTGAACCAGACTTTGCAAAAACTATAGAGTTATAGTTCTCAAGAGAGAATCTATCAAAAAGTATAAGTGATCCATTGTGCCTATTTATACCATACAGTATACCTTCATCACTAGTTAAGTCAAAAGACACAAAAGGAAATGTGCTCGATAACGGAGAGGTGTTTAACTTACTGGTTATTTTAAGCTCATCTTTCCCAAGAGGCATATTAGATATGAGGGCTTGATCTTGCTGAAAAAGCGCAGGACGAACTTGTATCAAAGCACTTTCTAATATGGACTTTATTTCTTTTTCTACACTACCGAGATCGTCATCGTTTTTAGCGTATATTGTGATATATATACCAACCTCGAACATTTTTTCTTGGGCTTGCATCAAGTCATCGCGTAGACTCTCCAAGTCCTCATAAGCAGTTTCAAGCATTGGGTCGCGAACCATGCCTTTTTCTTCTTTTATCATCATTTGACTCTGTACCTCGGCCACTTTTCTTTGAAAAGTTTTCATAATTTCACCTGTGTCTAGTGGCGATACATGTATACTAATATCAAAAACTTTATCAAGGTTTATAAGCGGTGACAACCAATTATCTTTTAAAAATCTAGGATAAGACATGATAAAATAAGTCCTACCTTTTATGTCTCCAATAGTAAAATCCTTTGACTCTATCTGCAGTGCTGACGGAGCCAAAGTATCTTGCAGGCTCATAGTAGCTGCTCTGTATATGTCTGCAGGTAGCTTCGGAGTGTTTTCGTCTTTTGCTTTACCAAAAATCTTTTCTAATATATCCATGTTTTTATTATATCATACATTAAAAAATAAAAAGTAGTGATGTTAACAATTTTAACAATATTTTATACCAGAGCCTTGCTCTCTTTTCCTGGATTAAAAAGCTCGTAAAAAAGCTGTATAGAGTCTTCTGTGCCAAGCTCTGTGGTTTTTAAGCCACATCTGCCGAGACCACTACGTATCATAGAGACTCTCTCGCTTATTTGTTGTGCAGCATTAAGGGTGGCACTAGATTCATTTTTATCACTAGAACCAAAAGAGAATAGACCTTTTGCCCCAGAAGCAATAGATGACGTGTATGGCACAACCACGTAAAACTGCTTGTTCATAATGTTTGTGTCCTGGGTAAAGCTTTTTATGTAAGCTATATACTCTACTATTTGTAATTTTAAAAGAGGATTATCTACATTTCGGAGCCTATCTTCTAATGACATTATGTAGGGAGTTATGTCTACCCTTCTTGACTTACAGAATATTTGTATAGGAAAATCCAGTGAGTTAAAAAAGTTCTGAAACTGAGATAGTATAGCCTCCTGTTCCTCTTCTCCTTTTAAAGAAAGGTTTAAGGAACTTACCATGATGAGTGATCTGTATTCATTGTTGCCAAGAAAAATAACACCATCTCTTATGGTTTTTATCGGGACAAATTGTTGAGAAGCGCTACCTTTCATATTTTTTCTTATTTAATTATAGCACACAATAAATTTTTTAACTTATTTTTATACACAAGAGTTTCTATTTAATCCATTTTTGTATCTAGTCCACTCGCTATCTCAGATAAAGTTTTCTTTCTCGGTGTATCTACAACAGACTTGTTGCTTAACCTCTCTGTTAAAGATTCTTCATTTTGAAGGTTTTTATCTTTTTGCCAAGTGTACAGATTACTTTTACTAAAATAGTTAAAAGCATTTTCCATAACATCGATAAAGTTCTGATTATTTATTTTTACAAAAGCAAGAGACATAAAAACTGCTAAAAATGGAGCAGCTACAAACAGTCCAAGTATCTTTGAATCAGTAAAACGAAGAGCTAAATAGGTAACACCAATACCACCAAGACAGTAAGCAGCCTGTTTCCAAGTTAGTGGCCCCAGTATCTTATCTTCTATATCTATAAATTGTGGTACTCTAAATTGCATATTTTTTAATTATCTTTATTATATACTACATCTATCTCTTTTTTAATAACTTTATCAACATCATCTACTTTTTCTTTATAAAAATCTATCGGTTCTGATTGTATGATTATATTTGGAACTGTTGCTGGTTTTTCCAATTCTAGTTTTTTTATATTTGGATTTATTTTTAATAAATTAAAAGCATTTTGGTCATCTAGTTTTTCTTTTATTTCCTCACGAAGGTTTTTTGTAGAACTTTTTAATATACTATCAAGGTTATCAAATTGGTCTTTTTTATCATACTCACCCTCTTTAACCTCTTTAAATACTTCTTTTGGCTTAGCCTCTTCTTCTTTTAATTTTACAAATATGTAACTCTCTATATCAGATGAGATTTGTTTTGTTTTTATATTTGTTTTTAACTTTTCTTCGTTTTCTACACTGATGTTTTCAGGAAAAACTTCACTTAGAACAGCGTCATAAAAATTCGCATACTCAGAAAGTTTTAAAATAAAAAGTACAGTTTCAAGCTCTAGTGACTCTGACTGCTCGGGGGTTAATTTATTTACCCTACTTATCATATCAATAGTGTCTCTAAAATACTTATCTTTTAAAAAGTCCGCAGTGTCCGGATTGGATTTTTCTATTTCTAGATTTATATTTTCTTGTAATTCTGGATTTAGCATAAGTATTTATATTTTACCTGTTTTAAGTATAACACAAACAAGGATTAGTTTTTATAATTATTCCACAGACTTGCAAATATTGTTTTTTCGTGTTATGATAAATCTTTGCTCTTTCATAAATTTAAAACATACAAAAGGATACTTAATGGAAAATCATACACATAAAAAAACTTTTAATTGGTCAGACTTTATCTTCTTTCAAAATTTATTTATTTTTTATAATAAAAATACAAAAGGTTTTTTCTGGATGTCGTTGGTTTTAGTTGTTCTACTTTCTTTTCTTGCTACTACATTTTCTTTGTTTCAGCAAGATGTTAAAAACTTTATTGGCACAAATCTGTATCAAAATATTATTTTAAATAAAACGTATTTAGAAAAAAATTCTAATATATTGCTATTTGTTTTAGTATTTCTTGTGTCTATTATTTTTTCTATTTTTTATTATTTTTTAATAAAAATAAAATACACAAAAATAGAATATCAAAAAACTATCACGGGAGCATATACAATATTATTATTAGAGTATGCAAGGTGTTATTCTTTTAAGAAAATGCCAGACTTAGAGATAAGTGAAAAGTTGGAGATGTATAATAGTAGAGCGAGGTCAGGAGTGGTGGAAACTTTTTCACTGCTTTTAGATATACCAAAAATACTTTGCTCACTTCTTGTTCTGCTTTTAATTTTAGGAGCTTTTACAAAAGCGTATGTTGCGACTATTTTTCTTACTATTTGTTTTGGTTTTTATTTTAGAATAAAACTGGATAATGAAGCAAGAGAAGCTCATACAGAACAGTCGTCCAACAGGATTATGATACAAAATTCTGTAAGCATATTTTCACAATCAGAGAATATGAGATCTTTTGAAAATGTAAAAAGTTTTCAAGTTTTCATCGATAGACTTACGCAAGCACAAAATAAACTTCGTGATTTTTCTTTTTCTTTTGCAAATAAAAGATCAAAAGTTATGGCTTTGTCCATGTTTGCAGATGCTGTGGCTATGTTTTTAGTTTTAGTTTATTTTATTTCGCAATCAGAAAATTCTAATGTTTTTAATTCAGAAATCTTTTTAAAAAGCTCTTCATTTTCTTTTCTTTATATATATTCTTTTACAAAATTAGTTGAAGCTAGGGCGATGATTTGTGAGCTTTTTCAGAAATTGTCCGATGCAAAAATTGCTAAAAAAATTTTTGTAAAAGATGTTGTAAAAGTAAGTAAAAAAAATTATAATCAAAAACTTGTAATAAAAAATATCTCTTACAAAGAAGTGGGTGGTGAATATGTTTTTAAAGGTTTAAATTTTTCTGCTGTATCTGGCAGGATTTACGGATTGTATTTTCCGGCTATGTCAGGAAGTACACTTTTTGCAAAGATAATATCTGGACAAAAAAGTGTAACTTGTGGTACAGTAAAAACGCCTCAAAAATTAATATATTTTCCATCAGGAAATGTATTTCCCCCCAACTTAACAGTTGCAGAGAAAATTTTTGGAGATCAAAAGTTCTCCATGCAAGATATTCAGGTAAAAAATATTTTAAGCTTAACTCAGTTAAATGAAAAAATATTTTTACAGTGTAAACTGACCAGTTCAGAAAAAGTTTTAGTAAAATATGCTAGATTAATTTTTCTAATTAAAAATACTAATGCAAACTCTTTTGTTGTTGTTGATTACGATCAAGATGGATTGCCGGACAGTTTATATAAAAAAATTATAGAAAATATAGTTGATTTGTGTAAAGAAAAAAATGTTTGCCTTATGGTTATACACAGCAATAAAAAAATAGAAAATGTTTTTGATAAAAAACTTGAAATGGTTAATGGTGTCTTGGTAAAAAGTATTTGAGTTAAAAATTTATAACCCCAATAAAACTTTGTTTTATTGGGGTTATTTTTCTACTCTACATTTTTTAAAACATCTTTTATTTCTTCTTTTATTATCTTGTTTATAGTTTCAGCTTTTGTATCTATGTTTTTTTCCAAGTCTTTTATTTTATTTATATTTTTTGTATTTGCCCCACAAGTATAAAAAGTATTAGAGTTTAAAATGTTTACTAGGTCTTTTTGTTTTTTTATTATATCAGAAACTTCAGATTCTAATTTCATTATTTTTTCATCGAGAAGGTCTTTGTTTTCAATTGTTGTAGAGGCGCTGATGGTTATGAGTGTGTCTATTAATTTATTTTTATCAACTATTTGATTTTTTATTTGTTTATTTATTTTCTCTTTTTTGGTATTTATTTTTATTTTATTTTCACACAAAACTTCTTTTACAGCTTCTTTTTTAATTTCTTTAACCTCTATTATATTCTCCTTTTTTTCTTCTTTTTTAACCTCTTTTATCTCTACTTTTTCTTCCTTTTTATCATCTGCAGTTAAAAGTATTTCAGAAGAAGTAGAAGTTGTGCTCATTGTATTTGTTGCTACACTTTCTATGGATATTTTTGGCGATTCTTTGCTTTTAAAAATATTTAAAAATTTATTTATAACACTAATGTCTTTTTCCGTATCAAGATTTTGCGCAAAAGAAAAAGTAAAACTGGTTACTACTAGCATCATCACTACGTTTATCTTTATTATTTTATTTAAAGTATTTATTTTCATATATTTTTAAAATTATTACAAACCTTCTTTTGTTAAATTATCAAAACTTTCTATGCCGTCTATCATATCCAATGCTTGTTTTGATTTATTTTTAAGATCAGCAACTTCTTGTTTTGATATGGTTGCTACTTGCGCCACATTATTATTTTGTATTTGAGTATTGATAAAAAACATAAAGGCTGCCAAAGCAAAGCTTGCGCCACCAAAAGACCAAGCAAAGATTTCTCTACCATTAACTTTTTCAAAAAGGTTTCTAATATCAAAACTAAAAGCAGTGTTGGCAAAAGATTTTTTCTCTGACAGTTCTATTTTATTTAAAATACGCAAAAAATCACCCTCATTTATATCAAGATTATTTTTTTCATATTCAAAGTATTTTAATAGATTATTTTTCATATTTTTATGATTCTTTGTTTAAAACAAGATTTCCATATTTATTTAAATACAAATCTCTTATTTTTTTTAACCCCCTACTCTCTAATTGCCTCACATTTTCTACACTTATTTGCATTGTTTCAGCTATACTTTCAGTATCAGCGTCAGCAATATAACGCATAGTTAGGACATTTTGCTGATTCTCGCTCAGATTTTCAAAAAGATCTTTCACTTTTGTAAAATCTAAATCAAAGTCAAATAAAGTGTCTGCGGACACCGCACCCTTGTCTTCTAATATGTCTGACATGTCATCATCAAGGTAAAAAGATTTCTTTTTCTGGGACTCGTTTATGACCAGTCTCATGCTTATCATCATAAGATAAGACAAAGGTTTCATCTTTATCTCATATGTATCTAGTGATTTATACCATTTTAAAAAAGTTTCTTGGCAAATATCCAGAGATTTTTCATGATCCCTAGTTCTTGACTTTACAAATTTAAAAAGCGGAGTATAAAGCTCTGTATAAAGAGAGGAAAAAGCTGTTTTGTCACCTGTTTTAGCCTTATTTATAAAGATTTCTAGAGATTCTGGAGACATATCTGTAATTATATTATAGCATGTTTTTTGTATTTACTATATTATTTTTGAGACAGTTTTTGAGATCTCTGGTATATATAACACACAAAAACCTTTTTTGTGACAAGGTATAAGGATTTATTTTTTATTTTCCAAAATATCTAAAATCGGTAGTGTGCCCTCGCTCAAAAAAGTAAGCATGGCACCGCCAGAAAGTGATATATACGAAAAGTTTTCTTCAAAGTCAAAGTCTAGACCCTCTAACATTGTGAGAGTGTCTCCGCCACCAAGGATAGTAAAGGTGTTTTTGGCGGCAGCTGAACTGCCAAGTTCACCACTGGGTAAGCTGCCGCCACTTTTCCCCAAACTTTTTATAAACTTATATATCTCTGCACTACCCTCTACGTCACCCTCTTCATACATGCCTACTGGGCCATTCCATAATATATTTTTAATATTATTTTTACTCACAAGGTCCTCAAGTTTTTCACTATCAAAAACACTGTCCACTATTTTTTCCGAACCTTCTTCTGACAAAGCCCAAGAAAAATGCTCTGGCAGTATTAGTTTTCCTGATTTTATATATTCTAAAAGTTTTACCATCTCACTTTCTGGCATGTTATACCCTTTTTCTAGATACGAATTTTTAATATCTATATTTTCTGCTTGTAATATAGGGTGAACCATGGCACCGCCTACACAGACAGTTGCCCCGCCATTTAAAAACTTTTCTATTATTGGTAATTTTGTAGAAAGCTTTGCACCACCCATAATCACCATTGTCTCATTTGTGTTATTTAAAACTTTTGATAAAGAGGAGTGTTCTTTTTGAAAAGTTTTACCAAAACAAGTTGGTAGTATTTTCGCCACGCCTGTAGTACTACTGTGATCTCTGTGTCCCACAGAAAAAGCATCATAAACAAAATAGTCAGCAAGACTTGCTAAAAACTTTGCAAAATTCTCATCATTTTTTTCATCTAAAAATTCACCACTAACACTTGTGAAAAGTCTTGTATTTTCTAACAAGATTATCTCTGGTAAATCATTTTTATTTTGTAAAAAGTACTCTTTTACAATTTCTTCGCTTGCCTCATCCAGATAAACAAGATCTGTTTTTGTGTTTTGAGGGAGAGATTTTTTAAGATAATTATACACAGGTAAAAGCTTTTGATTTTTATCACTATGGTGCGATATTAAGATAATTTTATTGTTTCTAGTTAAAAGTTCTTGCAAAGTTTCCAGATTTGCATCTATTCTTTTGACTGAGAGCAGGCTCTGGTTTTTATCTATTGGTTCATTAAAATCACAACGGAGCAAGACTTTACTATTTTTAATATTTTCAAAAATTATTTTATTCATAATAAAAATTATAACACAAAAGTTACAAACTTTTTATTTTTAATTATTTAAGCTGTTTACAATAGATGCAAATTTGACCCCGTCCATACAAGCACGCCCAACCAGCACACCGTCACAAGTTGATTCTTCTAAAAACATCTTTGCATTTGTCTCATCTACACTACCCCCGTATATTATTTTTATTTTTTTTGCAAAGTCTAGGCCAAACATTTCTGAGAGTGTGCGTCTTATTATGATGCAGATCTCCATTATTTGGTCTGGGGCCGCGCTTCGCGCGGCCCCTATCGCCCACACCGGCTCATATGCTACCACTATTTTCTCTGTATATTTTTTGTCTACCATCTTTAAACCTATTTTAACCTGTTTCTTTATCTCCTCTACATAACTCAAGTTATCTTTATCTTTTTTCTGCTCCTCATTTTTTTCTACATCGCCACCTTCTTTTTTCACACCGCTCTCTTCCCTACTCTTTTCCCCAACACAAAATACTACATCCAGATTATTGTACAAAGCTTTCTTTATTTTATCATTGACAATTTCATCTGTATCTCCCCTATCTCTCACCTCACTGTGCCCTATTATTACAAAGTCAGCACCGGTGTCTTTTATGTTTTCGGCTGTGTCCGAGCCAGTATGCGCTCCATTTTCTGCAGTTTGAAAGTTTTGAGACCCTACAGAAAAAGCTTTGTATTTCTGATCTTTTATAATGTTTATCAGAGAATTTGGCACAGCGACATTATATTTATAATTTTCTTTTAATAGATTTTTCCAAGTAACATCTTGTATTTTATAAAAATCTTTTACATTTGCGATATATGCTTTTGTATTTGCTATTATTATAGGGGTATTTTTGTTCATGTTTTTTAATTTATTATTTAATAAGCTTTCAAATTTTTAAAAACTCACTTTTATTTTTAATCTAGTATTCTCCTTGTTTTTAACTTTTCTTTTTTCCTGTTTATATTATATCACATAAATAAAAAACCAGCACTTAGGTTTTATTATTTTTGTATATAAACAACATCTGTGATATAATAAAACATATAAAATATATGTCAAAAATAAAAGATTTCTTAAAAAATAATTGGGGAAAGTTAGTAATTGGTTTAATAGTTTTAAGTGTAGCAGGATTTTACCTAAAATCATACAGTGCCAATAAAAACACAGCAGCAAAAACAACAAAAGCCACAAGGCAAAACATTAGTGAAGTTGTAGAGGTTTCTGGTCAAGTAGAGTCAGCACAAGACGCTAGTCTTTCTTTTGAAAAAGCGGGCCTAATAACTAGTATAAATACAAAAGTTGGTGACAGGGTTTCTGTAGGTAAAGTTTTAGCTTCGTTGTCTTATTCCGATGTCTCTGCACAAATAAGTGAAGCAAATGCAAGCGTGCAAGCAGCGCAAGCACAGCTGAACACTGTCCTTTCTGGAGCTACAGAAGGAGAATTAAATCTAAAAAGACAAAGTGTTGACAATGCAAAGCTTGATTTAGATAATGCTGAAAATCAAATACAGGACACAGTAAGAAATACAGAAAATGCTATAAACGACATTATAAAGTACAAGTTGTCTAATGTATTTGTCCGTGAAGGTGCTGGATACAAAATGTCCTTTGTTTCTTGTGATCAAGGGACTCAAAATGGACTAGAGAATGAAAGAGGTAACTTTGATAATGTGGCTATTTTCAATCTTGACGGAGCAAGAGTTGAGGTGGACAGGTTAAATAATTTTATTTTAAACTTTAATAAACTACTCACTTTACAATGTTCACTGTCAGACAGTTCTTTAAACGATGAGAGAGCTACTGTTTCGGGGATAAAATCCCAGCTTTCTGGAATATTTTCAGAGATATCAAACAGAAGAAATAGTGTACAAAATGCAAAAAATAATCTAGCAAGAACAGAAAAAGATTTGAGTTTTTCTGCACAATCAGCCGACAAAAATAGAATAGCCTCTGCAAGAGCTTCTGTAAATCAAGCATATGCTAGATTGGCACAAGTAAAATCACAAGCATCTAAAAATGTATTGACTGCACCATTTTCTGGAATCATATCTGAAGTCAATATTGAAAAAGGAGAAATTTCTAGCCCAGCAAAGACCTCCTTTAAGATAATGTCAGATAGTGCTTATCAAGTAAAAGCTAAAATATCAGAGATAGATATAGCAAAGATATATGTAAAAGATGATGTAAAGGTAAAATTAGACGCATACCCAGAAGTGGACTTTCTCGCAACAGTGTCTGCTATCGATCCTGCTAGTACAAACGATGGAGGTGTTTCAAGATATGGAGTAACTATTACTTTTATAAACAAGGACGATAAATTAAAAAGCGGTATGACAGCTAATGCAAAAATAACCGTAGACACAAAAGAAAATGCGTTAACTGTGCCTGCTGGATATATACAGATAAAAAGTGGTGGAGGTATAGTTAATGTTGAAGTGTTGAAAGATGGTAAAAAAGTAGCAGAAGAAAAAATAGTAGAACTGGGCATTAGAGGTGTGGATGGAAATATTGAGATACTGAAAGGTTTAACAGAAAATGATACTCTTCTAGAGATCGCAAAAGATGGGGTTTATCAAAGATAAAAGCGATATCTTTTTACTTTAAACAAAATAAAAAACCTATAAGTATATAGGTTTTTTATTTTGTCTGTGTTTTATTTTACTGAGCGCCTCTTGTGCACAGCATCAAGAGTAGCAAATAATCCACCAACTATAGCTAAGTTTTTAAGTATATGCTGCACAGTAGCAGGATCGCTAGTATTTGTGTGAAATAACACAGTAGCAAGCACTGTAAAAGTTATAAGTATGTATGTGCAGATGTCCTTTTTAAATTTACCAAAAACATACAGTATAGCTACCACTATCTCTATAAAAATAACGACAGCAGTTATAGCAGGAGTGATAGAGCCAGTATGTAGTACAGAGTCTATGTACCCTGTTACCCTTTGAAAGTCCATCAATTTATTCCACCCAGCAAATACAAATAGTGTTGCTATAAAAACTCTTGATAAAATGTCCCAGTTTATTTTAAATGTTGTTGTGTGCATATATTTATTTTTTAATAATTTAATTATAACAGACAAAAGTATTTTATGTAAAGGACTTTATGGTATCATATGTGCACAACACTCCTGCGGTTGACGTCTTTAATATGAAAGTATTCAACTTTTTTATTTCAAAACCTAATTTTTCAAAAGTTTCAATCTCCCCACTTGACCACCCTCCTTCTGGGCCTATAAAGATATTTAGATTATCTATTTTTTTTACCACATTATTCGTTTCACCGCTCTTTATCTCTCCGTCACTCTGTTTTGTTTGTGAAACTTGTGTGTGATAGCAGATATTTATAGTATGAGAGGATAAACCTCCATCATCTTGTATGTTTTTCTCTAAAATAAAGTCAGGCCTTTCAAGTAAATCCTTTAGTTTTGTCACCTCATTTAGTTTTGGTAAAAAAGTTCTACCGCTCTGCTCTGTTGCTTCTGTGATTATCTTGTGAAACCTCTCATGGTTAATCTCTTTTCTTTCCGTCTTTTCAGAAACTATCGGACTTATACTGTCTACCCCTATTTCTACTAATTCTCGCACAACTTTATCAAAATCACTTTTTATTATAGATATAAATACATTTATTTCAAAGCTTTTTTTGTTTATAGTAAAATCAGGCTCGGTGCTCTCTAAAAAAATAAGAGACAAATGTTTTTTATTAATATCTTTTATTTTATAAATATAATCTATATTTTCTAAGCCATTAAAAATAGATATGTTTTCGTCAGACCTTAATTTCAAGACGTTATTTGTCTGGTGTATTATTTCTTTGTCTTTTATTTCTATATTTTCAGAATAAGAAAAGTCTTTTATATAAAATCTGTGTATTTTCATAATAGAAATATAACACAAAAGAGACAAAAATAAAAGTAAATAAAAATAAATAAAAGTTATCCACAGGAATATTTTGTAAAGGACTTGCATAAAAGACAAAAAGGTTTATAATGTATTTAGAGAGAAATAAATAAGAGACACTCCTCCGATGGTTAATCGGCAAATTCGCTCAAAATATTTACTTCTCGAAAAGTTCATTGATTGCACAAGTAAAACTTTAGTTGAGATAACTAATAAAATAAAAGACTTGTAAAAGACAGGATTCATAATCCGAAAAAATAATTCACACGTAATTTTAACATCAGTTAAAAGTCGATTATAAAATGTTTTGTTCTGGTTTCTTGTTCACTGTTTGATTTTTAGAATAAGCACTTTTGCTAATTCGCCGCTCTTTAAAAGGTTAGTACAATAGAATATGTAAAATAATAATTTTTAAAATCTTGACTTTGCCCCAGCGGCAAGAGACAAGTAAACACCTGCGAGATTTGCTGTAGTGCAAATCATCAAATCCCGCAGGTGTTTTTTTATGCCAAATGTTTCTAAAAAAAATATAAAAAAAGCCACACTAATTAAAACTCATGCGAGTATATAGTATAGCTTTTTAAAGATTATTATTTTACAATAATAATCTCAGTAATTTTTGATGCAAATGTATCAAAAAAGTGATTTGGTACATTTATGCAACCTTTTGTTATTTTGCGCCTCTCAGGGTCTTGTGACTTTAACCTGTCCCTCCTAAATTTTCCAGATTCTTTATTCCCATCCCATACTCGATGCACAGCGTACAGACCATCCTCGTGCTGAGCAAGCACCAACACATCGCCACCATAACCCACCAAGCTTGTGCGACTATGTACAGGTATATAACGCCCAGAGTAGCTAGGAGTAGAATTTTTACCCACCAGCACAGGCGTACAAACCTTTTGGCTTAAGTCTGTAAAGTGTACACATGCTGTAGCTAAAGCTATAGATATCTCAAGTATCATAAAATCTTTCTAAAAATAAAGCCTCCAGAAGGAGGCTTTGAGTTATTTTACTCTTTAATGTTTCCAACCACCATAGGCAATTCTTTTGGAATAACCACTGATGCATCTTTCGTAGGCAATTCTTTTGGAATAACTACTGATTCAATTTTTGGAATTGGAGTCACTACTGATGCAACTTTTGGTAATTGAGTGATGGTTTTTGAAGAAAACAGGCAATCACGTAATGTGATCTCTTTTACCATTCGCTGCATGCTACCATTAGCACCAGCACCACCATTAGCAGACGAGTCAGCACGAGCACCACCAATAGAAAAAGAGCGTCCGCCAGCTACTCCGACAACCGTAGAAGAAACTAACACCTGGTGACCCCACAAAGTAGTGGTATCACCATCAATCTCTTTGTGAAATCGAGTTAATTTACCATCAACCATATAAGGCTTTAATATTTCAGTTTTTCCAAGGTCATCAATGGTATCCTCACCAAATATGCCGATAACGTGACCAGCAACTTTTTCTTGAGACACTGACTGTAGTGGTCCACAAGCAAACAAGGTAGAAGTCACAGAAGATCCAGCTCCAACAGTCATCGCAGGGATGTGTTGATGGGCTTGAAAATTGATCGTTCGAGAATGGTTACTGTTATCAATAGCTGTGACCTGATCACCATTACTAGCATTTGAGTTGCTGTTTGAGCTGCTCGAACTAGACGAAGAACCCCCAGCGCCACCACTTGCAGTACCACCAGCACCACCAGAACCACCTTTAGTAATGATTTCTTGTGGGTTTTTGTCGCAGTGGCCACATGTAGCGTAGGCGGGGACAGAAAGGAGAGCTGCTGCGACAGCTACAAAGATAACTGATAATTGATTTTTCATTTGAGTCTCCTAAAGTTAAAGAACGTGTAACTAGCAACAGAAATGTTTCTAGTTTCTTTATCCTATCACATACACTTTATTTTGTAAAGCTTAATGTTAATTTTTTTAAAAGTAAGTATATGTCTAGTATTTTTTATACTTAAAATAAAAAGTCAACTTTATTTTTATATAAAACATTTTGTGTTATAATATAGCTAATAAAAGCAAATAATAATAAATAAAAACATGTTAATACCAACAGTAATAGAAAAAACACATAATGGAGAAAGAGCGTATGATATATACTCTCGCTTATTAAAAGAGCGTATTATATTTTTAGGAGACGAAGTGAATCAGATATCAGCATCTATAGTAGTAGCTCAGATGCTGTTTTTAGAAGCAGAAGACCCTAAAAAAGATATTATGCTATATATTAACTCGCCAGGAGGATCTGTTTATGATGGTCTTATGATCTATGACACTATGAATCACTTAAAATGTGATGTAGCAACCATCGGTATGGGTATGCAGGCGAGTATGGGGGCATTCTTACTTTCTAGTGGCACAAAAGGTAAAAGGTCACTACTTCCAAACTCAACAGTTATGATACATCAACCAAGCGCTGGCACAAGAGGAAAAGTTACAGATATGGAGATAGATTTAAAAGAAGGTCTTAGACTCAAAAAACTTTTAAATGAAATAATGGCTAAAAACACAGGCCAAAAAGTAGAAACTATAGAAAAAGATAGCGACAGAGACAACTGGATGACGGCAGATGAAGCTAAAAAGTACGGTATAGTAGACAGTATAATAAAACCAAAAAGTAAATAAAAAGTTTTGTCAATCTTGTATTGTGTTATACCTTTGTATTATAATGGTATTAATAATTATTAAAATAATTATTTTCGAAAACAATTAAAAAATAATATTGAATAAAATCAATACAATAAAAATATATGAATAAAGTTGCATTAGCAGAAGCTATAAATGAAATATTAAATACAACAAAGACTCAGTCTGAGCAAGTTGTAGAAGCGTTGTTTAACGCCATAATAAAAGGCCTTAAAAATGGTGACGAGGTATCGGTAGCTGGTTTTGGAAAATTTGTTAAAAAGGCTAAGCCAGCTCGTATGGCTAGAAACCCTAAGACAGGTGAGCAAGTAAAAGTAGCAGCTTCTAATGCTGTTAAGTTTACAGTGGCAAAAGCTTTTAAAGAAGCTGTTAACTAGTTTTAATTTTTATATTTTTATAATATAAATAAGCAAATAAAAAAGCGCGAACCGTAGGTTCGCGCTTTTGCTTCCTTGTATGCGCTAGTTTTTCTTACCAACCAGAAAAACTTTTTTACCATTTTTGCATCTAGCTTCAAACACAGGTTCTACTTGCGAGCCACTCTTTTCAAAAAGCCATGTAGGATTTTTACACCCTTTGATTTTTGGGCGATCTTTTAAGGTTTGAACTTTATAAGTTTCCCCTTGAACTGGTTCTTGCTGTTGAATAAAAAAAGTATTTAAAGTTTTTGTCTCAGCTGGCTGGGATGCAAAAGCTTTTTTTGTACCAACAAAGCATGTTGCGAGAATTAACGCAATAGTAAAAATTCTAATTTCAGTTTTAGACAGCATCTGAATTGCCTCCTTTTAATGAACAGGATAATACTATACCACATATCTTTATTTTTTGCAAGTTTTATAGACTGTGGACAGATAAGAAAAAGCGAGGCCGTAGGCCTCGCTTTTTCTTATCTGTGCGGCGTAAGAGAATCGAACTCTTGTCTCCTGCTTGGAAG
>JAYTBU010000012.1:0-16888 GCA_043736875.1 bacterium
GGCGAGCGAAGCTCGCCACCTTTTAATTTGCAAAAGTATGGAAAATATGTTATTATATACACATCGTTTTTAATCAGTGTCACTCTGAGTACTAGTCTTAAGAAGTAGTCAAAATCACACTCGATATTAAAAATGAGTATTTATGCAAATAAATACAAAATTAAATTACAAATAAAAAGCAATAAAGAAAATAGTATGGCAAAAACATCAGTCATCGCAAGAGCTGCTAAGACGCCAAAATTTTCAACTCGCAAAGTGAGTCGCTGCTTCAAATGTGGTAGAAAACACGGATACATGAGAGATTTCGATCTTTGTCGTATCTGTTTTCGTGAACTAGCAAATGAAGGCCAGATTCCCGGAGTTAAAAAAGCATCTTGGTAATCTCTTACAAAGCAATTATAATTATTTATAAAAATTATTAATATATGGACACAATAGCAAACGTTCTCGTGTCACTGCGTAATGCCGGTGCCATCAGAAAAGAAAAAATATCTGTACCATTTTCAAAACTAACTCTTTCTATTTTAAATCTTTTAAAAGAGGAAGGTTATGTGAAAGCAGTAAAAGATAACGCAGCAGAATACAAAATCGAAGTAGTACTAGAGTACGACAAAGATAATGTACATGCAATACGCGAAACAAAACGCATTTCAAAACCAGGTCGTAGGGTTTATTATAAACTAAATGATATACAAAAAGTTAGAAATGGTTACGGTAACGTAGTCATATCAACTCCACAAGGTGTAATGACAGGTAAAGCTGCACGCGCTAAAAATACTGGAGGAGAGGCTCTTTTTGAAATATTCTAAACAAAAATATGAGTAGAGTAGGAAAACAAATAATAACTGTACCAGCTGGTGTAGAAGTTACAATAACTAATACAGAGGTGAGAGTAAAAGGTCCAAAAGGTGAGCTTGTAAAGCAGGTACGTGAGGAAGTTGAAATCAAGCTAGAAGATGGCAAGATAACATCGTCTCCAAGACGTAATGACAAGTTTTCAAAATCACTTTGGGGTACTTATATGTCACTGATAAAATCTATGGTATTAGGAGTACAAACTCCTTTTGTAAAAAAATTAATAGTAGAAGGTGTAGGATTCAAATGGGATGTTAAGGGCGATGTCCTAAACATGTCACTTGGTTTTTCACACCCTGTAACATTAAATATACCAAAAGGTTTAACTGTAGAAGCTGTAAAATCAGAGCTAACAGTAACAGGTATAAACAAAGAAGAGGTAACTCTATTTGCTATGCAAGTTAAAAAACTTAAAAAACCAGAGCCGTATAAGGGTAAAGGAATCAGATACGCAGGAGAGGTCGTCCGTCGTAAAGAAGGAAAGAAATCTGCTTAATACTTAAAATAATAATAAACATAAAATATATGATAAAAACAAATAAAAGTATTAAAGTACAAAAAAGAGTTCGTCTACATAAAAAGATACGTACTCAAGTAAAAGGTACAGCAGAAAAACCTCGCTTAGCAGTATTTAGATCAAATATGTACATATACGCTCAGCTTATCAATGATGACACTGCATTAACTGTATGTTCTTCAAATGATATGAAAGAGGGTAAAATGACAAAAGTTGAATCTGCTATAAAAGTAGGTACAAACATTGCAGAGCTTGCAAAAAAAGCCGGAGTAAATACTGTAGTCTTTGACAGAGCAGGATTTAGATACGGTGGTCGTGTAAAAGCTCTTGCCGATGCTGCACGTGCTGCAGGATTAGCATTCTAATTTCAATATAAATATATATGTCAGAAGAAATAATAAATGAAAATGTTGAAGAAGTTGTAGTTGCAACAGAAAATGTAATAGCAGAAGCAGCTCCAGAAGTTGCCAATGTTGTAGCAGAGGAAGTTGTAACAGTATCAGCTCCAGAGACTGTAAATGAGACAGTAGCCCCAGTTGTACCATCTGCTCCTAGAGCAAGTAAATACGATGGTGCTACATCACGCGGCCCAGCTGTGCGCGGTGCTGCTCCTCGTGGCGGTGCTGGTGCAGGTCAGAGAGGTGGAAATAGACCAGCTAGACCACCTCGCGAAAAGCCAGAGTTTGACTCAAAAGCTATCGACGTTCGCCGTGTTACTCGTGTGGTATCAGGAGGTCGTAGATTCTCATTGCATGTAACTATGATTGCAGGTGATCGTAATGGTCGCGTAGGACTAGGTACAGGTAAAGCTATGGACACTCAGGTGGCTATGGAAAAAGCTTTGAAATCAGCTAGAAAAAATATGATCAAGTTCAATCTTGATGATAAAAAAACTATCAAACATGAAGTTAGCGCAAAATATGATACTTCAGAAATATGGATCTCTCCAAATAAAGGAAAAGGTCTAATTGCTGGATCATCTGCTCGCGTTATCTTGAATCTTGCAGGTTTACAAAATGTAACTGCAAAGTTCCATGGAGGTACAAAAAACAAACTTAATAATGCTCGCGCGACCATGAAGGCTTTGGCTGAAGTGTCAGCACGTGCATAATCTCTGATCCAGCAGGATCACCTACTGGGTAAAATAAAAATATGCAAATACATGAAATAATAAGAGAAAACCCGAACAAGAAATCACGCCAAGTTGGTCGTGGTGGAACAAGAGGAAAAACATCAGGTCGCGGTGGCAAAGGACAAACAGCGAGAGCTGGTAACAAACGCCGTCCAGCACTACGTGATGTGATCAAAAAAATACCAAAACTACGTGGTCGCGGTGTGAACATGAACAAAGCCTTTAGAGCAAATTATATACCAGTTAACCTTGGTGATCTGAATATATTTGAAAATGGTTCTGTAGTATCACCACAGACTTTGATAGCTATGGGTCTAGTACAAATGAGACTGGGACGTATACCAAAAGTAAAAATCTTAGCGACAGGAAAACTAGAAAAGAAATTGACTTTTGAAAATGTAGAATTTTCAGAGACAGCAAAAGAAGCTGTAAAATAATAATTTAGAAATAAATTTTATTTTAAAAAACAAAAGAGCGGCGCCTACGGCGCCTCTCTTTTTATGTGTAAAACTAACTTGTATTTGTGGGGGGGGGTGATATACTTAATATATATAAAAATTAATAAATAAAATTATGAACATATCAAATACATTTAAAAAAATAGCAGGAGCAGTCGCAACATCAGCGATACTCGCAGGTGCGCCAAGTGTGGCCACAGCTTCAAGCATAAATAACCAAGAAATGTCACATCAGGAGGCTCTTAAGCAGCAAGAGATAAATTTTAACCGTATGGCAGAAGTAAATGCTGGACAAATTAACTCTAAGCTTAAAAGTATAGGACTACCAAACATTAAAATAGTTAGACCATCAATGAGAACTAAGTGTATGGGTGTAGACTTTGCTGTAGTTTTAGAAAAAAATAATAAGTTATTATTTGAGGCAAATTGCCAACATTTTGATTTTTCTAACAAATACTCTTTTGATGAAAAATTTTTCGGTAAAATAGCAGGCTATCTTTCTGTCACTGTAAATCCAGTCTCTAAAGAAGAAACAAAAACTAATAACATTAAAGAGATTGAGCAAGAAGTTCTTCTTGAGGCAGAGTTTGATGAAGCTGCTGATAGTTTTATGTCAAAGTATGGAGTGATATTAGATGAGAGAACTAATGGAGCTGGTATTTCTGAGGTGTGTTTTTTTAAAAAAGATAAAAAAACGCCGTTGTCTCAGGCATGTTTTCAGCAGGACACAAAATCTGTATTAGTTAGATTTATTAAAGGATCTTTCCACTTAGATATAGTAAATAAAGATAATACTACTGAAAAAGCTATTGGAACACCAGTTTTTTCACCGTCCACAGGAGAGATAGTTAAAATAGACATTAAATAGAAAAAGAAAAACACGACACAAGGGTCGTGTTTTTCTTTTTCTGGTGTCCAGAAATAGACACTCTTCGGAATGAAGTTAAGGTAGAAATTAAAAAAGAGATAGATATATTATCAATTATTTAAATTCACTTAACTTGGGTATTGGGGCTTAGTTTTTATTTAGAGTAATATAGTCATTTTATATAAATATTCTTTTGTGATATAATAGGTATTATATATAAGTTACTTATGTTAAAACAACAATATAAAGATTTTCTAGCCGATAACTTAAAATTCAAAATATTAAATATTAAATATTAGAGAAGTTATTTCATTGGAGATAGATAGAGTATTAAATGAAGAGAAGGATCTGTCAGAAAAATATAAAAAGCTATACGGCTCAGATCAAGAAGTGGTAATGCAACAATGGGTGTATGCCAAAAAAAGATTAGAAGAGTTAAAACATTTGAGCGATTCTCCATTTTTTGCAAAAGTAGTATACGAAGACGAAGAAGGAAAAAAAGAGTCATACATATCAAAGTACAGCTATGCATCAGACGGAGTAATATCTTGGACTGTACCCGTGTCTACATTACGCTTTGAAGAGCTTGGTGAGTGTGAGATCAGTTTACCAAAAGATAAAATAAAAAAAGTTAATTTAAATCAAAAAGATAACTATGTGCTCTCGAATGAAAAAGTAATATACTATTCACAAGAAGATGTTGTTAATGGTGTAAACATAATATATGAAGACTTTTTAAATAGTGTAAAGGGTGAATATGGATTGTCAGAAATAGTTTCAAAAATAGAAAAAGAACAATACAAAATAATACAATCGAATGCAAAAGTGCCGCTTATCATCTCAGGTCCAGCTGGGTCGGGTAAGACTACGATATGTCTGCACAGGGTAGCATATTTACTGCAAACCCCAGAGACCTCAGGCATGTATACCAATGGAAACATGATTATGTTTGCGCAAGATAAATCCACCAAAGAATACTTTTCTTCCATACTTCCAAAACTTGGTATTCCAAATATGACAGTAACTACTTTTTTTGAATGGTGCACTTCACTTATGAAGCTTGAAAACATTTTAGAAATAAATCTCGCTAACATAGATGAGAATTACTTAAATTATTTGGAAGAAAAAATTAATGTATTAGAAAAAAGTAAAATAACTTTTAAAAAGTATGGTGATTCCTTTGAAACAGGGTTGGGGAAGTTGTATAAAAAGTCTTTAAAAGAAGAAAGTTATAAGATGTTTACCAGGAATCAAAAAGATAGAAAATATGATTATCTAGATATGACCATTATGCTAAATATGATGAAAATAGAAGGGGGTTTGTATATTGAGGATGAGTATCACAAGATGTTGGGTGAGGGTAAATATAAAGCATATAAAAGAAAAACAAAAATAGATTATAAGATGATAATAGTAGACGAATTTCAGAATTATTCATATGACCAAATATCTCTTATTCGAAAGTGTGTAAGTCCAATAAATAAATCTATAGTTTACGTAGGTGACGTTAATCAGAAAAGTCTTTTAAAACCAGAAACTAAAAATGAAAATGATCATTTTGTTTTGTGTAAAAAAGTTGACCTGGACAAAGTATATAGAAATACAAAAGAGATATTAGAATTCTTAAAAGAAGAAAATTATAAAGTAGAAATACCAGAGACAGCAAAGAGTGGCCCAAAACCAGAAAAGTATAATCTGGCTTCTGAGTTAGAATTAAGTCAAAAGATAAAAGATGTGGTCAGTGATAAAAAAGCAGAAGAGACTATTGGGATACTTTGCGATAAGGAAGTTACTAAAAATAAACTAAAAGTATTGTTTCCTGAAAGTGAGAAGTTAAAAATAATGACTAAGTTAGAATCACAGGGTACGGAGTTTAATTCAGTTATATGCATAAATGAATCCAGAGATTATACCAACTCATCAGAAAGGTTTGTGAAAATAATGAATAATTTAAATAGGAATTCTGACTACATAGGTTATACTAGGTCCACCGAGAGTTTATTTGTGTATGTTGTGAATATTACTTGATTTTGTAGGGGGGGGGGTATGTTATACTTATTACAAAGTATAGTATATTAATTTGTACTTATTTTAATAAATAAAAATCTATGGACCTATCTATAAAAGTTGAAAACTCTAGACTGTATATACGTACAGCTGTAATAATAAAATCAAGTGAAGGTTACGTCCTTGAAAAAAGTGATAAAGGATATGCATTTTTGGTTGGAGGGAAGTTAAAAATTAATGAATTTTCTTATGATGGTGTAAAGAGAGAAATAATGGAAGAGATAAACTTTGAAGCAAGTAACCTAACCCTACTTAAAGTCGTTGAAAATATTTTTAATAATGGGGAGGAGGACATACATGAAATATGCTTCGTTTATGTTTGTCATGATGTTTTTGATGGTGAATTACCTGAAATAGGTTTTGTAAAAATTAAAGGTGAAGATTTATTATCCTCTGACATCCGGCCTGAAATAATTAAAAAGATCTTAATTGATAATTATGAAATTTAGTAGCTCTGGCCCTAGTGAAATTTTAGTAGCAAGTCATCTGCAAGAGATTGATGACCTTAAGAATCATGGTCGAGACGGACATCTCATTGATACTCCAGAGAATAGAGAAGTATTAAAGAGGCAAGCAAAAGCTATAATTTTTAAAATAAAAGAAGGAGATAAAAAATCTGTCCTATTCGTAACTTCTTCTAAAATAAGAGCCATTCAAACATCAGAAATGATCGCAGAAGAAATAAAAAGACAGCTCGGTGAAAATTTTCATATACGATATTCCGTAGATAAAAATCTTATCTCTCCAGACCAAGGAGAATTCAAGCTTCCTGAAGATTACGAAGCTGGTGATTTTTTTAAAGGCCTAGATATTGCAGCTAGTATATTTTTAAATGAAAGTCTTGGTAAAAATAACACAGACCAAAATCTCTTCTATAAATTCGGAGACCCAGTCTTGCTAGAGAATGGCAGTTACAAGTACCCAGATTTATTAAATTATTTTACTAAACAGGGAGAAACATATGGAGATTCTTTAAGGCGTATTTTTGGTTCTGTTTTAGAATTTTCTAAAAAAAGCCACAAAGCTGAACTGAGTACAGAAATTGTAATTGTTGGACATGGATTTGGTTTTCATATTATGAGAGGATTATCTGTCTTAAGTAATTTAGAGATCGATGAACTTTCTAAAATGACCCCAAATGAGGTGGTTAAAAAGATATATGAAATATATAAAAAATTTGACGGAGTCCTGGGAGAAATGGGGTGTTTACCTATAGATATTTCTAACTTTAAAAATCCAGCTTTAATTGACCTACTGAATAAACTTGTAAATAAACTATAAATATGAACGATAATTTAAAAGAATTTAAAAAGATCCTTGAAGAAAATCAACATTTAGTAGATTTTTTATCAGGCGTATATGTTTATGGGTCTTTTTTATATAAAGATTTTTCTGGAGATTTAGATTTGATAATGGTTATGAAAAAATATGATTCAAAATTAATAAAATTAATTGAAATCATTCAGAATGTTTATGGGGACGTTGATTTAGATGTGTATACCGAGGAGGAAATTAAAACAGGCCTCCCTTACAGATCTAAAGAGTTCAAGTTGGAGTACCTTGCAAAATCTAAGTGTATAATGGGAGACCCTAATTTGTTCATAGGCTTATTTTCTGACATCAGTATTGCTGACTATAAAAATAGCATACTAGTTCGCACTGTAGATCATATTCAGAAAGTGAGATTGAAGTATACTGATGCCACGATCTTAAGAAGGGATAAGATTAAATTTATAAGAAAATATTATTTTAGAATTTTGAAAAATATTTTACTTTATTCTGATTATGGAAACTATACGACAGTAAACGACTTACTTGAAGAGGGTATAATTTTAAACATAAACAACAAATTTCCAGATATGGAAATTAAAAATATTTTATTTACTAATAACTTTGAAGATTCGGTTCAGATTTTTGAAGAAATGATAAAAATTGTAAATATTTTAAAAATAAAAAACTAAAAGATCTGCAACTCATAAAGTTGCGCGGACTAGAGATCGTTGAAGGTGGTTACTTGACTGTTCGTGATTTAGCAATCTTTCATGGGGAAGGTTGTGAAGAGGTTAATCTCATCTTGACTCAAATTGGGCTAGAGTATAAAGATAGCTCTCAGAAGTAAATTGGGGGCGAGTGTTAACCCAGCTTTTTGTAAGAAAAAATTAGACTCAGCATTGGAAGCATTTAGTGTGGACCAGAACAAAGCTGGTGTAGCAAAAATATTCATAAAATATAGTGCAGAACCATTGTCTATGGAGTGGTATAACAAGACTTTTAATTCTTGTTTTTCTGATAGAACTTAGAAAGTAGAGTTAGTTTAAGTGTAAGCCAAATGGCCGCGACGAAGTCGCGGCCATTTTTTTATTTTCAATATACTAGTAAAACTTATAAGCAAAAGTAATTACAAAGTGCCTAATTTTATGATATAATATAAAAATGAAGAAAAATATTATAATAGTTAGTTTTGTAAGTTTAGTAATAATATTAGTTATTGCTACTATTTATTTTGCAGATCCATTTAAAGTTAATAAGTCCGTCAACGTATCTCTTCCCATAATAAATACAAAGATGAAAATAAACGACTCTTATTCCAAGGATAGATACAACGTATACTACAATATAAACATTATAGCTGGTGCCGATCCTGAAACCTTTGAAATATATGACAAAGAAAATATTGATATTTTTAATCAGTATTCTAGAGATAAAAATAATCTTTATCTTAGGGGTGATCGTGTGTCAGATGTGGATCTTAGTAGTATGAAATTTGTGGGCTCATATATTGTAGATAAATACAGAATACATAAAACTAACGAAACTTCAAAAAGTATAAAAAGTTTTCTGGATCTTGATACCTTAAGTGGTCTAGATTATGAAGTCTTAAAAGATAAAAATGGTGTTTATTTTGGAGATTTTTATAGTGATTTAGTTTTTACAAAAATAGAACAAGCAGATACTCAATCTTTTAAGCTGGTTGGAGCTTGTGGTTGCGCAGAAAAATCGTGTGCAAGATATTTTTCCGATAAAAATAGGGTTTATGTAGAAAGTAACTTTGCCTCAACTACATATATAGATGCTGAGACTTTTGAATATTTAGGGAATTATTATAACAGTGATGGCATGCCTTATTCTGTTTCTTATGCAAAAGACAAAAATAATGTGTACTATTCTTGCGGTAGAAAATTAATAGGTGCTGATGCAGAATCTTTTAAAGTTTTAAAAGACGGATACGCTTATGATAAAAATAGTAAATATTATTTAGGTGATAAATTAGATTAATGAAAAATTATTTTCAATAATATTGCAGATACCAGCTAGGGAACAAAATAGTCTTATCAAAAATATAAGACATACAAAACAAGCATTTTAATAATGCCAACATAGGAGCTTCTACAGATAAAAGTGAATCTACCCAAACTGATTCATTGGTGTGGCTATCGGGACTTGAACCCGAACTAAGGGTTCCACAAACCCTTGTGCTAACCGTTACACTATAGCCACCATCTTTTATGCATAGATTTTACGCAACTAGATTTTGATTTACATTTTACATAAACCTCATCTAGACTATTATATTAACATAAAATAAGATATTTATCAACAGATTATTTTTCTTTTTGTGTATAAAACATAAAATACATGCTATAATTTTTATATGATTATAGATGACGCTATAGATATAAAAATAAAAACAAAGCTGGCCGAGCTAGGTGTCGATGATGATGAGCGCAATGCAAAGTACTTGTCAGATCAGACAGGATTACCTTATGTGGATTTGCGCTTAGCATCTCCAGAACTAGACTCTTTGCTTAAAATAAAAATAGAAGAGGCTCAAAAATATGGAGTAGCACCATTTAAATATATTAATAAAGACTTGCATGTAGCCATGCTTGATCCTAACAATGAGAACTCTATCGCCTTTTTGAAAAAGCTCTATGAGACAGAGGGTATAAATATGATAGTTTATGTAGCTTCAAAGTTTTCTCTGGAGCATGTATATATACGTTACTCTGATTTGGACAAAGAGAATATTGTAGCAAAAGGAATAGTAGATCTCGATGGTAATCATCTTCAAGATCTTTTAAAAGATGTAAATACTCTAGCCGATTTCCAAAAGAAAATAGAATATGTAGCAGAAAATGAAAAGAAAGAAAGGGTGAGTAGGTTAATAGAGTTAACTATGGCGGGAGCTATACATTTTGGAGCGAGTGATATACACATAGAACCAGAAGAGGACTTGGTTCGCTTTCGTTTTAGATTGGACGGTAACCTTAGTGACATATATCACACAGACAGAAAAACATATGACATGATGAACAGTCGTCTAAAACTATTATCAGGATTAAAACTTTCAAGCACAGCTAATGCTCAAGACGGCAGATTCTCTATGAGTTCAACATTTGGAGACATAGAGATGCGTGTGTCACTAGTGCCCACCAGTAACGGTGAAAGCTTTGTTATGCGTCTTCTTGACCCACGTAATGCTAATGTACCTTTTGAGAATCTTGGCATGAGTAGTGTCATGATGCGAGAACTAGATAGAGCTATCAAAAAACCTTTTGGTATGGTGTTAACTACTGGTCCTACTGGGTCAGGTAAGACCACCACCATGTACTCATGTCTGCGTAAAGTATACACTCCAGAAGTGAAAATTATGACAATAGAGGATCCTATAGAATATCATATGGAGGGTGTAGTACAGACTCAAGTAGAAGTAAAAAAGGGTTATACTTTTTTACTTGGTCTGCGAGCTGCACTTCGTCAGGATCCAGATGTGATTATGGTGGGTGAAATACGTGATGAAGATACAGCAAAAGTAGCAGCTCAGGCAGCTCTCACAGGGCACATAGTATTATCAACATTACACACTAACTCAGCCGCAGGAGCTGTACCTAGATTTATTAACTTGGGCGTAGATGCAAAGACTCTCGGCTCGTCTCTCTCATTTGTGATGGCACAGAGGTTATGCAGGAAGCTATGTTCACACTGTAAAGTTGAGAGTAAGACAGATGAGAAGCTTTCAAAACTTTTTACAAATATACTTGGAAACATGTTATCAGATAATAAAATAGTCGATGATTTTGATCTAACCCCAAAATCAGAATATAAAATATATACAGCAAATTTGGAGGGTTGTGATAAGTGCCACATAGGATACAAGGGTAGAGTCGGTATATTTGAAGGTATAGTCATGAACAAAAAGATAGAAGACATAGCTATATCTAGCGGTAGCGAGAGGGATATAGAGTATGCAGCCAGGGATCAGGGCATACCAAATATGCGTGAGGATGGATTGGTAAAAATCTTGTCTGGCATAACAAGTTTTGAAGAAGTGTCTGATGTGGTTGATATGTATGAGGTTTAAAATATGAATAATAAAGTATTAGCACTTGCTTTTTATTTTATTTTGTTGTAGTATGATATAGTCAAAAAGGTTTTAAATACTAAAATCTTTTTGTAGGTTGTTTGTTATTATTTAAAAGGGAAGATGTCATGACTAAAGAAGTTTCAGAAAATCAGAGTAAAGTTGAAAAATTTGTAGAGTTATTAGAAAAGATGCCGGGACTTTACCATATGTCAGACTTTTTTGTGTTTTTCAAAAATACAGAAGATTTATTGACTCAGATCGATCCAACTATTATGCCTACTTTTGTGTCAGAATTAAAAAAATATTTATCTCAATATAAAAATGGCGATATACTTAAAAAAGTTCACGACTTGCAATGTGATAAGTTGAGGATGGTGGAATTTGAAGAAGAATATATTTTTGGAGGTAGTGTTTCTCTTGAAGATCAACAGATTATGCACTTTACTCAGTTATTATTCTGCCAAGCAGCTAACATTTACATGGAGACTGTCTTTGAGCTTGATCTGCGTTATTTCAAAACAGTAGAGATGAATAGTGAGGCCATTAGAAATAAAGTGTTAAGTGTGGAAAGAGTACTGTATCCACTTATGATAACTATACAAAAAGCTTGCTATATAGACATGAAGGATTACAGTAGCAATAAATTAAAAAAGTGTCTACAGGTCCTAGAGTCTGTAACTCTAACCAAAGAGCATGCACCAGACAAGCTAAACAGAACAGTCAGCGCTTATTCATTTTTAGCTTTTGCTATATGTATTTGTTACAGTCTTTATGAGGAAAAAATCATAAATGTTAAACACTTAAAAAGATTTAATACTTTAAGGGATAATCTTTTAAAGCGTTCCTACCACTTATCTTTCGATAAAGGCAGGCAAAATGTAGCAGATTTTACAGCATTTATTAATTTTGCTAAAGAGTCTATTTCTTTTAGATAATACAATATTATCTTTTTAGTAAGAGTTTCAGGTAAGTAAAGTAGATATTTAAAAATTAGTTTTACTCAAAAGAGCAAGTTATCTTGCTCTTTTTATTTGGATAAATATAGACTTTAAGAGACTTTGCGCTAATCGCTTGCATTTTTATTTTAAGTATGCTAATATATGTCTTACGTTCGTTGACAATTCAATACCAAGCGAGAGACATTTGTTATCTCAATGATTAGCAGACAGTAATGTTTGTTACATTGATTGGGGTCTTTTCAGCTCTCGACTTGGAATCACAAAAAGTCCACATTTCTCCACCGAGAAGTGTGGCGAATTCATAAATAAACTTGTGCGAGTGTCTTAAACATAAAAAGTTAAGACATCGTAAATAAAAAATAAAGGGACGTCTACTATATTAATTTTATAGTATATACAGTTCCTAATAGGACAATTAAGAGCATAGGGTGGATACCTTGGCTCAAGGAAGCGATGAAGGACGTGGTCAGACTACGATAAGTCTCGGGTTGATGTCTAACAATCTTACCCGGGAATCTCCGAATGAGGAAACTCTCTTGTAGTAATGTACAAGAATCTGAGGCAGCAGTGCCCAGAAGTATACCCACCGAAGTGAAACATCTCAGTAAGTGGAGGAAAAGAAACAAATATGTATTGCGCAAGTAGCGGCGAGCGAAAACGCAGGAGCCCAAACCGACATGCTTGCATGGACGGGGTTGTAGGGCAGAGTCGTAGATTTTTCTAGATAAGTTACAAATTGTATTGATAGTCTAATGTTCTGGAAAGAACACCCATAGAAGGTGATAGGCCTGTAAACGAAATTAATACAACTTATTTGACTCTGTTCCTGAGTATCTCAAGACACGAATAGCTTGGGAGAATCCACCAGTACTAACTGGTAAGGCTAAATATTCCTTGAGACCGATAGTGAACTAGTACCGTGAGGGAAAGGTGAAAAGAACCCTGGAAAGGGAGTGAAATAGATTTGAATCCCTATGTTTACAAAGAGTAGAAGAGGACTTGATCCTCGACTGCGTGCCTATTGAAGAATGAGCGAGCGAGTTAACATGTGCTGCTGGTTAAGTGGAAGAAAGCCACGAAGCCAAAAGCGAAAGCGAGTGTGAATAGCGCGAAATAATAGTAGCACGTGTTAGACCCGAAGCCAGATGAGCTACCCATGGGCAGGTTGAAGTCTGCCGAAAGGCAGATGGAGGACCGAACCGGTAGGTTGTACGACTCCTTCGGATGACCTGTGGGTTGGAGTGAAAAGCTAATCGAATCTGGTAATAGCTGGTTCTCTCCGAAATAGTTTTTGGACTAGCGTCGGATGTTTATGAGTGGAGGTAAAGCACTGGAAGGTTTTTACTAGTAGCAATACGGAAAAACCTATCAAACTCTGAATGCCACTCAATATAATCCGGCAGTAAGTCTGTGGGGGCGAAGCTCCATGGACAAGAGGGAAAGAGCCCTGATCGCAAGTTAAGGCCCCAAAGTGTATGCTAAGTGTACTTAAGGAGGTGAGGTTTCATTGACAATGAGGATGTTGGCTTAGAAGCAGCCACCATTGAAAGAAAGAGTAACATCTCACTCATCGAGAGACCTTGCGCCGCAAATAATCGGGACTAAAGCATACCGCCGAAACTGCGGGCTATAACTTTTGTTATAGCGGTAGGAGAGTGTTCATATCTGCACTGAAGGTGAAGGGGTGACCCACACTGGAGCGTTATGAAGTACGAATGCTTGCACAAGTAACCGCAAGACGGGTGAGAGCCCCGTCCGCCGAAAGACTAAGGATTCCCACGCAACGTTGATCGACGTGGGGTTAGTCGGGCCTAAGCTGATGGTTAACACCGCAAGCGATGGACATACTGTTAATATTCAGTAACTTGGTAAAATTGTGATGGACTGACGCATTGTTGTAATTCATGCCCCTTATTGGATTGGGGTTGGGTAGCTGATTGTGTATCGTAGGCAAATCCGCGATATAAATGAGAGGCTAAGCACGAAGGATGTAGCAATACATTTGAAGATGAGTGAGCACGATGCCAAGAAAAGGTTCTACATTCTGTGAATACAGAACATTACTATCAGGGCTTACCTTAAGCTTTGATAGTAGTGCGTTAATTTTTTATCAACCCGTACCGTAAACCGACACAGGTAGTCAGGTCGAGTAGACCAAGGCGAACGAGTGAATTCTCCCAAAGGAACTAGGCAAAAAAGCGGCCGTAAGTTAGCGATAAGGCCTCCCTCTACGCAAGTAGAGGGCGCAGCGAAAGTGTCCCTGCCGACTGTTTATCAAAAACACAGCTCCATGCGAACTCGTAAGAGGAAGTATATGGGGTGACGCCTGACCAATGCGGGAAGGTCAAATAATGGTGGTGCGATTATATCAAGCTGACCGTTATAAGCCCCCGTCAATGTCGGCCGTAACTATAACGGTCCTAAGGTTGTGTATTTAATTATTTTAATTTATTATTTATAATTTATTTTTAGAAGTTAAGTACACTACATTAGGACTGTATAGCGAAAGTTAAGATAAACACAAGCATATAGAAATATTGTTTAACCATTCAAAAGCTACCCGAAATTATAGAAATATAGTATTCGTATATCTAGTAATCAAGAGACCAATGCTAGAGATCTTAATTATAGTAATATAAAAGATCAAGATAGAGTCCAATTTAGAGGAATAATTGAGCGAAATTCCTTGTCTGGTAAGTTCAGACGTGCACGAATGGCGTAACGAGTGGGGAACTGTCTCTGGGAGTAGCTCGGTGAAAATACAGTGGGGGTGAAGATGCCCCCTACCTGCAGATAGACGAAAAGACCCCGTGAGCTTTACTCTAGCTTGATATTGTGTTTGTTACTTCACTGCGTAGTATAGCGGTCAGAGGTTTGATGTTGTGGATTTCGGTTCACATCTACTCGCAAGTGAAATAGCCGCCTTTGAAGTGGCAAGCACTAACGTGTACGGAAAAAACGTACGCAGACAGTATCTGGTGGGGAGTTTAACTGGGGCGGTTCCCTCCTAAAGAGTAACGGAGGGGTACATCAAGGTCAGCTAGGCGTGAATGGAAACCATGCCGATAGTGTAAGGGCATAAGCTGGCTTAACTGCAAGACGGACATGTCGAGCAGACAGGAAACTGGGTCCTAGTGAACCGACATTTCGCATTAGATGCGGATGAAGATTAACGGATAGAAGCTACCACGGGGATAACAGGCTAGTACCGCCCAAGAGTTCATATCGACGGCGGTGTTCGGCACCTCGATGTCGGCTCATCTTATCCTGGTGGTGGAGAAGCTACCAAGGGTTTGGCTGTTCGCCAATTAAAAAGATACGTGAGCTGGGTTCAAACCGTAGAGGAATGTATAGTAGAGAACAAAATTATATATAATATCTTTCTCAGATATTTATTTAAAAATATTTTTTTATTCACTTTTCTATTATAGATTTCTCTTAGTTTGAACCCGAGGACTAAGACTTAACTTAGTAAATAGACATTGATCACGGCGGTCATACATAGTGATATGTATGGACAAGCTAACTAATATCGGAAAAATCTTAAGCATATGCAAATATGACAGACAATTCCGAGGGAAGCACTAAGTAAGTGCACCCGTAGAGACTACACGTTAGCACTCTTAATTAAAATTAAGAGCATGCTATAGTCCGATCCCTCTAGAAACAGAGGTTCATATAGATTGGAAATCAATATATGATATAAAACATGAGTGCGTGAGACAGGTTGGTTTCCTATCTTCTGCAGGCGTTCGATTATTGAGAGGACTTGCCCCTAGTACGAGAGGACCGGGGTGAACTGACCTCTGGTGTATGGGCTCTGGCGCCAGCCGGATCGCCCAGTAGCTATGTCGGGACTAGATAACTTCTGAAAGCATCTAAGAAGGAAGCTACCCTCAAGATTAGTAATCGTTGAAGCGTCCTAAGAGATTATTAGGTTGATAGGAGCTAGATGTAAGCGCAGTAATGCGTTGAGTCGAGGCTTACTAATTACGCGAAGTCCTATTAGGAACTGTGTATATTATGCTACAAATAAATGTAGAGTACTTTATTTTTTAAAGCGCAAGTTTATTTACTGAATCTTTTTGTGATAATATTGAATTAAAAACGAATGTAATATCAAGTATGTACAGCAATGTATAAATATTTGAATATTCTGTTCTCCTGATTTGCTTTGGGGGTATACCTTTTCCCATTCCGAACAGAGTCGTCAAGCCCCAAATGAGCGATGATAGTGCTTAAGTGCGCGAAAGTAGTTTTTCGGGAGAACAGAGTATTTAAATCGCAAGATAGACTTATTCTACAAAATATCCATACAGCAATGTATGGTTTTTTTGTTTTTAAATTATTTATATAAGTATTTTTATGCTATAATATATATAAATTATAAAGAATAATTTGATTTTAATATATTAAAAATTAAATAAATAAAAATATGAACAAAAACTTAATTAGAATAGTGGCAATAATAATACTGATTAGCCCTTGGCTATACATAGGATCTACTTTAAAGGATGTGCTGTATGTTGCAGCTTCTGTAGTTATATTATTGGCTACTGTGGACATATCAAAAAAGAAAAAGGTGGATGTGGTATAATATGAATAGATGGTTTTCAAGCTAATTTATATGTCTAATAAAAAACACAAAATAGACCTAGAAGATAAAA
>JAYTBU010000013.1:0-5455 GCA_043736875.1 bacterium
TAACATAAAGTTATTAAAATAAGAAAAAAATATTTAAAAACGCTTGACAAATAAAAAGCATTAAAACATAATAGAAATAGGTTAGAAAATATTTAGAAAATTAATTTTGAATATGAACCCCAACCTAACAATAAAATATGAAAATACAATTTAATTTTGTTCCTCAAGGTGGTGGCGAGACTGATTTTACACAAATAATAGAAATGCCCTCTGTTCCGAATGTGGGAGATTATATAACAATGGGAAGCAGTGAGTCTGGTGGAACTGAAGATTTTATAGTAAAAAGAAGTTGGTATTATATAAAAAGAGAAGATGATAAAGTTTCTCCTGGAACATGTGAAGAAATTGTTGTAGAATGTGAATTTGCTATTGGCCCTTTCTCTTCTGATTCACATAAAAAAAGTTGCGAGAACTACCAAATAAGAAAAGGGGTTCCAGCAAAAATATTTGATGACTCAACTTACTAAATTAGTAAAAATTTCATTTGACTTTTGATTTCAAGTTTGATATAGTATAGGTACTGAAAGGCGGAAAATCGGAGTGCCGCCGGCCCGTGTGGCTATGAGGGAGAGTTCCGTCCCTCCAGACCAAAACAGCATCGCAATATGCTGTTTTGTTTTTTGTCACTTCAAAAGTTTTTTTATTTTATTTGAGGCTCTATAAAATCCAGTTTTGATATAATAAGTATTTTCTTTTTCTGAAACTATTTCTAAGACCAAAACCACACCCATATTTTTATCTTCTATTATCTCAACAAACAAAAAACTATTTTCTTCTTTTTTATTATTTACAATTCTATATTTTTTATTATTCAATATTTCTATTACAGATTGGAACATCTTTAGTAGAACCACATCTGTATATCCATCTCTTTTTCTTTGTTCCACAATGTGTTTTAAGACTTTATATTTTAAATTTATTTTTAAAATATCGTTACTAAAAAATATCTCACTATTAAAATTATCTATAAGCTCTCCATCTAACATCTCATAATAACAAACTATTAACTTTTCCATTAAAATGAGGTCTAATTGCATTTTAATATTATATCACTCTTCATCACTTTTTCCAAAGCGGAAAACAATTTTTTTCATTTGACTTTTGATTTCAATTTTGATATGCTGACTAAGCAGATTGACTTAATCTGAGCACATTACACATTAGGAGAAACACAAATGCAACAAGTTCTAGATTTACACAAAAGAAACCGTTTTAAAGATCTAAAGCCTGGAAGCCCTATATACTGGTTCAATAACTTAGTCAAAGAACCTTATCTTGTAAAATTACAATTTATTAGGATTATCAGAAATCATTCTGAACCTGATGAGCGTGGTAGACTTTTAGGTTTATCTAGCTGGCATGACAAAGCTGTTACAGCTAACAGTGACTGGTCTGATACTATTGTAGCTGCTACTCCAGACCTTGAAACAAATTCACAAGATGTAATCACTCAGTCCCAACGATTCCCGACTCTTGTAGTTTTAGATTCTGAATGGTCTAGCAAAGCTGAAGCTTGTGCTGCCGACAGTTTGAAATACTCTATGTGGCAATCTTATGGTAAAAAAATAAATCTTGGTTCTATACACTTTTTTGCAAATACCAACCCTTGGCTTTTAACAGAGAGCGATGTTGATCATTTGAAAACTTGTTCAAATGAAGAAAAAGAAAAATGGATTGCGCGTGTTATATGTAAAAAAGATGATCTTAAAGATTTTGATAACGCAAAACAAGCTTGGACGCAATTTGCATTCTAAAAAAATATTTAGGATAGGAAATATAAAATCAAAACCAGTACAATAAAATTGTACTGGTTTTTTATTTTGTGTTTTTAAGTTTTTAAAAACTAGATTACATTTATAACTTTTTTAACTTTTTGAGTGTTGTCAAAGTTTGTATGTCTCTTTGAAGAGAATTTAACTTTACCTTCTTTTAAAGCAAATACTGTGAAGTCTTTTCCATATGCTGTATTTTTACCAGCTACGATACGTGAACCACGCTGACGCACTAATATATTACCAACACTCACAACTTCTCCGTCGTATTTTTTTACACCTAGATATTGTGCATTACTGTCTGTTAGGTTTTTTGCAGAACCCGCTGCTTTTCTGGTTGCCATATATATTTTTGGTTATTAGATTATTCTATATAATTATTTTTGATAAAATATTTATTTATGACCCTATTATACAAGATTTTAGACTTTTTTGCAAGTCAAAGAAAAATGCGCGCTATTTGCGAGCATTTTTATATTCTTCACCAAGAGTATAACTAAAATATAACATAAAGTCACTTTTATTTATGAGACTTTTCCACATCTAAACAAAATACTTTTTTTGTGTTATACTATAAAAGTAAATACATAACTTTAACTCAAAAGTTATGTATTTATATTGCCAGATCGTCTAATGGTAGGACACATCCCTCTGAAGGATATTATCTTGGTTCGAGTCCAAGCCTGGCAGCTAACTTATGATTGTATATTGGCACAAAAAAGATCTTAGATTTTTAGACAATTTTGCTCTACAAGAAGCAATTAGTCTAAGCAAAGAAAATAAGGCTGTATTTTTACCGATCTTGGGGTTAGAAACTGATCTTATGCAAAATCCTGTAACCGAGTATGAATTTGCTGATTTTTGGCAATATGGATATCTTGCTGCGGCATTACCTCTGTATAATAATTATAAATTTAAGGGGATTGAGTGCGGACTATATAATTCACCCATACTCGAATACACAAAATGGTGTATCTAGAAAAAAAGATGCCTGGTCAAATCATACACAAAAAGTGCGTGATTATTTGAGTGAACCATTAATCCCTATGCCAATATTTGATTCAAATTTGCAAGCAGATATAAAAAAAGAAATACTAAGTAGTAACGATGACTTACTCATCTTCTTTACTGAAAGACTTAACTCTTTAACTTCAAAATATAACCTAAGGCCAACATCTGAAAAAAATGCTATAGCAACTATGATTGATTTTGCTACAAATAGAGCGAGTAGATATCGGGGTGGTATATCAAGTCCAAACACAGCACTCGAGCATGGAGCTAGGTTGTCTCAGTATTTGGCATTTGGGAGTGTCTCACACAGATATGTTAAACACTATTATGCAAAAAGGCTTGAAATAGAGCAAAATAAATGGCTTAATTTAGGAGTTTCAGCATCGCAGCAGAGACAATTTTGGCGAGAGCATGCTATTCAGCGCCTAGAGAGTAAGCCGACTATGCCGATAAAGGCCGTAACATCTGACTTTGATAATATTAGTTATACTCATGATCCTGACTTATTTCTGGCATTCAAAACAGGTAAAACTGGCGAGTCACTTATCGACGCTTGTATGAGATGTTTACTGGAAACAGGATTTATTAATTTCCGTATGAGGGCGATGCTAGTTAGTTATCCAGTATTTGGACTGGATCTTGACTGGCGTGAGGTTGGCAAGTTTATGGCTACAGTATTTTTGGATTATGTACCAGGACTACATTGGAGCCAAGTACAAATGCAGGCAGGTGTGTTAGGTATGAATGCGATAAATATATTTACACCGTCCAAGCAACTTCTCGACCATGATCCTAATTGTATTTTTGTAAAAAAATGGATACCTGAGCTTCGTGATATTGAGGTGTCAAAAATTATTAATTATCAAGATTTACATACTTTAACTAATTTTAAGTATCCAAATCCAGTTGTAGATTTTGCCGCTGCTTCCAAAATTAATAAAGCTAAAACATATGAACTGTTTAAAACATTAGATAGAAATATTCACAGAACAAAATTCCCAAAGAGAGTATCTAAGAAAAAAAGTCTTAAAAAGGAGGTTGTTGAAGATAAAGAGAATACACTTTTTTAAGCTAATATTTTCATTTAATATGCTTTTATTATATCGCAAAAATATGTTATAATAAATACCATAAAATCAAAATTAAAAATATGCTAAAAATTATATACACCTATCTATTATCACTGCCTATAATATTTATTTTTGATATGCTTTGGCTCGGAGTGTTCGCAAAAGACTGGTACAACAAACTAATGAGTCCAATCGTTACTATAAAATTTTACTGGCCTGCTGTTACCCTTTTTTATCTACTATATATAGTTGGCATATTTGTATTTGCTGTTGTGCCGGGAATAGAAGCAAAATCACTTTTAAAAACAGTTACCCTCGCTGCTATGTTTGGATTTTTCTGTTACATGACATATGATCTCACTAATCTGGCAACTGTAAAAAACTGGCCAATAAGATTAGTTTTTGTTGATATATTATGGGGTGTAATACTATCTACTTTTACAGCATTTGTTGCTTACAAAATATATTTTTGGATAAATTAATTTATGATTTTTACAGATTTTTTATTACTTAGCGGCTTGTCTGTATTTGTATTAGTTAATATACTTTTTGTTATATCTCTAATTACAAAAAGAAATGATATGATAGATGTTTTTTGGGGTCCTGGCATACTACTCTCTTCTGTCACCTTGTACTTTTCAAATTTGAATATACACAAAAACTTAAACCTAGCACTCTTGGTTATTTTAACACTAACTTTATTTTGGGCTATGCGTATTTTTCTGCATATTGGTATACGGTTTATAAATAAAAAAGCAGAGGATTTTAGATATAAAAACTGGCGCGAAACTTGGAAATATTTTTACCTTCGCTCTTATTTTCAAATATATATATTGCAAGGATTTTTAATGTTTTTGATGTCTCTGACTATCTTTTCATTTTTAAATTATACAAATATTTATATAAATAACTTCTTTGTGATTTTAGGTACTCTTATCTCTGTACTCGGTCTTACTTTTGAAGCTGTCTCTGACATACAACTTAATAGATTTATAAAAAATAAATCAGAGAAAATACAAGGTAACTTGAGTGTTACAAATATACAAAGCTCTGAAATACTAACAACTGGACTGTGGAAATATACAAGACATCCAAATTATTTTGGTGAGATATCTTTCTGGTTTGGTATTTTGACTATTTCTCTTTCAAATATATTTTTAAATTTTGATATAAAAAATACAGATACCTACACTACACTTTTTGCATTTGTGCCATTTTTTCTGATACTATTTTTAATTTTAAAAGTTTCTGGCATACCCATGCTTGAAAGTAAGTACAAAGACAATAAAGAATTTGAAATATATAAAAATAAAACACCAGCATTTTTCCCAGATTTTTTTATAAAGTAAATCTAATTCTTAATGAGTCCAAAAATATAAGTGTCTAGAATAGAGCCATCTTTTGCCATATAGTGTTTTATCTTTATGCCCTCTTTTACAAAACCATTTTTTTCTAAAACTTTCATACTACCAACATTACCCTCATATACACCTGCTTCTATTTTTCTAACTTCTAACTCATCAAAACAGAAATTTACAATAAGCTTTGCGGCTCTTGTCATATATCCATTACCTTCATATTTTTTACCTAACCAATATCCGA
>JAYTBU010000014.1:0-5328 GCA_043736875.1 bacterium
AAAGTCATTTGTGCTAGTATTCCAATTAAGAATGAAAATTCGAAAGTTCTTTAATTTTGATACGTTAATACGTGAAGGAGTTCTCATGGACAAAGGAATAAAATATATCTCCATAGTTGGAGTAGAGAGATGTGGCAAGGGTACACAGATAGAAATGCTGAAGGACTTCTACAGTGAAGGCGATGATAAGGGTGTGGATTTTGCAAGAGAGCCAGGCACAACTGCCCTCGGCGAGATGCTCAGGGCAGGCATGAAGCCTACTGATTCAGAGTCTTTGCTATATCTGAGTGAGTCATCACTTGGACTTCTTTCAGACAGTATGAAAAATCTTTCACCAGAAGAATATTTTCTGATGATGATGTTACAGAGACATGTTCTTATGCGAGACATAGGGTCCGGAAAGTCTGGAGACAGACTAATCTCAGATCGAGGTCACATGTGCACTTTTGCTTATCAGTTAATAGCACAAAAATTAGCAATGATTCCAGGCTACACTGACGTCTGGAGCAGTTCTTATAAAAAACTTTTCTCCGACATAGATGACTTGCATATTCTTTTGGACATAACCCCAAAAGAGTCCATAAGCAGAAAAGCTGGCAGAAAGAGTAGTGATCCATTTGACGACAAGGCTATCGACTTTATTGGTAATGTTGAAGCTGGGTACAAGATCGCTGGCAACATTATTAACAAAAATAAACCAGGCAAAGCTAGATTCGTCACTGTCGATGGTATGCGACCAAAAGCAGATGTTTTTAAGGATTTAAAAAATGTAATACAAAAGCATTTTGAAGATTGATAATATTTAAAATATAATTTACTCAAAAAAATAACCCCACAACAATTAAATTGTTGTGGGGTTTTTGATTTATTTAAAAATTATTTCCTGTCTATCACTTTTGTAGACAGGGGAGCTGTCAGTTTTGGATGACGGAAATAATTGCTGAGTTGTATCGAGTCCATAGAAAAATCATCTATGTTTTTAATGGCAGGGTCCAGAGTTAACTTTGGCATGCTGTACGGGACGCGTTTTAGCTGCTCAATTACTTGCTCCTCATGACTCTCGCTCTCTGTTACATATACATGATAGTCCAGTAAAGTGAAATGTACCTCACCAACTTCATAACCACAAACCTGAGCCAGCAGATGTGTAAGCAGTGAGTAGCTAGCTATGTTAAATGGTATACCTAAAAACATATCACAGCTACGCTGTTCGCTGTGCAGGTGTAGCCTCATGACCCCATCTTCATCTGGAGATACAAAGCATTGAAAAGTGCAATGACAAGCAGGTAAAGCCATATCATTTAATTTTCCAGGGTTCCAAGCTGTAACTCTGTGATAGCGACTGTATGGATCTTTTTTAATTCCAGAAATTAGATTTGCGATCTGATCAATACTGTCTCCGTCCCAGTTTCTCCATTGCGAGCCATATATTACACCGCAGTCACCGTCGAACCTTGCCTTTTCAAGACCAGCAAAATTAGCAGCATCTCCATTCCATATCTTCACATCGCGACCTGCTATTTCTGACAGACGATGCGTAGACAGGCGTCCTTTGATTTCATTGCGCTTTTCATTCGGCTTGTTACCACCTTCGATGAACCAAAGCAGCTCAGCCTTAACTAAATCAAAAGGCACAAGCTTGGTAGTGATGATAGGAAAACCGTCTCTCAGGTCGTATTTCAGGTGTGTTACAAATTTTGCTTTTGTCTCACCGTTACGCACAGGGCGGCGATGTCCAGTTTTTAGACATTCTGCCATAGCGTCCAGGTATAGCTCTTCCCAGGTGTTGTGATAGGCTGTATGTGTCATATTTTCTCCAATAAAAAGAACAATTATCTACAAAACTGCGACCGCAGATTTTGGAAATAGATAATCACTTTTTCATACTACACTATTTTTAAGCTAGTTGCAAGTATTGACTTTTATTTTATATTTAGTATGATGTATAATATATATAAAATTTATGATAAAAACAAAATTTGTTGATGAGAGTAATAAAAACGCTTTCAAAACTGTACTGATAATGGTTGGCATGACTGCTGTTATAACTGCTTTTGGTTTTCTGATTGCTACTGCCACTAATAATCCAAGTTATATAATGTATGCACTATTTATCGCAATAGGACAAAACTTTATAGCTTATTTCTTTGGAGCGAAAATAGCTCTCTCACAAAGCGGTGCTGTACTTGCTGATGAAAATAAATATGCAGACCTACATAAAATTGTTAGCGACCTCGCAAAAAAAGATGGCATAAAAAAACCAACGGTGTATATAATAAATGATCCGGCGCCAAACGCTTTTGCTACAGGGAGAAGCAGAAACAGCGCTAGTGTCGCAGCTACTACAGGACTGCTTGCTATGCTTGATCGTGGTGAAATAGAGGGTGTGATGGCGCATGAGATAACACATATTAAAAATAGAGATATGTTAGTGATGACAATAGTAGTCACTATGTCAGCAGTACTTGCTAGCCTTGCAAATATGGCAGCCTTTGCAAGCATGAGCCGAGATAGAGAGGGGGGTAATAATAATGTTATATTTTTAATTATAGGCATACTCGGGAGTATAGTGCTACCATTTTTAAGTATGTTTATACAGTCTGCTATATCACGCAGGCGTGAGTTTATGGCGGACGCTGGAGGAGCTATACTTACTGAGCATCCAGAAGCTCTCGCCAGTGCACTTAAAAAAATAGGAGGATTCAAACAACCACTGCAAAATGCGAGTCCAGCTACGGCTCATCTTTATATATCTTGTCCTTTTGGTGGTGTCAGTTCACAGTCATTTTTCCAGAAAATATTTATGACACATCCGCCGATAGAGGAGAGGGTGAGGGCTCTCATGGGATAATCTTTATTGCAAAAGATCTCGAAAGTGCTATAATTGACTTATAAAATAAATTTTAAAATATGAAAAAATATGCAGGCTTTATAATAGCAGGAATAATAGTTTTGATTATGGGACTTTACATAGTATCAAAATATAATACGATGATAACAAAAAAGAATGCCAGAGATTTGGCTTGGGCTCAAGTTGAAAATCAGTTACAAAGAAGATTTGACCTGATCCCTCAATTAGCTGAATCTGTATCTCAGGTATTTAAACAAGAAGGAGAAAAAAATGTCTATTTAGAACTGGCAAAAACCAGAGAGTCATATGCTGGAGCCAAAAATGTAGATGAAAAAATAGTTGCCGCTCAAAACTTTTCTTCAGGACTATCTAGGTTACTAGCTATAACAGAAAATTACCCCACCCTTAAAGCAAGTGAAAATGTAAAAGAATTGCAGGTTAGCATAGAGGGCACAGAAAATAGACTTGCTGTAGAGAGAATGAGATTTAACGAAGTGACAGGAGATTACAATGGCTATATATTAGTCATACCAAATAACTTTTTTGCAAAACTTTTAGGATTTGAAGCTGCGAAGACACTTACTCCAGATGAAGGTTCAAAATCTCGTCCAGATATAAAAAAATTATTTAATAATTAGTAAAATAAATATTGCATGAAAAACATAAAAATTATGATTAAAATATTTTTATGTTTTTTATTTTTTGTTAGTTTTTTTAATTTTACTTTTGCTGAAAAAGTTTCAGAAATAAATCCTAGTAAATACGTAAATGATTATGCTGATATTATAGGTGACAATGAGCAGAGTGTTTTAGAAAAAGACCTGTATGATTTTTATGCTAGTACTACGCATCAAATAGTTATAGTGACTGTAAATAAAATGGAGAGTGAGACTGCTGGAGAAAGTGTGATTGGTGGGGGCGAAACAAGGTCAGACTACATAGAGCATTATAGTATAAAGCTAGCTGAAAAAATAAAAGCAGGCAGCGCTAAAAATGACAATGGTATACTGGTATTAGTTTCTAAAAATGATAGACAGATGCGTGTAGAAGTTGGTTATGGGTTAGAAGAGGTTGTGACAGATGGGAAAAGTTCGTATATTATAAACCAGATAATGGCTCCTAATTTTAAAAATGGAGATTATACAAAAGGTATAGTAGATGGAGCGAGTGAAATACTAAAAATAGTATCAGACAAGAGCTACTCTCCAGAAAAATCTGAAAATACCTTTTTTAAAAATGTACCAGTTGATGTGATATTTTTTTCTATAATTTTATTACTTACTTTCGGGTCAGTTTTTTTACAGTGGGTAGTATCTGTACTAGGTAGAACAAAAAGTTGGTGGCTCGGGGGTGTTTTGGGTCTTATCATCTCTGTTATTATTTTCTTTTTTATAATAAAAATAATCTGGGTATTTATTATGGTTATGATCGGTTTTCTTTTTGATTATTTTGTATCTAAAAATTATAAAGAGCATAAAGAGGGTATACAAGAGGGTCCTGCTGATTGGTGGAGTGGTGGCTCTTGGGGTCCTGGATCTTCTGGGGGTTGGGGAGGAGGATATAATTCGAGTGATGGTGGCTTTTCTGGTGGCGGCGGTAGTTTTGGCGGAGGCGGCTCCTCGGGTAGTTGGTAAAAATAAAAATGCTCCATAATCTGTATAATACTTTTTACAAAAGTTAGTAAGGGCTAGATTTTATTTCAAAAATATGTTATTATGTGTGAACTATAAATTATAAATTAAGTATAGAAAATCTTTGAAAAATTATTTTTAAAAACTTGATTAATTTATATTTAACAAAGTAGCATATATGTGACGTATACAAAGCGTGCATATCGAAATAATATAAAAAATCTAATCTTTAAAAATTAGTACAACAAATATATGGCATATACAACAGTAAAAGCAAAAGCAGCAACTTCATTTGAGGTTATGAAAGGTGAATTTGGCTACATCAACAAGATGGCAGCTCCAAAGTTTACAAAGATCAGTGTATCAGTAGCAACTGGTTCAAAGATGAAAAAAGACAGAAAAGTTAATGATTTTATCGTTGACAGATTAGCAAAAATAACTGGTCAAAAACCAAGTGTAAGAAAGTCTAAAACTTCTAATGCTAGCTTTAAGATGAGAGAGGGTGATGCTATCGGTGTCGCTGTAACTCTTCGTGGTAAAAGAATGTATGACTTTTTAGACAAGGTTATAAGCGTGGCACTACCTCGTACAAAAGACTTTCGCGGTATCAAGCGTGAGTCAGTGGACAATATTGGTAATATGACTTTTGGTATAAAAGAACATACAATATTTCCAGAGATAAAAGACGAAGAATTAAAAGATGTATTTGGTATGGCTGTAACTATGGTTACTACTGCTAAAAATGCAAAAGAATCTACAAGATTTTTTGAATTAGCTGGCATACCTTTTAAAAAAGAGGGAGCTAAATAATCTCAGAAAATAAAAAGAGAAAAAGAGAAAAAGAGC
>JAYTBU010000015.1:0-5297 GCA_043736875.1 bacterium
TTTATTTTTAAGATAACTTAGTGTTTTATTTTATTTTAGTTTATAACTTTTAGTTTTACACAAGTTAATAGTGGTTTATACACATACTTTATACACAGTTTAATTTTATAATAACATAGCTTTTAATTCCTCCACTTCTTTAATAAGATCTCCATCATTTTTAAGTTCATTTTTAATTTTCTCATAACTATGTATTACAGTAGTATGATCTCTACCACCAAGCTTATCTCCAATATTTGGATAAGACATATTAAATTCTTCACGAAGAAGATACATTATTATCTGTCTTGGCTTTATTATATCTTTTCTTCTTGTTTTGTTGTATATAAAGCTATCATTTATACCATAAAAATCAGCTACTACTTTTACTATATCAGGAATAGAAACACTACGTCTATTTTTAAGGTTATTTTTAAGATATATTTTTACATCAGCGACAGATAGTATATTCTTTTTTACTTCAGTTTGAGTTATTATATTTGTAAGTATACCTTCTAACTCTCTTATACTACCACTCATAACTTCTGCTATGTATTGGAGTACGTCATCTTGTATTTTATCTCTATAATCTTTTGTTTTATGCCTTAATATAGCAAGTCTAGCTTCTAATGGTGGAGCTTCTACATCTACCACCATACCCTGATTAAATCTAGTTCTCATACGCTCATCAAGTCCAACAATAAGGTTTGGATGTATATCACTAGAAAATATAATCTGTTTATTTGTCTCATACATAAGATTGAAAATATGGAAAAGCTCATCTTGTGTTTTGTCTTTATTAGTAATGAATTGTATATCATCCATCATAAAAACATCAAATCTTCTATATTTATCTTTGAATTTATTAACAGTATTGTTATTAATAGCATTTACATAATCCATATAAAATCTTTCAAAACTAGTATAATATATCTTTTTATCAGAATGTTTCTTTTTAACAGCGTTGCCTATACTTTGTATAAGATGAGTTTTACCTAGTCCTGTAGGACCATAAACAAAGAAAGGATTATAAGATAGTCCTGGATTATTAACTATTGCAGATGCTGCAGCGTGAGCCACATCATTAAAGCTTCCTACTACATAATTATCAAAAGTGTATTTAGGATTTAGATTATCGTCTTTATTAACATAAAGATTTTCAAGGGGTAATGTTCCAGAAGATATTATTTCTATTACATTATTTTTCTTTTGAGGACTATCTATTTTGATTATAGTAAAAGATACAGCTCTTATGTTTTCATGTATAGATCTTAATATGCGAAGTATCTCTTTAGAATATTTACCTTCTAACCACTCTTTTATAAATTGATTAGGGACACCAATGTAAACCGTACTGTCTTTATAGTCTGTCATACGACTGTTTTTAAACCAAGTGTTGTAATTAACTTTTGTGATTTCCATCTCAATTTGTTTTAAAACACTACTCCATATTTCTTCGTAATCCATATGTTTATATTATACTACAAATGAAAGAAAAAATACAATCTTTAAAGATTGCTAAAAAAGTTATTTTATGTTAGAATAAGAGAATAATAAAAAAACTATGTCAGTAACATATCAACCAAAGAATAAAAAAAGATTCACCACTCACGGATTTCTAGTTCGTATGGCTACAAAAGCTGGAGCTAAAATAATAAATGCAAGACGTGCATATGGTAGACTAAAACTTGCTGTAGCAAAAGGTGGTAAAAATAACACAAGATAATTTAATGTTAAAAAAAGCTTATAAATTAAGTGCTTTTGAGATAAATAAACTTAAAAAAGAAAAATACACTAATATAAAAGGTGTATTTTTTAACGTTTGTGTTTATAAAAACGAGAGTAAAACAAGTTTTTGTGTTATAATAAGTAAGAAGAATATTAAAAAATCTCACGACAGAAATAAATTAAAAAGGCAAATATATTTTACATATAATAATTTACAAGAAAATCATAAAAAAGACATTAAAATATTATATATAAACAAAAACACAAAACAAGAAGATCTTAAAAATATAACATTTAATCAAATAAAACAAGAAATAACAAATATATGTGGAACAAATTAATCATAAACCCTCTCTATAACACTTTGCATTTTTTTATAACTTATACACATGATATAGGTATATCTATAGTGCTTTTTACTATTTTTATAAAAACTTTATTACTCCCTCTTAATATATCAGCCAATAAAACCAGTAAAAATATTAAAAAGATACAACCAGAAATAGAAAATCTTAAAAAGAAATATAAAGGAGACAATAGAACGCTAGGTCTCGAGCTCTCAAAACTTTATAAAGAAAATAATATAAAGCCACTTTCAGGTATACTTAATCTCTTTATACAATTACCTATACTTTTTGGATTATATCAGATACTCGTAAAGGAAATAGCGGTGATACCAGATCATATCACTTATTTTGGTATAGATGTCACAAAAGCTAATATTTGGCTAGCTGTACTTACTTTTATCACAATGGCATACCTAATGCACATATCCGCAAAAGATATGACTGTGGCTGATAATGCTAGTGATTTTCAAAAAGAGTTTACAAAAATGATGAGCTTACAGATGAAATATTTTCTCCCTATAATAGTATTTATAACATCTATATTTTTACCCGCAGGATTAACACTTTATTTTGTTGTTTCAAATATATTTGCTATAGGTCAGTATTATTTTATAAAAAGAATAATAAAATAAGTTTTTTATTAATTTAACAAGTAACCTAAATCTAGAATCCACAAAGATAAATCTCTTTTATTTTGGAAAAGTAGTGACGATCCACTAAACTCTTCTTCTTTATAATTATAGTTTTTAATATTATAAACATCTATACTTTCACCAGAAATATCAGACAGGTTATACTCAGACAAAGTGTCTTGGGTTATATTATATATTCTAAACTTATCATTCCACTGTACTCTACCCTTATACCAATCATCTAAAACATCTAAATCAAAAGCAAATTCATCCTCAGACGAAACAGCACATACAACATTTAAAGTTTCAACAAAGTCACATTTGTCAGGATTGGTTGAAAAATTAAATTCTTTTTTACTAGATGAGTATAATTTATCATACAAAGTTAATACCCTGTCTTTTATACCTAATACATTTTTGTTTAAAGGGTTTTCAAAAGAGTTATTTTCTTTTGTGTCTAAAGAAGATATTTTTTTTGTAAGAGGGTTAACTATAATTAGCTGCTGAGTGTTAAAGCTGGTTGGTTTAGTTTTTATTTGTATTTTTTCAAAAGTTTTCCACTCTAAAAAAATATCAGTTAAAGGTATTTCTAAAAGCTTATTTTTCTCTTCTGTTTTTATATTATAAATATATAATTCTGAAAAGTTATCTTTTGTCTTTTTTAAATAGATTACAAAATCAGATTGTTTTTGAGTTTTTTCTCCAGAAAAAGTAGTAAAATCAACAATGTTTTCATCTATAATATTATCTGTGTTTAATGGACCATTTTCTATTCTAGGTATCTCAGAGATTATAAGTGATTGAGATGGGTTAATTTTTTTATCATTACTGTTAATATAAGACATAGCAACATATTCACCATCAGGAGTAAAAGCAGCTTTTTGAGTGTTTAAAAAAGTTGTATCTGTTAACTTTTTCTTTTCATAACTAGGAGAATTGGCTTGATAAATATTACCAGTCTCTTTATCTGTAAAAAGTATATAGCTTGGTGTGCTAGAACTTAAACTTTTAATAAAATAGTAACCAGTTATGGCTTTTGGCCATACATGTAACAACTCAACATAGTCAGCATGAAAAGCATCAGAATCCTCGGTGCTTGTACTTTTATCTCCATAAGTATTTTGACCTATATCTTTACCTATTGTTAGATTTGGAAAATTAACATTGTTTACATTTGGAACATTTACTGTTTTATTTGAAAGTAAAAAATAAATAGAAATTATAATAACAAAAAGAGCCGCAGCAGATACTAGTCCTATTTTTAAGTATTTATATCGTGCGTCTTGATTAGTGTTAACATTTTGTATACCGTCAACACTTGTGTCAATAATTTTTCTAAAGTCATTACTTTTATTAATTTGGTCGTCCTTATTATTACTTAGATTAATACTTAGGCTATTATTTATTTGATTAGTGTTATTATTTTCTTGCATATTTTTATTTTTAATTATCTTCCATTGCTTGACCAGTGCCAATACTCTTTTGTTATAGAATAGTCATTAAAAAAATTAAAACGTCCAGCATTTTTTTGCAACCAAGCGCACTTTTCATTACAAGAGTCTTTTGGTATCCCTGCAAAATCTACCGCGACCCCTTTTTCATGATTAGATGTTCCTGGTAAAGCGGTAGGAGGTTTACATAGAGAAGATCGTTTTTGATATATATCATAATCTGTACTGCCACAATTCTGCTTGCGCAAAGCTATTTGTTTTTCAGGAGATCTGTATGTAGAGCTGAGTGTTAAAGTTAGTCCATCCGCAGCAGCCGCCGCCAGGAGTTCTTTCATTTTTCCAGATACACTTTTACACATTTGATAAACACCCTGAACAGTTTCAAGGCCTTCTGTGCATGTGCCTACGACAATTCTTGGTTTGGGCACTACTGTACCAGGTATTTGCGTTGTAGATGTCGAAGTTCCTTTTATACCTACTCCAATACTAGATAGTGAAAAATTAAGAGAGTTTTTAAGTATATTAGGGTTTATACTATTTATGAGTAACCACACAGTAAATACAAAAATTAAACCATAAGTAACACGTTGTATCATTTCTTTGCCTTCTGCTTTTTTATTTATAATATCTGTAGTCACATATAGTATACCGCCATATATCATATAAAAAACCGCAGCCACAGCGACCAGCATCAATAAATAAGTTATTATTTGCTGTAAGTAAGAAGATAGTCCACCCTCTTTTATTATAATAGTTCCATCTGTTTCAGATCCAGAATCAGCACCAGAACCATCGTCAAAAGGCTCAAGAAGTGTGTAACAGTTATAATTGTCTTTTTTACCACAGTCAACTTCTTTTGATGCAGGGGCAGCAGGGGTTGGAGCTGATACTGTGGTTACGTCACTATTACAATCTGGATCTACTGTAGTACCAGCAGAATTACCCATAGGATCATTATATCCTGGTGCGGGACATGGTTCACTGGTTTGTGAATACATAGATATTGTATTTGTAAAAAATATAGAAAATAAAAAAAGAAAACAAAAAATATTTTTGATTTTGAAAATATTTATTGTTTTTTTTGATTCTATAAAAAAGTTTTTCATATCTTAAGTACATTTTAACACAGAAAAAAGTTTTTAGGTTTTTAGTTATTAACA
>JAYTBU010000016.1:0-1941 GCA_043736875.1 bacterium
TTTACCAAAAAATCCGTAGTACACAAACTGGAAATTAAAAATCACCAATATGCTCTAAACACAGAAAGTTCGGGATGATTAGCTGCAACTTGGGTTAAGCATTCTTCAAAAAGTTGTATGTCAAAAATTGCAAATCCTATATATTTAGCAGTATCGCTTGTGAATTTTTTTTTAGCACTTTCTTTAGATTGATTTTCATTTTTATACCTATATCTATCTACAGAAACACCTCCTTTTAGTGGGAGAAAATAAGAATCAAACTTTCTTTCTACAATATCCATGCAGCCAAGACTTATGTGTTTCGGCTGAAGTAAGGTTCTAATTATAATTTCTTTTTTATGAATTTTTCTACTTACAAAAAGGAAATCACTTATGCGGTTAAAAAATTTCACTAAGGTCATTCTCTATTTGGTTTATGGCAAAGAATATGTCCTCAGGAGTTGTAATGGCTATTTTATCAACTTCTTTATCAAAATTTTCTCCATCACAATAATATCCCAAATAATCTTTCCCAATTTCTAAAGAAAATTCGTTTTTTTCGTCAAACCAGTCAATAATTAGGGTGCTATAAGGAGTTATTTTTATTTCAGTATTATAATTATTTAAATAATTAAGATTGATATTTTCTACTATAACTTTGGCTTTTTCAGCAACATTTGCAGATAGCGGAAGACTATCAAATCCATCCCAATTTTTTTCTAGAAATGTAAATTTTTCTATCATTCTAACAATTTCAATATGTTTATTGATATTAAAATCTATAGATGGAAAATTTAGGCATATAAAATCTGTATCATATTGCTCAATTTCTTCAATTTCAGAAATTTGATAATTGTAATATGAATTTAAATTTTTGCCCTCACTATCTATTTTATAGTCTGGATTCATTTAAAATTTATTTTAGTTTTCACTTCTTCCGTAAATAAAAAATTTAGTGTGTTTTTTATTTCAGAGTGAATGTCTTCAAAATATTCACTAAGTTTATTATTAACTATAGAATCATTAAACTTTATAGGATCAATAAGCTCAAAGACTAATTGAGAATTAATTTGGATGGTTTTTTTGTGTTTACTTACAACAATTTCGATTTTCTCAATACTTTTAAAAGTGTCTTTGTAATCTTCTGTATTTATTAGGAAAGAACTATTTTGGCTATTGAAGAATTTTTTAGGTAAAAAATCTGCATCCTTATTAAATATTTCATCAATTACTATATCGTCATTACTATCCCAGTAAAATTCATTTAAATAATTTAAGGAAATAGCGTTAATAAAAGGGTTATCTTCTATAGATATTATTCTAAAATCATTTAAAAAACCAAGCTTAAAATTATTCCAAGTTGGATATTTTAATGATTGATAGTTATATACTGAAAGTTTCCCATTATTAATGTTGTTTTCTTGAGCTATTAATAACTTATTAGTTCTCCCTTCTTCAAAGCCAACTATTCTGAAACCAACCTCCACTTCTTTAGAAGTTAAATTATTGCTATTAATATTTGAATTTTTAATTTGAATATTAAATGCATTTTTTTTAATCACTTCAAATTTTTGATAACCGTTAAGTTCATCAATATATTTTTCAAACCTTGATGGATTAATTAACGGAGTATTTGAAAAAACACTTGAAGTTACTTGTCTAAGTGAATTATTATTTGAAACGGGCTTTAGATTTTCTAACACCAATTTTATATTTTAGGTTAAATTATTGCATAAAAATACTTAATAATATATGTCTAAACAAGAAATACTTGTTAATTAATATAAAATTAAGATAAGATTTATATTAAGAAACATTGTTGTCCGGTAAAACTTATCGGATTTTAATTTTTTCTATATTTTACAAGCATTCGAGAAGTTTTATTCTTGATCAGCTTGTTTTTAAGTGTCCTCCTTAGAATTCGATACGCAAAAAAATAAAATTTTCAATTTGATTTATCGT
>JAYTBU010000017.1:0-5036 GCA_043736875.1 bacterium
AAAAAAGAAAAAGGTGGATGTGGTATAATATGAATAGATGGTTTTCAAGCTAATTTATATGTCTAATAAAAAACACAAAATAGACCTAGAAGATAAAAACAAAATCACTTATTTTGGTGTGACTGATTACAGAGGTAAAGAGGAGAAATTTGGAATAAAAGCTGATGATAGGACGCGTCATATGTATGTCATAGGAAAAACAGGTATGGGCAAGTCTACTTTACTTGAAAATATGGCGATACAAGATATACAGAGCGGTGAAGGTTTGTGTTTTGTTGATCCTCATGGTACAGCAGCTGAAAAACTCTTAAAATACGTCCCAGAGCATCGTATTAACGATGTTATATACTTTGCACCTTTTGATACAAAATACCCCATGAGTCTCAATATTTTAGAGCATGTAGAGGAAGACAAGAGACACCTTGTTTCTAGCGGTCTCATGGACACTTTTAAAAAAGTATTTGGTGAAGATGTTTTTTCTGGGCGTATGGTGTACCTGCTTAATAATGCTGTGCTATCGCTGCTTGAAAATAAAGGAGAGTCACTGCTCGGTATAAATAGAATATTTGCCGACAAAGAATATAGAAAAAAAATAGTAGCAAATGTAAAAGATCCGGCTGTGCTCGCTTTTTGGAATGAAGAGTTTGCAAAGTATGAGGATAAATATGTAAAAGAAGCAAGTGCTGCAATACAAAATAAAATAGGACAGTTCATCATGACTCCGATGATTAGAAATATAGTGGGTCAAGCACACTCCTCTTTTGATGTTAGAAAGATAATGGATGAGAGAAAGATACTTATATGTAACTTTTCTATAGGTCAGACAGGTAGCGAAAATGTGAACCTTATCGGGTCTATGCTTATAACCAAAATATACTTGGCGGCCATGAGTAGAGCTAATTTAAAATATGAAGATTTGCAAAAAGCAGCTCCATTTTATTTTTATGTTGATGAGTTTCAAAATTTTGTAAATGACAGCTTTGCACAGATACTTTCACAAGCGAGAAAATATAATCTGGGGCTAATCATAGCTCATCAATACGTAGAGCAGTTAACTGATAATGTAAAAGCTGCGGTTTTTGGTAATGTAGGTAGCATGCTTTCTTTTCGTGTAGGTGCTACTGATGCAGAAGCTTTGGAAAAAGAGTTTGCTCCAAAGTTCACAGCTGATGATATTGTAAATCTCGGTGCACGTCAGATATATCTCCGGCTTTCTATTGACGGAGTAGGGTCACAGCCATTTTCAGCAGGTACAATGGCGCCGATACTCGATGATAATATAGATTATGTACCAGCTATTATAGCCAGCAGCAGAGCGCAATTTGCAAAAGAAAAAGATGTAGTAGAAGAAGAGGTTAAGAATTGGTATTTGCCAATAAATAAAATAATACCTAGAAACCCATTAGAAAATAAGGATTTTACAGACAATAATGAAAACAAAAACTTTGCAGAAAAAAGAAAAGAAGAAAAAGTTGAAAAATATATAGACGAAAAAAGATTAGAGTTAGAGAAAAAATTACAAGATCCAAACAGGGAAAAAGCTGTATATACTTTAAAATTAAAATCTGACATAGATAAAAATAAAGTAGAAATAAAAGATGATTCTAAAAAAATGGAATATAAAAAAGATTTTGAAAATAAGAAAATAGAATCTAAAAAAGAATCTCATAATCCGCTGCGCGCGGCATTACAAAGTGCTATCAAGGTAAATATAGAGAAAGACGTGACAGAGATTAAGAATAAAAACATAGAGCGTATACATAATTTTGAAAAAAGTAATTTTGAAAAAATAAAAGATAAAAAAGAAATTGTGTTAGATGCTGAAGAAAAAAAATCAATAGAACAAGCAGAATTGCCAGAAAGTAGAAAACCTCTAAAAAGAATAGAGTTAAATAAAGAGACTTTAGAAAAGATATTAGACTTAGAAAATTAATAAAATCTTTAAAATATATGTCACAAGAATATAAAAAAACAAATATAGAAAATAGTATACAAAAAATATACTTAGCTACAGATCATGCTGGTTTTGAATTAAAAGAAAAAATAGCTGATTACCTTAATAATGTGTATGAATTTGAAATAGTTGATTGCGGTAGTTACGAGTATAATGATAAAGATGACTATACAGATTTTATACACAAAGCAGGCAAAGAATTATCAGAAAATCCGCAAAACATTTCTTTTGTTTTTGGTGGTAGTGGCGAGGGTGAGGGTATGGTTATGAATAGATATGCTGGGGTTAGATGCACTACTTATTATGGTGATAATTTAGAAATAGTAGAGCTAGGAAGAAAACATAATGATGCAAATGCTATTAGCTTTGGCGCTAGATTTGTAGATTATAACGAGTGCGTAAAAGCTGTAAATATATTTTTAGAGACAGATTTTGAAGGAGGTAGGCATGTAGCGAGAATCAAGAATATAGAGGTGCAAAAGTAAGCCTTTTGTGCTATAATAAACAAATGCAAGAACTAGGAAAATTATTTGGCAGTGAAGACAGGGTAAAGATTATAAGATTTTTTTTAGCAAATACTAATAACTTTTTTCAATTAGAAGAGATAAGTAAAAAAACAAAAGTAAAATTGGAAAACCTTAAAAAAGAATTATTGGTTTTGGAAAAAGCAACATTACTTTTAAAATCAAAAGAAAGATTTGCGACAGCGAGTGAGATAAGCAGCAAGACAAAGACCATAAAGATGAAAGAGTTTGTGTGTTACAAGTTAGATAAAAACTTTAGGTTCTTAAAAAATTTCCAAGCATTTATGTTTGATTTTGAAAATGCTAATCGGGATGTATTAAAAGATAGGTTTAATACTATCGGCCGCACAAAACTTTTTATGTTATCTGGAGTTTTTGTTGGTGACACAAAATCAAGGTGTGATATATTATATGTGGGTGAGGCTGTAAAGAAAAATATAGCTGATAAGGTGGTAGCAGACCTTGAGGCGGAGATAGGTAAAAAATTAGAAATCATGGTTTTAGACTTGGAAGAATTTGATTACAGATACAAGATGTTTGACCGCTATGTACGCGATGCATTAAAAGACAAAAAAGAAATACTTATAAATAAATTATCTCTAGGATTATAAAAAAAACCCCGCAAAGCTTCGCTTTGCGGGGTAAGTTTTTAGATACCGTAACAGTAATCATTTAAAGTGATGGTGGCTTATAAATCCAAAAACTAAAAAGAAGAACAAAGGATAAGACATAATAAATCTTTTAAAAAGATAGTCCTGTACAAATCCCTTATTCAAAAACTAACTAATTAACTTTGCTAGCTCTGGAAGAGCTTCAACTGACATGCCATTTTTCCATACTGGTTGCTTTACAACATAAGCAGGATCATTTTCAAGTCTTGTCCAGTCACGATATAGCCACCGTGTGAACTGACGCAGAGTCTTCCATAGGGCCATATTATGTATGTGTCCGTCGCTATAACGCAGCTTATCAGCTTCATTTTTCATGGCTGTTGGGTATTTGATACGATAAAGTTTTTTATTTAATCGTAATTTCTTACCCCAATAACTATCAGGCCTACGATTGAACTGATCAGCTAACATATAGAGCGACTGTTTTAAGGTTGGATTCCAATTAGATAACTGTCCAGTACGGCGGCGGGCCATGATTCCACCAATTGGCTGCTCACCTTTTGCAAGCTTTACACCATTAGTTTTTAAGGTATGCAATCCGCAAAATGCCCAAAAAGCTGCTTCGGTGGGGAATTTCCTTATGTCACCAATAGATGATATCAGTCCACCAGCAATGGATGGACCGATGCCAATAATGGGTTCAAAGATCTTCCACAAGTGACTACTCTCCACAGCTTTTTCCAGCTCCGACCTTGCATTATTTTCAGCTTTTACCAGCGCCTCATATACCTCTAGCGGCTTACTTTTCTTTTGAAAATGTTTTTTAAAGGTATGAGTAAAGTCTTTCATCAGATTCTGCATCATGCTGCCTTCTGGAAAAAGTCCATCGACAGACATAAATATAGCGCCGATAGCTGATTGGCGCAAACGTGCACCTTGACCTATGCGTGCTTGCTGATTTTCTTTGTATGCTCGGTAAAGTGCACCTATCCTGATACGTGTACGATCAGCAGCATCGGATTTGTGAAAAATAGCAAGTTTTTCTTGCCAAGCTTTTACAAGTGTTTCCAGCTCACTGCTATCGCGTTTTTTCTGATCGCTAGGCTTGTTACCGCGTAATGCTTTGAGCATTGATGCTGACATGCGGTACAGAGTAAACCCTACATCTTCACCCTTGCGACTGATAGCGTATGCGAGGGGATCACCTGATCCGCCGAGTGTCATGAGTATCGTATCGTCAGGCCTTAAACCTTGGAACTCTACTGGAACTTTATTTCCTTCCTCGTCTTTTTCTTTTTCAAAACGAGTTGCAAATCTGCCTTGAACAAAATCAAGTTCATGATTATCATCGTCTAAGTCTAGGTTCATAGTTGTCCCATCTGTATTAACGATGAGCACTCTGGTTGGTAATGAGTCCACCTTTTCACCATTCACGACACGAGCCTTGACCCTGTGAGCGATAGCGACTAGGCGACCAGTTTTTTGTAAAAGAACATCTGACATTTTTGCCTCCTTTTAATAATCTCAATAGATAAAAATCTAGGGTGTGTGTCTGATAAATGAAATAAAATCTCCAAAGAGATAATTCTGTGAAAATCAAACACACGAAAGAATTAGTTTTGATGATAACGAAACAAAAATCAAAAATATGATATAGTGGGCACAATCACCAAAACCAAAAGGGTATTCTGTGAGATAAAAGCAACAAAATCACAAAAGAGATAGTTCTATATAAATCCCACAGAACGAAAAAAGAGCATGGTCTGATATATTAAGATAGAATGAAAAGAATCTTTACTGATAATCGTCCACAGATCTTAACTCTATCAGACTATAGTATAATAACATAAACTTGACAGAAAAGCAAGTTGGTTTTGGTTAGTAAAGGTAAAAATGGCCGCGCTGAATCAGTAGATTCACCTACTGGGTAAGCGCGGCCATTTTTAA
>JAYTBU010000018.1:0-14749 GCA_043736875.1 bacterium
TTGATTTGTTTTGTGTTATAATACACATATCAAAAATAAAAGAAATATGCTAATATCAGATAAAATAATCAATGCTATAAACCTAGCCAGCATATTACACAAGACACAAGTTAGAAAAGGTATAAATGAAACTCCGTACATATCCCATCTTTTTGCAGTATCTATGATATTAAAATCTGTTACCGATGATGAAGATATAATCATAGCAGGACTAATGCATGATAGTCTAGAAGATGTCCCAGATTATACGTATGACATGTTAATAAAAGATTGTGGTCCTAGAGTAGCAGATATAGTTTTGGGTGTTACAGAAGACAAAAAATTATCATATAAAGATAGGAAGGTTTCTTATTTAAAAAATCTTAAAACAGGAAAAGTAGAGAGCGTATTGGTCAGTCTAGCTGATAAGTTACACAATCTAAAATCTCTTGCTAGTTTAAAACAAGATGAGAAATATAATACAGATTTTTTACAGACACAGATAATGTTGTACAAAGAAGTTCTAGAAATAGGTAGAGATAGACTGAAAAATAAAAATGGTGACAGTAACGTATTGGTTTTAGCATTAGAAAAAGAGTTAGAGGATTTTTAAATATTTCTTTGTTTGGGGGTGTTTTGTGGTATAATGTAAACAAGAAAATATTAAATAATATGGAAAAATATCTAAAAGATAGAAAAGGTAAAAAACTTTCAAATGACGAGATAGAGAATTATATAAATATTATTAAGGTTTTGGGTGAGAGTTTTAGGTTAATGAGTGAGTTTAAATAGACACATGACAAATCAAGAAATAGAAAATCTAAAGAGAGATCTTTTAAATGAAAAGAATAACTCAGACACCGGCAAAAATAGAATAAAAGGTTTAGATGATCTGGTCACTCAGCTTAATCTTCAAATAAGCAATCTTAGAAGTACAGAATCATTACAGAATAAAAATATACAAGACCTCCAAAGCAAAATAGAATCGGGAACTAAACAAGCAATACAAGAAATGTCACAAAGTTACAAAGAGTATGCGGAAAAGATTCTTAAACAAGAAAAAGATTTGTGGTTAGAAAAGCTAAAGTGTGGATTTATTTATCTTGCTTTGGTATCTTTGCTTACAATAGTTATATTCTTTTTTACAGAAATATCTTTAAGTAAAAAAATAGCATTATTAAGCTTAGACGTTATTGCTGGTAGCTGGCTATGGTTCTGTTCATTTCAGTATTCATATTTTAGAGAATTATATAGAGATTATAAAAATAGAGAGGTTGTAGCATCTTCTTTTATTGGTTTTATAAATAACATAACAAATGATAATAACCTTAAAAATGAAGCTGCAAAAGTTATAGTGGGTACACTTTTTACAGGTGTAAAACCAGAAAAAAATAATGACTTACCATTAAAAGAGATATTAGAAATAACTAAAGTCGCAATATCTAAGTTGTAATAAAAAATAAGATACTCTTTTAAAAAAGAGCATCTTATTTTTGATAAGTTTTTATTTAACCGGTGTGGCAAGAGTAACAACAGTAATAGCACCCGTCTATTTCAGTAGAGTTTTTAGAATACTCACTTTTAGCGTATAAAAGAGCCTCACCACAATCGTTAAAAGATCCAAGATCCAAACTGTTCTCAATTAAGGGTAAATGTTCACAATTATGTAAAATATGCACTTCATAATTATTTCCATTTTTCGAACCCTGTTTGTTTTTGTTTATTATGTATTGCATATGTTATTTATACAAAGTTACCCAAAGCTTTATCTCAATACCTTAAACTTTCTGCACAAAGCATAGGACAATCTATTTTAGAACTTCATCGAACCTTGTACACTTGCATTATACAGTTTTAAAAACGTAAAACAAAGCAAGGATATATGATTACACTGTTAATTGTGTGCATAACTTTTTTAAATAAAATATACAGATTCATGTTATAATACAAGCAAGAAAAATAAATTCATGACCAAAAAAATCTCAGAAAAACCTATAATATTCCAAGCTAAAAATGGAGCAATAGAGCTGCGAGGCGACATAACAAAAGAGACTTTGTGGGCTACACAGGCTCAGATTGCAGAGCTTTTTGAAACAGAAAGATCTGTGGTTACAAAGCACATTAAGAATATTTTTAAAGATTCTGAGCTAGATCAAGAAGTGGTATGTGCAAAAATTGCACATACCACTTCTCATGGTGCACTGGAAAACAAAACTCAAACAAGGGAGGTTTCTGTGTATAATTTAGATATTATTTTGGCTATCGGCTATAGGACAAATTCTGCCAAAGCTATAGAGTTTAGAAAATGGGCGACAAAGATATTAAAAGATCATCTTGTAAAAGGTTACACTATAAATAAAAAAGTAGTGCAGAAAAATTATGAAGAGTTTCTCAAGTCTGTAAATGAGATAAAATCATTGCTGCCGGGTGAAAACTTTTCAAATACTAAAAATGTTTTAGAGTTAGTAAATACTTTTGCTTACACTTGGCTTACCCTTGATTCATATGACAAAGAAAGCTTTAACAAAATTAAAACTACAAAAAAGAAAGTTTCACTTACTGCATCCGAATTAAATTATGCACTGCTTGAACTCAAAAATGATTTGATTAAAAAGGGTGAAGCGACTGAAATATTTGCAGTAGATAGAAACAAAGAAAGCCTAGAGGGGATAATAGGCAATGTCATGCAGTCATTTGGAGGGGGTGATATGTATGCAAGTATAGAAGAAAAAGCTGTGCACCTGCTTTATTTTATGATTAAAAATCATCCGTTTGTAGATGGTAATAAAAGAAGTGGTGCTTTTTCTTTTATTTGGTTTTTGAATAAATATAAATTATTAAATAAAGAAAAGATATCGCCAGAAGCCTTGGCAGCTATAACGTTACTAATAGCCGAAAGCGACCCGGCACATAAAGAAAGGATGGTAAAACTAGTTATGAGTCTAATAAGTAAATAAAAACCATGAAAAACACAAATCAAAATTTTGAGAATAGATTAAGCAAATTAAACCCAGAGCAGCGTCATGCAGTTGACACTATCGATGGTCCTGTTATGGTTATAGCGGGTCCCGGATCAGGTAAAACCGAGCTACTTGCTCTGCGTGCTGGGAATATTTTAAATACAGGACATGTGTCACCGCACAATATACTACTACTGACTTTTACCGAAAGTGGTGCCAGAAATATGCGTGAGAGATTGACCGACATCATAGGTGAGAGCGCATACAGGGTTGCCATATATACTTTTCACTCTTTTGCATCAGACATTATGAGTAAATACGCAGAATACTTTTTTGATGGTGCTAGCTACAGGCCGGCGACTGATCTGGAGCGTATAGGTATAATAGAAAATATAATAGCACAGCTACCCAGGAAAAATGTACTAAGTAGTAAACACTTTGAAAAAGGGTATACATACACATCTGACATTATGAGCTGTATATCTGGACTAAAAAAAGGAAACAAGTCCCCGCAAGATTTTAAGGAGGACATAGATATATTGGTGTCAGAATTAAAAGAGATAAATACTTTTGCTGGAGAATACTTGGCGCAGTGTAGTGGCAGTAGAAAATATGAAGTAGTACTAGATGCTTTTTCTAAAATATATTTAGAATTAGAGAGAGTATCTGCTGGCAATAATTATGCAAAATACTTGGCAAACACTCTCAGTCTCGAACTTGTAAAAAGTGGTGAGACTGGTAGTCATAAAAACCTAAATGATTGGCGCGATGAATACTTTACCAAAAATGAAAATATGGAAGATTCTGATTTGGATACTGAAAATAATTTTAAAATACTAAAAGATAGCAGAATAGAGAAAATAGAAAAATGGTATGCTCTCTGCGGCGTATATGAAAAATATATATTTGAGATGAATAAAAATGCTCTGTATGATTTTGATGATATGATATATGTGACTGCGCGTGAGCTAGAAAGTAATCAGAATCTTCGCAATGAATTAGAAGAAAAATATCAATACATAATGATAGATGAGTTTCAAGATACAAATGAAGCTCAGCTTTCTTTGGTTAAAAACCTAACCCAGTCACCAGTCAATGAAGGTAGGCCAAATGTCTTGGTTGTGGGTGATGACGATCAGGCTGTGTACAAGTTTCAAGGTGCAGAACTGGACAATATATTTAAATTTAAAAAAATGTATAATGGAGTAGAGACTGTAGTACTAGATAAAAATTATAGATCAACACAAAGTGTTTTAGATTATGCTCGTAATGTTATATTAAAAGCACAAGACAGAATAGAAATAAGAGATAAAAATATAAACAAAAAAATGAAAGCAGGAAATGCAAAATTTTTAATTGATGGAGAAATGCAAGATAAGATAAATGGGCAAATATTTGAAAACTCTTTTGAGAATCTACAATCTGAGCTAGATCATGTGGCTATAGAAATAAAGAAAATAATAGATAGCGGAGTGAATCCAAAAGAGATAACTGTCATATCTAAAAAACATGATACATTAAAACAATTATCAAATGTTTTAAATATACACAAAGTTCCTTATAGTTACGATAAAAATGAAAGTGTGCTGGACAAGCAGCATATACATGAGCTCATAACTGTAACTAATTTTGTTGCGAGCGGCATGACAGAAAGTGGTCTGAGAGAAGAATTATTGCCCGAAATACTCAGCTTTAAGTTTTGGGGATTAATGAGATTGGATGTTTGGAGCATAGCAGAAAAAGTAAAATCAGGAATTTTTATAGAGGATGATCTGGGTATAAAAGTCTATAAAAAAATATCTTGGCTGCAGGCAATGTTACAAAGTGAAAATGAAAATATAAAAAATATAGCACATTTTTTAATAGAGTTAATAACAGAAGCGAGAGACACAACACTTGAGATAGTACTAGACAAAATAATAGGCACAAAAGAGTATGAGTACCTGGGTGAGTATGATGAAGATGTGATAACAGAAATAGAAAATAAAACTTTTACTAGCCCTTATAAAAATTTCTATTTTGGTAAAGAAAACTTTGATCATAATAAACCAGAATATTTAGAATTTTTATTTGCATTACGTACTTTTATTGGATCGTTACGTGAATTTAAACAAGGGAAGATACTGCGTGTAACTGACCTAGACGAGTTTTTAAATATTTATCAAAATAATGATAATCTAACACTGACACTAACCTCACCTTTTGCAACCAGTAATGATGCAATAGTCTTGCAGACGGCTCACAAAGCCAAAGGTCTAGAATACGAATATGTATTTATAATAAATGCCGATGAAAAATCTTGGAATGGCAGAGGGTATAACAATAAAATAGGCCTACCTGAAAACATGAAGTTGTTACCCGAAAGCGATAGCGATGATGACAGGATAAGACTATTTTACGTAGCAGCAACCAGAGCAAAACATACACTGCAAATAAGTTATAATAAAGAAAAGCTTTCTTATATTATGACTGACGAAGAGGTGGAAAATAGAGAGAAAGAGAAAGAGGTAAAAAAGAAATCAGAAAAAGAAAATAAGAAAAGTGTTACTCTTACAAAAGAATTGGCTAGAAATTTTTACATAACTGATGTACCAGTATTTATGCAGGATGAAAAAGTTTTGCTTAAAAGATTATTAGAAAATTATCAGATGCCTGTCACCCATTTTACAAATTATTTGAATATGGGAAAAGTTGGACCGGATAAATTTGTAGAGCAAAATCTACTACGTTTTCCACAAGCGATGACGGCGTCTAGCGTCTACGGATCTGCTATGCATGCTGCTATGCAAGCTTATTATTTGTATTTTAAAAAATATGAAAAGTTAGCGGACTTAGAAAAGGTAAAAGAGTATTTTCAAAATGCATTGCTTTCTGGTGGTTTACCAGAAATAGAATATCAAAAATACTTGCTTAGTGGTTACGAGAATCTGACTATGTACGTATCAGATTTAGAAAATAGAAATGCTGGCAATGATAGACCAAAACAAAGCGATATGGTCGAATACAACTTTGCTCGTGAAGGAGTAAAAATAGGTGAAGTAAATGCGAGTGGAAAAATAGACAAGATGCAATTTGACGGTGACACCATAACTGTTACAGATCTAAAAACTGGGAAAAGTTTTTCTGATTGGGATGAAAAAAGTAGTTCACCGTATGATGCTATAAAGTTGCACTTTTTCAAATATCAACTCGCATATTATAAATTATTAATTAAAAATAGTAGAACGTATAATAATTATAAAGTAGAAATCGGAAAAATAGAATTTTTAGAATGTGATGATAGAAATAAGATAAATATATTAGAACTGAAACTCGGCGATGAGTCTGGATTAGCGCTTTGCAATAGAGTTGAAAAGCTTGCAAATATTATTTATAAAAAAATCCTTAACCTAGACTTTCCAGATGTGAGCAAGTGGACAAGAGATGAAGCAGGGAATGAAAAAGAGGTGAAATTAAAGGATATATTAGAATTTGAAGAAGCTTTGCTTGCAGGTGAAATATAAAATATTATTTATTTTGTGGTATAATATAAACATGAAAAATACTTATGTTTTTATAGATTCACAAAATCTTTTTAAAACCTTTGAAAGAAATGGGAATATTTTGGATATGAGTAAGTTCTATTTATATTTAAAAAATAATTTAAAAGCAGATAAAATATTCTTGTTTTTGGGTTATATAAATTCAAAACAAGATTTTTATCTCTCTCTTAAAGAGGTTGGTTATGAAATAATATTTAGGCCTGTAGTAAAAAATAAAGATGGTTATAAAGCAAATGTAGATTGTGATGTCGTTTTGCACGCTGTGTCAAAAATACCAGAATACAATGATGCTGTACTTGTCACAAATGACGGAGACTATTTTAATACAGTGCTATATCTAACTGAAAAAAATAAATTTAAAAATGTCATAAGTCCAGAAAGAAAAACCTGTTCAAAATTATTGCGTAGAGCATGCCAAAATAAGATAATATTTTTGGATGATATTTTATTATCAATAACACAAAACACCCCAGTAAATCTGGAGTGCTTGGAAGATCTGCCTACACCAAGAAGGTAAGAGCTCGAACTTTTATAAATACATTATAATCTAAAACAAAAAATATGTCAAGTGAGTGTACCCGTCCACCACCCTTTTATATTTTTGTGGTATAATATAAACTATGCTAAAGATACTAAATACTTTTTTAATCGAAAAAAATCTAATACTTAAGATAAAGAAAATGTGGAATATAGACGTATCAGACTTTAAGCATGTTATAGATATTGACGGTATAAATCATGTAATAAAAAGGCATGGTTTAGGTAGTAAAGAGAAATTAAGTAATGTAATATCTGAAAAAGACATAGACGAAATAGAGGGTATAATAAAATATGCAGATGAGGTTGTAGCTGGTGGACTTTCTGGAACAAGAAAATTACCTGTTGTTATGTATATAAAATATACAAATGAATATAAGTTTTACTATCTCGAAGAGATTTTAAAATCTAAAAAAGAGTTACGCATTAAGACTTTTTATAAAAATAAAATTATGGAAAAATAAAAACGCTTTGATCAGCAAGGTATCTGGATTTCTCCTTCTACCATACGTCTGCTAAAATTAGCTCCGATGCTGGTCAAAACGCTCTTAATAAATACATTATAATCTAAAACAAAAAATATGTCAATACAAAATACAGATCAAAAAAATAACACTATAAACAAACAAGACAAATACAAAGCAGTCTGGATGTCGCACAGTAGTATGGGTGATTATGAAAAGTGTCACAGGCTGTATTATCTGCACAATATATATAAAAATAAAAATGGTAGAAAAATAAATATTACCAGCCCATACATGTCGCTAGGTATCGCTGTGCATAATGTTGTAGAGGCTTTAAAAGTTCTAAAATCAGAAGATAGAAAAATAAAAATTATAGATTTACAAAAAGATTTTGAACTAGAATGGGAAAAGTATACTGGAAAAATAGGAGGTTTTGAAAATGAAGATCAGAGATTAGAATTTAAAAGTAGAGGAGTAGAAATGCTGAAAAATGTAATGGCTGATCCGAAAATGCTTTTAAATAAAACCATATCCACAAAAAGTTATTATGATGGTGATATGCTGCCTAACTTTTACATTAGTCCCGAAGAAAATATTATACTATGTGGCAATGTAGACTGGATAGAGTATGTAGAGCCGGCGAAAGCGAAGCTTTCGCCGGAGGGTGATAAGTATAAAAACGGCTCACTCAAAGTTATTGATTTTAAAACAGGTAAAAATGAAGAGAAAGAAAATAGTCCTCAGCTTTTTGTGTATAAATTATTAATAGAAAAGCTTGACTGTAAATGGCCTGTTACTGCTGGTGCTTATTGGTATTTTGATAATGGTAATGTAGTAGAAAAGGACGTGTTAGATGCAGAGTTTATGAAAAATTTAGAAGAGAAAATAATAAAAATAGGCATAGAGATAAGAGATAAAAAATATGAGTGGTCTAGTAATGCAAAATTTGGTAGGGCAGGATGGGTAGAGAGAAAGAATTTTGTAGATAATTTTCTATGTACATCCACATCACAATACTGTGATTGTAAAAAATATGAAAAGATAGTAAATAGTGATCCGAGTATTGAGTACGTAGGAGTTGATATGTATGGAAAAGATTCGTATTTTATAAATTAAAAAGAAATGGACCTATAGTTTTTAAAATACTATCTTTCTCTGGCATCCTTTTTAATGATTATAGAGATGTATAATTCCTCCACTTCTTTTCTGGCCCAGTCAGTTTTACGTAAAAAAGTGAGCGTTGATTTTAGGCTCGGATTCTCGTTAAAGCACTTAATTTTTATCATCTGACCCAATCTCACCCAGCCATATTTTGCAAACAAAAACTCAACAATATATTTCAAAGTTTTTCCATGTAGTGGGTCGTTAGTATGTAAAAATACTTTATTCAAAACTATTTTATCTGTTGGTAGGGTATCTTTTTTCATAAGTTTATCTATAACACATTTATCAGCTTCAAAATATCATAAGTTATATCTTTATATTCTTCTTTCCATTTTTCATGCACAGGTTTTAATTTCTCAGTATCTTTCATATCTTTTTTTATCTCATCTATTATCTTTTTGGTGATTTTGTTTTTCTTTACAAAATTATCTATATAGTCACTTGCTACTTCTATCACTTTTTCTTTTTCAGCTTCATTTAGACTTTTATCCTCTACCAAGTCACACAAGTGAGTGATGATAGTCTGCATAGTAAAGTCTCTTTCTATCGCTATTTCTTTCAGTTCTTTATCTTCTAAAATTAATTTTAAAGTTATATAAGTGGTCGGCTTTTTCTCTTCTAATGCTTTGATAGATTTTTCTTTTTCTGCCAATTCTTCGTTACTCATACTTTTTTCCAAGCCATTCATATTTTTCCTAGTTATTTTGTGTTTACTTTCTAATTCTATTTTGCTGTATTTGTTTAGAGCGTCTATAGCATTTGTAGATTTTTGTATTAATTTTTTATTTTCTTCTACTACAAAAGGGGCGACTTGCAGCGCTTGATTATTTAGGCCTATAACTTTTAGCGTGGCGAGAGAGCGTACGCGTGACAGCGCCACGTAACCCATACCAAAACCAAAACCTTTGCTCAGGTCCACCTCGGCAGCGTCGAGTGTCATGCCTTGCGACTTGTGTATAGTTATAGCCCAAGCATAACGCAGAGGTATCTGCGACACCTCGGCGAGTATTTTTGAGTCATCACTTTTTATCTGCCACACATCTGGCACTACTGTTATCTTTTCTCCGTTACCTACCTGCACTATCGGCATATTGTCTTTGTCAAAAGAGGTGACTATGCCCAGTGTACCATTTTGGTATTTGCCACTCTTATCATTTTTAATAAACATAACACGAGTGTCTGTTTTTAATTTCAAAACTTCGCTAGTTAATATATTTGCTTTTAAGCCATCAACGAGCTGTTTTTTACCGACACTAGTCATTACATATTCATATTCTACTTTTTCGCTCTTGTGCCTTTCTTCTAATTTATCATACAGAGTTTTATAATTTTGATTATTTATAATATCCACATTTTCATTATGGGTAAAAAGTTTTATTGATTCATCTAAAATATTTTCACTAGTGTCTTGGAGCGCTTCTAGACTGTCATATATATCCTCATCATTATTTCTTATTGCATTTAAAATATTGGTGAGAGTATTATCTTCTTGCCTATAATTCTGAGTCAGATAACATATAACTGGTTTTGCATTTATCCAAGCAGTACTATTAAAAGCGTATTCATTAATAATGTTCACTGATCTGTCGCGGACAACTGGAGGTAATTGGAAAAAGTCCCCGCAGAAAATAAGTTGCAATCCTCCAAAAGGAGCATCATTTTGCCTCATGTATTTTGCGACTTTGTCTAACATATTTAATCTACTGGCGTGCAGCATCGAGACCTCGTCTATTATTAGTACTTGCGTAGTTAAATACCTTTTGACCAGTTTTTCTTTTTGACTCATTATGTCCAGATCCCAGTCACTTATCACATCTTTTATACCCATACCAGACCATGAGTGCAGGGTAGTGCCTCCAATATGTGTGGCCGCGATACCAGTACTAGCGGTCACAGCGTGCACTATATTATGTTTTTTTAAATAGTCTATAAATTGATTGAGTACATAAGTCTTACCTGTACCAGCAGAGCCAGTTAAAAAAGTAGTGTGTCCTAGTTTTAGTATATTAAGTGCTTCTTCTTGTGTCATGATTTGTTTATAAAGTTTTATACTTTTTCTTTTTATATTATAGCATAAAAATAACTTTTTATTTTCTTTTTATAACACATTCTTATCTTTAGAAATTAACTTTAGCTTCTCGGACCTAGTTAACTTTTTTAATTCATTTTCTCTTTTCCTCGCCTCATTATTTGTGCCAAATTTTTCGTGATAAACTAGTGCGACAGGGCGGCGTATCTTTGTATAGTGCGCACCAGCTTTTGTATTATTGTGAGCGTGTAACCTTTTTTCCAAATCATTAGTAGACCCTATGTAAAAAGTATCGTCATTGCATTTTAGTATATAAGTGTAAAACATCTATGTATTATAACATGGATTATTTAAAGAATAAGGGTGTATTAAGATTAGAAATGATTTTAATGTATTGACACACTTGTATAAACTTGCTATTTGTAGCAAAATATAGTATAATACTTTTGAGTATTTGACAATAGTGTCAAATACGTATTCACTAAAAACAAAAGGAATAATAATGGGTATAAAAAGCAATGGGGTTAGTTATGCGAAAATACAAGTCAAAACATTTTCTGCTGAAATAAGAGCAAAACTAGACTCTGAGATAAATAAGTGGCTATATGAAAACCCGAATTTGGAAGAATGTGAACTTATAGATTTAAAATTTTCTGTAAATCCAGGAACTTTCCCAAATGTCACTTATTCTGCTTTGTTAATTTATGGTTACACAAAGTAAATAAGACCTCAACAAGTACTGAAATAATATTTCAGTACTTTTTTATTACGAATAATATTTCATTTTTACCCCTAAAAGTGATATAATAAAAATATGATAAAACAGGAGATCAATCACTATAACACAATAATAATCGGAGGAGGAGCGAGTGGTATGATGGCTGGGGTTGTGGCGAGTAGTGGAGTGGCCGCGAGCGGAGCGAGCGGCAAAGTTTTAATATTGGAAAAAAATCCTGAACTAGGTAAAAAACTTAAAATAACTGGTGGGGGTAGATGTAATATTTTAAATGCGGAGATGGAAATAAAAAAACTTCTCAAAAATTATGGTGCTGCAGAAAAATACTTACACACACCTTTTAATATTTTTGGAGTACAAGAAACTATAAACTTTTTTTCTGACATAGGTATAGAGATAAAAACAGAAGACAGGAAAAGAGCTTTTCCTAAATCGGAAAAAGCTTTGGATGTTTTTAATGCTTTAGAAAAAAAACTTTTAAATAATCAAGCAGAAATAAAATACAATACAAAAATAGTAGAAATAATTCGTGGTGAAGGAGAAGAAAGTTATAAAGTCATAGGTATAAAAATTTCTGCAGGAAAAGATTTTGAAATATACACAGCTGACAAATACATATTAAGCGCTGGTGGGTATAGTCACCCAGAGACAGGAAGTACCGGTGATGGATTTAAATTATTAAAAGATTTTGGCATCAAAATAAGCGAGCCAGAACCTAGTCTTGTGCCAGTGTCAGTATCAAATAATTGGATCAAAAAACTCAGTGGTAAAAGTATAGAAAACATAAAATTAACTTTTTTTGTAGATGGTAAAAAAAAGAAAGTTATTAAAAATAATATTGAGACAAAAAATAGAATACTTTTTACTCACTTTGGATTATCGGGGCCCACTATTTTAAATAATTCAAAATATATAAGCAACTTGATACACGAAGGAGAAGTTGCTTTGTCTATTGACCTGTTCCCAGATATGGATGAAAAAGCTTTTGATAATTATCTACTTAATATTTTTGATAATAATAAAAATAAGATTTTAAAAAACATATTAAATGATATTTATGCTGGTAATATTTTAGAAGAAATATTTTTAGATAAAAATAGTAATTTGACTGATTTAGATTTGAATAAAGAAGTAAACAGTATAAATAAAAGTGAGCGTAGAAAACTAGTAAATATTTTTAAGAATCTAAAAATACATATCACTGGACTGATGGGCTATGACAAAGCCATAATAGCTGATGGCGGCATAGACGTAACAGAGATAAACTGGGATAATATGAGCCTAAAAAGATGCAATAACTTGCGTGTGACCGGAGACATGATAAATATCACTCGCCCCAGCGGCGGCTACTCACTACAACTGTGCTGGACTACGGGTTATGTTGCTGGGTCTTCTGATTAAAATTAATTAAAAATAAAACTGAGATAATCCCAGTTTTATTTTTGTTATTTTTTAATTTCTGCAACCTCTTCTTCTGAAAGCTCGTGCACATCTTCTTGTATCTCGTCTATATCTTTTTCAATAACCTCTACATCTTCTTGTATTTCTTGCACATCTTCTTGTATCTCGTCTATATCTTTTTCTATCTTTTCTACATCAACACTTATCTCTTCTACATCTTCTGATATCTCTTCTACATCTTCTTGTATCTCTTCTATGTCTTCTGAGATTTCTTCTACATCTTCTTGTATCTCGTGCACATCTTCTTGTATCTCGTCTATATCTTTCTCTACATTTTGTATAGACTGAGTGTTTCTATTTACACTCATTTGTATAAATATGGACATATAGATAGCCTCTAGAGAAACAACTGTAGTTAACACCAGTAAAGCTTTTTCCACCTCTAAAAACCCAAAAACAGGAGACATTAACATCATTACAAAAAAAATACTATGTATAATCAGGCTCGGCACAGATCCCGCAGCATTTGATATCTTTATTGCTTTACTTTCAAGTGTATTCATACTATACTTATACTATAATTTACAAAAAAATACAAGTATATTTTAAGTAAAATTATTAATAACTTTTTTAAAAAGAGTTATAATTATAAATTAAATAACCCAGTAGGCAAGAATTAAATTTGCCTGCTGGATCAAAAAATAAAAAATATATGTTTATGATATTAGGATTTTTAGGGTTTCTTGTCCCGACAGGTATAGTTGTCGCGGTCATATATTTTCTTGTAAAAGTATCAAGAAAAGATGAGGACAAAAATAATTTAACAACAAAAGAAGTGCTAATAGATACTGGTATTTTTATATCACTTATCACTAGTATAGTAGCTATAGTTTCTATACTTTTTTCAGCTATAGATAAAAAGTTTATAGACGTGCTTAAAAGTGATTCTTATTATGGTACAGGTTCAGTTATTAACGAAGACGTGCGTATAGCAGTGTCAGTTATACTTGTAACTTATCCTATATATTTAGGGCTTGCCTATTATAGGGCAAAGTACTTAACAAATAATAAAGATAGGCGTGATATACCTGCTATGCGTTATGTTAACTATGTTACGCTAGCTGCTGCCGCTATGTTTATAATAGGTTCAGTAGTTACAACAATATATCAATATCTAGGAGGCGAGCTTGGTGTAGCTTTCTTTTATAAGATACTAACTGTTTGTGTTATATCTGCAGTGCTTGGATTTTATAATTATTTTTCTCTAAAAAGAAATTATGAAAATAAAACTAATGTGCCAAATATACTGGCTGTGCTTAGCTTGATAGCGGTCATTGGTGCTGTGGTTTACAGCATAAGCATACTTGGCTCACCAACGCAAGTGAGAAAAATAAAATTTGACGAAAAAAGATTAACTGACTTATCAAATATACAACAAAATATACTTAATTATTGGCAAAGTAAAAAAATCTTACCTTCTAATCTGAAAGATGTGCAAGGTGATGGATTTAATACTGGATTTATAATACCAAAAGATCCAAAAACAAAAGATCCATACACCTATAAAATAATTGAAGATAGTAAAATGGTAAAAAGTTATGGTCAAGATTGTGCTACATTTTATCCAAATAAGTTTAATATGATGGCAAGCTCTAATGGTTATTATGATGTGTCAAAATTATCTTGTGACATGCCTACAAAAGCTGTATTTGAGATATGTGCAGACTTTGAGACCGTGCGTGCATATGATGAAAATGGTATGGACCAAGCAGCTTCTGGCTGGGACACAGCTAACTCACTGGGTGTAAGGGGTATAGACTCTATGAGCGCTCGTTATTATGAGCCTGTGTACTACGATAATTATAATAAAAATCCAAATTGGAATCATGATAAAGGAAATACTTGTTTTAAGAGAAGTATAGATCCGGTAAAATATC
>JAYTBU010000019.1:0-4914 GCA_043736875.1 bacterium
CGAAGCGCGCGCCCTGCCAACAATTACAGACAGTGGAGGCTTTCAAGTTTTCTCTCTCGGGGCTGCATTTGATACTGGTGTGAGCAAAATAGCAACCAGCGTGCAGCTGAGCGCAAAACAAAAACAAACTACAGATAATGAGGGAATAGTCAAAATAAAATCCAGCAAAAATCAAATGGCTAAAATAGATGAAGATGGCGTAACTTTTAAATCATTTATCGACGGCTCGTATCACAGATTCACCCCAGAAACTAGCATGCAAATACAACATGATCTAGGGGCCGATATATTTTTCGCTTTTGATGAGTGCACATCACCGCTCGCCAGCCGTGAATATCAAATCAGCGCCATGGAGCGTACACACAGATGGGCAAAGAGATGTATAGATGAGCACAAGAGACTTGGCGTGAGTGCTGCTACCGGTGAGCAGCAAGCATTATTTGCAGTAGTGCAGGGCGGTGCATTTGAGGACCTGCGCACCGAAAGTGCAAAAGTTTTAGGAGAGATGAATGTTGACGGATTAGAATTTGATGGCTTTGGTATTGGCGGCAGCTTTACAAAAGAGGATATGGGTAAGACAGTAAAAAGTGCTACAGAGAACTTGCCAGAAAATAAACCTCGTCACCTACTTGGTATCGGTGAGCCGATAGACTTTTTCCTGGGTGTCGAGTATGGCATAGACACTTTTGACTGCGTCTCACCAACAAGGATAGCGAGGCATGGACAAGTACACAGCCCAGACGGCAAAATAAATATCACCAATGCAAAATACAAAAATGATATGAGCCCTGTGTGTGATGATGAGACTTGCCCAGCACATGTATATACAAAGAGTTATTTATCCCACCTCTTCCGTGCCGAGGAGATACTTGCTGCTACTATCGCCAGCGCTCACAACTTGCACTTTTTGATCAAGGTTGTAGAAAATATCAGACAGTCTATACTAGATGACAAATTTTTTAATTACAAAAAAGACTTTTGCGAGAGGTATTATAAAGAGAAAAAATAAGATATATGTATTTAAAAAACATTATTATAAAAAATATCGGACCAATAGAAAACCTTTCTGTTGAGTTGCCTTTTAAAAAAAATGGTGACCCTAAGCCTATTATTTTTGTTGGTGAAAATGGGTCTGGAAAAACGATTTTGCAATCACAAATAATAGATGGTTTTTATGAAATAGGTACTTCTTTATTTGATGATATTGGAATACAAACTGGATTAAAAAGAAATTATTATAAAATCTTAGGAAGAGTGAATTTACAAACTGGCAAAAATAATGGATTCTCTCTGTTAAAATTTACTGATAACAAAAATAATACTTTAGAATATTTTGACAAAATTGGAGTGGTGAAAAAAGAAGATTTTATAAGATCTATTACAGATTTTACACTTTCTCCAGACGTCTCAGAGGGTTATCAAAAAGTGATAACTGTCATAGATAAAGCCGAAAAAGAAAGCTTGCAAAAAGAGTGGACTGAGGGTGTGCATTTTTATCAGCCAGCCCATAGATACGAAGAGCCTTTTTGGAAAAATGAGCCCTTTAAAGATTTTGCAAGATTTGAAGATAAAAAAAGATTTTCTGGAAGACTTGACAAAGAGATTGAGATAGTCTCATCAACGAAAGAAAATAAAGCATATTTATTGGATTTGGTATTGGATTATGAAGTACAAAAACGGAACACCGATACTGTAACATGGGAAAATATCAAAGCTCTTTTGCAAAAAATAAAAAAGAGAACTGATGTTAGATTTGGGATTGGACCAAGAGGAGGATATAGAGTTAGTATTGTTGAAGAAAATGAAGACGGAAGTGCAAAAAAACAATTATTACCAAGTATTGATAATTTATCATTGGGAGAATCTATACTCTTAAATCTTTTTATTAATATTATTCGCCACGGTGATAATCCACCAAAAAATACAGAACAAATACGAGGAATAGTTGCAATAGATGAAATAGATGTTCATTTACATACAGATTTACAAAACACAGTCTTACCAGAACTTATAAAATTGTTTCCTAAAATTCAATTTATTATCACCACTCATTCCCCTTTGTTTTTACTAGGGATGAAAAAAACTTTTAGTGAAGATGGTTTTGAGGTTCGAAATATGCCGACAGGTGAAGTGATCACCACAGAAAGATTCTCTGAATTTGAAGATGCTTATGATATTTTGGAGGAAACAGAAAAATTTGAAGATGAGGTTAAGCTGCAAGCTAAAGGAGATAAAAAACCAATATTGTTACTTGAGGGGAAAACAGACAAAAAAATATTTGAAAAAGCTTGGGAGATATTAAATCCAACAGTAGATTTTCCTTATTGTATTTTAGATATAAAAGATGGGCATAATGCAAAAGATATAAAATTTCAACTAGAAAAAGCTGATGCATTTCAGTCTGACTTTGTATTTGGTATTTTTGACTTTGATGAAGAAGGGTATAATCAATGGAATGGACTAAAAAAACAAGAGTTTGAAGAAAAGAGTCAGATACTAAAGAGTCATAAAACAAAAAAATATTACGCCTTGTTGCTACCGTGCTTAGAAGATAATTTTAAAAACAGTTCCTTAAAAGAGCAGGTATTTAATAGTGATGGTGAGAGTCTTAAAAATAAAACAGTATTTTCTATTGAGCATATGTTTTATGATTTTCTAAAAGATGAACAAAAAGAACTGTTTGTCAAAGAAGCTCTTTATGGAGGATCTATTATTAAATTTCCAGATAGCAAGAAGAATGATTTTTGTGATTGGGTTTGCAACAATGGAACAAAGGATGATTTTAAGAATTTTGAAAATATATTTAAAATTATTGAAAAATGTTTAAGTTCAGAAGGTGAAAATGCGTTAGAGTAATTATGTCAAAAACCTTTACCCTAAAATCAAAAATGTGGATATGGCCAGGGGATATGGGGTGGAATTTTGTGAGCCTAAATAAAGAGATTTCAAAAACTTTACGAGAAGCTTATCCAAAATCTGCAATGATAAAAATTAAAGCAAACATAGTGTCAGTAGACGGAGAAAAAGTTTTTGTAGAAAATAAAAAAAGTAAAAATTTGCCACAAAATGAAAATAAAGAAAATCTTTTGTATTGGAATACCTCACTTTTTAGAAATAAAAAAGATGAGAATTATATTATGCCTATAAAAAAAGACATACGCAAAAAGCTAGGCTTATATGCTGGTGAAGTTTTGGAAATAAATATAAATATACTTTAAAAATGAGTATAAAAATGTTATAATATAAATATGAAAATTATAAGCTGGAATGTGGGAAATTTTATATTTGCAAAATACTTTTTAGGTAGAAAGCACTATTGTTTTGATGTGCGAGACATGAAAGAAGTGAGCGAAAAAATTAAAAAAGAAAATCCTGATACTGTTTTTTTGCAAGAAATAATGAATGAGGATGTGGCTTTTGTTATACAGAACTTTACAGAATTAAAATATAGTATGGTGATACGTTCAGATGAAAGGCAGTCAAAGTCTGTATTTTTAAGTAGGCACGAAATAAAAGAAATTGTGCACACAAATAGTAATGATTATATTATAAATGGCATAACATTTTTCCCTATACATCTCAATGCTTTTTCTCCTAAAAAAAGATATGAGCAAGCAAGTATTTTAGCAAAAGATCTTTCAGAAAAAAATGCTGTCGTGCTTGGGGATACAAATTTTTGGATATTTAAAAATATTTTTATATCTAAATGTGATAAAAAATCATATAAAAAAATACTAGAAAATCATGTAGACATATTAAAAAAACTTGGCCACACATGCAAAATATTTTTATCTTTAGACAAAATATTTGTAACAAAAGACATAAAAGTTAAAAATCAGAAAATAGTAAAACATAATATAGGTTGGATAGATCACTATATGATAGTTGCCGAGACAGATAATTAAGTATTTTAAAAAAATAGTAAATATTTTAAATAAAAATAATCAAGATTTACTTGATTATTTTTGATTAAGTGTAATCACCTACTGAGTTGATTGGTTTTTACAAGACTGTAGGTTCAGACATTTCCTCTTCTGTGGCTGTAACTTTTTTTACTACAGGATTAGAAACTTTCTTTACAGCTTTTTTAACTGCAGTTTTTGCTACAGGTTTTGTGGCCACTTTTTTAACTGCAGCTTTTGCTTTTTCAGCCGCAGCTTTTGTTTTCATTTTCTCTGCTTCAGCTTTTGCCTTTAGTTTTGCTTTTTCAGCATCTTCTTTTATTTTTTCTAGATCAATAATCTCTTCTGTGTTAGCCCAGTCTTTTAATTTTTTTACAGCATTCATAACAGATCTTTTTTCAGAGTAACCCTCACCACCTGTCGCTACAGACTCACCGTTTTGAGCGAGCAATCTCCATCTAAAATTACCTTGTTTATCTTTATAAATTTCAAATTTTGTTTTTGCCATATTTTTATTTTGTTTAATCTTTTTAATTTTTACTATAGTAAGAGCATACTTACTACTACTATTATAACTTATATTTGTTTTACTTTTAAAAACTTATCCACATATTTTTATAAAAATGTACAATATATTATTGTATCTGTAAATATAGATACAAATAATTATTATATATAAAAAAGAATATAGAAAGTAGGACTTTGTTTTAATTTTATGTTATAATATAGTTATTAAAATAATTTTAAAATATATGGCAAATACACATACAGATAAACACAATCATACAAACCATACCCACGGAAATCAAAAGAAAACTTTTGTCAAAAAAGAAATATTTTCTTCTAGAAATATTATAATCGCAGTAGTTCTGCTTTTAACTGCTTTCTTTGCTTTTTCAAAAATCTCTAGCATAAAAAAAGAAAGTCAGCCAGTAAAAGTAGTTTTAAACAGTGATGAGAATAGACTAGGTAACCCTAATGCAAAAGTAACCATAATAGAGTACGCTGATTT
>JAYTBU010000020.1:0-14560 GCA_043736875.1 bacterium
TCTCTCTTTATTTTACCACAAACTCACACGAGCCTTAATTCTGATTCAAAGTTAAGCCAACTTCTTTACAGCTAGTTGCTAGGTATGATTTTATAAAAGTCGGACACTGTAATGTTATAGTTTTTTCAACTAAGGTTGTGTTTTCTTTTAGTCTAAAGTTACACGTTATATAACTATCTCCATTTGTATCTTCACCCTGGCAGTTTTGACCGGCAATAGAGTAATCATTGTACATCTTTGTTATATAGTCAGAACCTTTTGCGAGACCTCTTTCGGCCCGAACTTGATTGCTTCCTATAAAGTAAACATAGAAACTAGAGATTATTATAAGTATTAATATGATTAAGAATAAGTATTTTTTCATAAATATATTATAACATATATTTTTATTATTTGCATATTATCCGTATGCATGATATAATATTTCCAATGCCCAAGAGGGTGTTTTAATTTAGGAGTCTTAAAAAAATACAAAATAAAAACATGCAAATCTTAAAATTTATAAAAGAAGTTAGAGGAGAAATGAACCATGTAAAATGGCCAACCAGAAAAATGATAATAGGATCAACTATTGCTGTATTTTTTATATCAGCATTAACAGCTGCTTATTTAGGAGGTGCAGACATATTGCTTCAAAAATTATTAGCAAAAATCTTGGCAAAATAATTTATTTATAAAATACAAAAAATAAAACTATAAATATAAATATGAATGACGAAATTAATTTAAAACAAATAGGTAACAATGAGCGTAACTGGTATGCCATACACACATATAGTGGTTATGAAAATGCTGTTATGAAAAACTTAAAACAGCGCATAGACTCGCTCGATGTGACAGACAAGATTTTTGACGTGGTGGTGCCAATAGAGAAAAAGATAAAAGTTAAAAATGGTAAGAGGGTAGAGGTAGAAGAAAAAGTATATCCAGGGTATGTGCTTGTAGACATGGTGGTAACTGATGACACTTGGTACATAGTTCGTAATACTCCTCGTGTTACAGGATTTGTAGGAGCTGGTAATACCCCTGTGCCACTGACTAAAAAAGAGGTAGATTACCTGCTTGGCAAAATGAAGACCGCAACAGTAACTCATGAGCTAGAAGTGTTAGAAGGTGAGGTTGTTATCGTTAATGAGGGTCCATTTAAAGATTTTGAAGGAAAGGTGGAAAATGTAGATAAAGTAAGGGGAAAATTGAATGTCCTTGTAAATATGTTCGGACGTGAGACCCCTGTAGAGCTAGACTTCTTGCAAGTTAGGAAGATTTAGTGTATTATATAGAGGCTTCTAGAGTTAAAAACTCAAAAATATAAATATACAAATATGAACTTTGTATATTTAAAAAATATAAATAAATACTAATTTCTCCTCGCGCTTAATCCCAAAGGGAACCCTACACGCCTTCGTCAAAATTATATTTATTTACATTTTTATAAATAATTAAATTAAAACAAAAATATGAATCCAACAAAAAGAGTAACTAAAAAAGTAAAAGTCCAGATAATGGCAGGTAAGGCAATGCCAGCACCACCACTAGGTCCCGCCCTTGGTCAGGCTGGTGTAAATATAGCAGATTTTACCAAAAAATTTAACGAGGCCACAAAAGACATGAAAGGATTACTTTCTGTAAAAATCTATGCTTATGAAGATAGGACTTATGATTTTGTGGTAAAATCAGCTACAACAACAAGTATGATAAAAGAAGCTGTAGGCATGAAGACTTTAAGTGCAAAGCCGGGTATAGTAAAAGCTGGTAAAATCACAAAAGCTCAAATCAGAGCAGTTGCCGAGCACAAGATAGCAGACATGACAGCAAATGACATAGACGCAGCTATGAAAATAGTAGAAGGATCAGCAAGGTCAATGGGTCTAGAGGTTGTGGCTTAGTCACAATTCTATCTTGTAAAATAATCATCGCATCAGCCTGGTTAAAAAAACAAAATAATTTAGAAAAAAGAAAACACGAACTGAAAAGTTCGTGTTTTTGCTATCAAGAGTTTTTTGTGCTAGAATGAATTTCTATTTGTTCTTTTTAAGGAGATGAAAATGGAAAGTAATATTATAGACAGGCCCACAATGTCTAAAGAAAAAGAAACAGCAACAAAAGCACCAGAGATGTTTACTGTTTTTATTAAGAAAGATAGGGGTATGATTGTATCTTGTGCAGATGTCAAAATAGGAAAAAGTCTGTCACAAAGTTTGTCTAAAATCTTTAACAAGACAGAGACTGAAATAAGATTGAGTATAATTGAAGTTATACAAAATGCTAGACATATCCCTTTGGGTGTTTACACAAAAGAAATAGCTGAGACAAAGTGTCAGCAAGCAAATGATGCTTTTAACCCTGATGTTTCTTGTGTTGAGATATCTTTTTTCTTTAATTAAATAAATCAAAATGCGCGAACCGGAGGTTCGCGCATTTTTTATTTACAAGTTTTGTTTTTTTAAGTTTAAAAATTCTATTCCTCACTTGGCTCTTCATTTTCTTCTGGGTCAGCCTTTGTCATTTCTATACTTGCACCACTTTCAAATGCAACGCGAATTTTATTTTCTATCTCTTTTGATACAGCAGGGTTTTCACGTAAAAATGTACGAGAAGCGTCATAGCCACGACCAAGCTTTACCTCACCATAACTATAGCTCGACCCTGATTTTCCTATTAGTTTGAACTTTTCACCGAGAGCTAGCAGCTCTCCTTCTTTGCTTATACCTTCGTTATATATAATGTCGAACTCTGTAGTCTTGAACGGAGCAGCAACTTTATTTTTAACTATCTTTACTTTTGTTCTGGCTCCTACAACATCATCTCCCTTTTTGATTTGTGCTGTCTTGCGTATGTCTATACGTACACTAGAGTAGAACTTTAGAGCTTTTCCTCCTGGAGTAGTCTCAGGATTACCAAACATAACACCGATCTGCATACGTATTTGATTTATAAATACTATAACAGTTTTTGATTTGTGTGCTATGGCGGTTAATTTACGCAGCGCCTGACTCATCAGCCTCGCTTGTTTACCTACATGATGTGCACCCATATCACCCTCTATTTCATCTTTTGGTGTTAGGGCTGCTACCGAGTCTATGATAAGCACATCAACTTTTCCAGAGCGTACTATAGACTCTGCTATTTCGAGTGCTTGCTCACCATTGTCTGGTTGTGATATTAGTAGCTCATCTATGTTAACACCTAGTTTTTTTGCATACTCTGGATCCATTGCGTGCTCAGCATCAATGAATGCACACAAGCCTCCCATTTTTTGAGCTTCAGCTATAACATGCAGAGTTAGGGTGGTCTTTCCAGATGATTCCGGTCCAAATATCTCTACGATACGGCCACGAGGCAGTCCGCCAACACCGAGAGCATGATCAATACCAATAGATCCAGTAGGAACTACTTGTACATCTACTTTTGGAGAGCTGCCGAGCTTCATGATCGCTCCTTCGCCGAACTTGTCTTGTATTGATTTTAATAACGCATCACTGCGAGATCCACTAGTACTCATGTCGTGGTCGTCAGCACTTGCTTTGCCTGTTAATTTTTTTGGTTTTACTACTTTTTTTGCTAATGCCATATTTTTATTTTATTTGTTTGATTTAGTAGACTAATGTTAATTTTGCCTGCTGGGTTAATTTTTTAAGTTTTACAATCTATACTTGTATAAGTATATTTTAACATAAAAATTTACAGACCAAGATTAGTTATGCACTTTTTGGGAGGAAGGAGACACTTTTTGTCTTTGCTACTTATATGTGGTATAATAGAAATAGATAAAATAAGTAAATAAAATTATGATAATAACTTTTCACGGCAAGGGACATATAAAATTAGTAACAGGAGATACGACCATAGCTATTGGTCCGGTATCAAAAACTAGTAAAAAAAGACAGACAAAGTACGGCTCGGACATAGCGCTAATACCACTAATACACCCTGACTATGATGGGGCAGACAATGTAGTCAATAGTAGCAAGGAGCCATTTGTGATAAAGGGCGCTGGTGAATACGAGGTTAATAACATTTTTATAAATGCATTTTCCAGCAAAGTAAATCGTGAAAAAGTGGATTATATGGCGACTAGCTTTGTATTTAACTTTGATGGTATGCGCGTCGCATACATAGGGCAGATAAAAGATCTTTTGCCAAGCGAACACAAAGAAGTTATAGACGAAGTCGATGTACTATTTGTCCCAGTTGGCGGTGATGATATGAATCTAAACCCATATGACGCGTACAAGCTAGCAGTAGGGTTAGAAGCAAAAATAATCATACCAGTGGATCATGATGAAAAGACTTTGCCGATATTTTTAAAAGAATCAGGTAGCGAAAAGATAACTCCAGTAGAAAAATTAACAATCAAGAAAAAAGATATTTTTGATAAAAAAGGAGAGGTGGTACTGATAGAAGAGATATAATATTTTTTAATAAAATTAAAATAAGAGTATTTTACAATAAAAAAATCAAGTAAAAAAATGATAAAAACTTTTGGAAAATATATAAACTCAGTGAAAAATAGTGGCGAGCAGGCAAAGGTGGTGCATGGCATAGTGGTCGCTAGTATCTGTACAGGCATTTTTGCTGGATTTTATCTTTACCTTGTCCGAGGTGTTACGCCACCAGCTCCGGATATTTCTTTGCAGAATAGTACTAGTTATGAGGCGAGGGATTAGATGCTTGCATTTTATTTTTTTTGGTGTATAATGTGATTATAAATACTAAATACAAAAAGTTGCCCTCGAGGTGGCCTTCCGAAAGGATAGTTTTAGTAAAACAAAAAGCACTCTCCGCAAGGAGAGATTTTGTTTTTAAACATTTATTTCTTATATCTATGCCTAGCTAGGCCAGCATACAGGTCCGCTATTTGTATTCCTGGAATATTTTTTGTATCTTTGTTTATAAATCTAACTTTCAAGTCATGTTCTTTCATTTTTTTACTAATCTTATGCATTATATTTGTCAGGTGATCACCATCATAAAAAACTTTCCCTTGCATCTTGTTTTCTATTATTATCTTAATTAACATCTCTTCGAAAAGTTTTTCTCCAAAAGTTTTACTTTCATTTTTATTTATGACAGAGTAACTAACATTATTTTCTGTCTCGTATTTTTTTGCAGCAAAAATGTTACGCATATTTTTATTTAGTCTATACCATTTAACTTCCTCTCTATTTATTTTTAAATCTTGTTTTAGTTTATTTAAAAAATCTACACTTTCAAATTTATTTTTTTCACAGTAAATACAGACACTAAATGTCGATGTGTTACTCTTGTTGCTTGTGTTACCAGTGTCACCACTCTCATCAAAATAATAATTCATGTATTTTATATTATAACATAAACAAAAAATTAAACTCAAAAAATTATCCACCCACACCACTAAACCACTATTTTTTATGTGGCGTTTTGTGATATAATTTAAATATTAAAAATTATGACAAATGAAATAGAGGAGTACAGATTAGAGTATAAAAAATATGAAAGTGTATTTTGTCCATTTTATCGCGATAATAGATGGAAATAAATATAAAGTTGTAATAGTAAAATATAATATAGACAGATACAAGTTTGTGAGTGTTATACCAAAATGGAAAACTGGCAAGAGAGATGATATCTAAAGAATATCTAAAATATAAATAAAAAAGCCAAGCAAAAGCTTGGATTTTTTATTATGCTTGTTCTCAGCTTGTAGCCGACGCTAGAGTATAACCTCCACAAGCATATAGATATTATATATTAAATTAAAATAAAATGCAAGTTTAAAAATTATCCACCCACACCACTAAATCACTATTTTTATGTGGCGTTTTGTGGTATAATGTATTTGCCCACAAGTTAATAAGAAAAAAGAGTTAATAGCTCAGTTATCAAACGTGTATAGCATAGGCATCCTATGCGAGGAATACATGTTTGATAGCTTTGCTATTGACTTGTGGGCACCTCGCATCGGGGTGCCTATTTTAGTTTTTAAATAGTGAGCAAGTAAAACTTGTCCATGAAAATATACACAGAGCCAAAAATTGCGAAACCTAAAAGTAAAATTCTTGGGCAAGTTTTTACTCCAGAATGGATTGTTGACGAGATATTGTTTAGGGTCGGGTATTCTGGTAAAAATATTTTAAATAAAAAAATAATAGACCCATCTTGTGGTGACGGAGCATTTTTAAAAAAAATTATTTCTGTATACATAGATGTGTCTATAAAAAATAAGATAAGCAAAAAAAATATCCTAAAAGATTTAAGTCTTTATATATACGGAATAGAAATAGATAAATTTCAAGTAAATATATGTATAGAAAATTTAAATAAAATAATTTTAGAAAAATTAAAAACAGACAGATTCCCAGAGTGGAAAATTATATGCTCAGATACTCTATTAATATATAAAGATTTTAAAAATATTTTTGATTATGTTATTGGAAATCCTCCGTATGTAAGAATACATAACCTAGATGATTCTACAAGACTTATTCTAAAAAATGAATTAAATTTTTGCAAAGGAACAACAGATTTATACTTGGCTTTTTTTGAGATTGGTTTCAGTTTATTAAATGGTTCTGGTAAACTTGGGTATATTAGTCCAAATTCTTTTTTACATAATGTATCATATCGAGAGTTTAGGAGTTTTTTATCTATGAAAAAATCTTTAAAAATTTTAATAGATTTTAAGTCAAGTAAAGTTTTTGAAAGTTTTTCTACTTATACAGCGATAAGTATTTTTGATAACAAAAATAAAATAGAAAGTATAGAATACTATGAATTGATAGATGATAAAATAAAGCAAATAAATAATGTAAAATATATTTCTTTGAAAAAAGAAAACTGGATTTTCTCAGATGAGAAGAATGACAATTTTTTACATAAACAAAACAATTCTGATTCTGGAACAGTTAAGAATTTTTTCAATGTACAATACGGGCTCGCCACACTAAGAGATAAGATATTTATTTCTGCAACGGTTAGTTTAAGTGAAGAGTTTTGCATATTTAATGGTTTTGAAATTGAAAAAAGCATTTTAAGAAAAATAGTAAAGGGGTCAACTTACAAAGGTTTGCAGTCTGAAGTTAAGAATATAATATTTCCATATAAAATAGTTGGTTCCAGGTATGTAGCTATGAAAGAGTCTGAAATAAAAGAAAATTACCCTATGGCATACTCTTATTTATTAAAAAATAAAGAAGAGTTAGTTTTAAGAGATATGGATAAAGGTTCTTTTTGGTATGAGTTTGGAAGAAGCCAGGGTTTGCAGACTTCGGATAGTGAGAAAATAGTTCTCAGCACTCTTGTAAAAGATGAGATTAATTTTTACAAACTAGATCCAGACACATTTGTTTATTCGGGTATTTTTATAACACAAAAAAATAAAGATTATAAGTGGAGCACTGTAGAAAATATTTTAAAGTCAGAAGATTTTCTGGGTTTTATAAAAGTGGCTGGAAAAGATTTTTCTGGAGGGTACAAATCTTTATCGACAAAAAATATAAAAGATTACAAAATAATAATATGAAAAATATAACAGAAGATAAGTTTATAAAAAGTTTAGAAGATGGCTATAAGTCATACCTCGGCGTTCACGCAAGAAGTAATACAAAAATAACACCAATGCATAAATGCATATCAGAAATATTGTTAGAAAAACTGGGTCAAGGTTATAGTGTAAAATCATTAGGAATAGATGCGGGTAAAGAGTATAAGTTTGAAGGAAGATACTATGACAAAGATTTAGATATTAGTGTTTTTAAAAACAGTAAACCAGTATCAGCTATAAGTTTTAAATTTATAACATCTAATTATAAACAGAATTCTAATAACTATTTTGAAAATATGTTGGGTGAGACCGTCAATGTCAGAAGGGGTAATTTATTATATGCTCAGATGCTAGTTGTTAAACATAAAATGCCTTATTTTAGTACGGACAAAAAGATATATGAAAAAATTGAAAAAATAAATGATACAAATTTAGATAAATATATAAAACTAGAAGAAGATAATGTTTCTGGATGCTGGCACAAACCGGACATGTTATTTTTAAAATTCATAGAAACAGGTGATGAGGCAAGAGTTTTAAAAGCTGTATTTAATAAAGAAAATATAACAAAAAGTATTTTTCATAAAGATGAACTACTGCCTTTGGTTAAGGTCTCTTTTATGGAAGACTCAGAGCTCGAAAAATCTTTCAATCAAAAGAATTTTAATTTTTTAAAAAAGAATGGTGATATTGATAATTTTTTAGAAGCCTTTGTTAATTTAACAAAAGGAAGATCTTATAATGTATAGCAGCCCTGGGTTGCCTTCTGGGTGGCCTTCCGAAAGGATAGTTTTAGCAAAACAAAAAGCACTCTCCGCAAGGAGAAATTTTGTTTTCGACTATATTCTTTCAATTTTTTAGTCACATAGAAATTATTTTAAAATAGATTTTAGCGCTGCTTTTTCTCAGTATAAAAATCACTGGATCTTTTGTATTATAAGTTATATAATAAATAAATGGAAGATTTAAAAATTTTAATAATAAATAAAATTATACCAACTTATGAGGGTTATGTACTAGACCCAAACCGTTTAGAAAAATATTTTGAATCAAAAATTAAAAAAGGTCACAGTAGTTGTGATTATTCTGCACCAACCAGACATCAAATAGCTAATTTTGTATCTAGTTTTCTTAGCGTAAATACGAAACCTGCAAGAGATAGTTTTAGTATTTTAAAAATAGATATTAAAGAAATAAAGTCAGTATTAGAATCTTTTAAAGCAGAAGAAGTATGCTGGAAAAGAACTTTTTACGAGGTCTCCTATGAAAATTTTTTATATAGGTTTTTAATAGAGGTGTTATACTATACAATTAAAAATAAAGGAGACATTAATTTGGCAATATGTGAATCATTAAAAATAATAGATACAAAAGTTATTTATAAAAATTTTACTTTTACCAATATTGTTTCTGATGATTATTTAGAAATTGAAATAGATAAAAATACAAAATTAAGAAAATTAAAATCAGAAGAAGTCGAATATTATTTGAATAATGAGCTAGTTAACTTTTATAATATGGATAGTTTTAATCTGGAAATGTTAGGAATAAAAACAATTGAAGCCTATTTGCAAGATCATTTATTTATATGTTTTGAAGATATTGTAGATTATGAAAATGGTCCGACTCAGTTAGATTTTAAAAAAAATATATTATATATAAAAAATTTTGACTACAATAAAGTTAAAAAACTTTTTGCATGTCTAAATATCGGTTTGGATGGAGGATGTGTTTTTAGTCAGTCTAGTTTTTCTAATTACTACTCTTGCATTTTTAACTCTAGTTTTTATAATGATTATATGCCGATATCGCAAAACAAGATAGTGAAAATAGACCAAAAAGATATTGAGGTGGTAAAACTTTTAAATGATAATTTAGGTGAGGATAGGTATGGTAATTACGAATATATTTTTGAAGTTCTTTCCATCAACAGTAAACTATTTTCTCTAGAAGAGAACGGCATAGAGGTTGAGTATAAAGATGATATTCACCATGTAAAAAAAGTTATTGACCTGTGTACTGTTTTGGAATCATTGTTTATAGGGTATACTGAAGACGCTTTAAATAAACAAAATAGTCTTTCCATTCGAGCAGCATTTTTTATAAGCGAGAGTAAAGATGAGTATAGAAAAAACAAAAAATTAATTATAGGTATTTATAAAGTTAGAAATAAAATAATACACGACTACAAGAATTATAATCAAGCCTTAAGAGATTTAAATTTCACCAGCATTAAAGATCTTCGTGAAAGATTGTTCTCAATAATCTCAAACTCATTTAAAAAACATATTTTACATAATGTTAATTTTATAGGCGAAAAAACGAAGAGTCTTGAAAAAATATACACACAGAGCAGTAAAAATAAAGTTGCTGTTGATGAAAACAGAGTTTCTCTTGAGGAGGATAACCTGTATCAAAAAAAGCTCTAAATAAGCTTTAACTAGCTTTTATTGTGGAACTTTTCAAATTGATCATGTAAAAAACTTTTTATAAAAAACCACATCCATGCTATAATGCAACTATGCATGCGATAAAAATACAAAACTTTACAAAGAAATATAAAGATAAAAAAGAAAAAAACAATGAGAGAGTGGTTATAAGTGACATGAACTTGACCATAGAAAAAGGAGAATTTTTCGGACTGTTAGGAGCCAACGGCGCAGGAAAAACCACAACTATAAATGCGATAACAGGCGTAGTCAGTATAAGCGAGGGTAAAATATTTGTGTCTGGAAAAGACAATGTCTCGGATTATAAGCAGGCCCGCGCTCATATCGGAGTATCGCCCCAAGAGTTTAATGTGGATATATTTCAAACTGTAGATGAGATACTTGACTATGCTGCGGGATTTTTTGGACTACTCGGTGATGATATGAAAAAAAGAAGAGAAGAGATGCTGGAGCAGTTTGAACTAACTCTTCACAGAGAAAAGAAATTTCAATTCCTCTCTGGTGGACTAAAGAGGAGATGTGTGCTTGCAAAAGCTATGATGCATAACCCTGACATACTTATACTTGATGAGCCAACAGCAGGAGTAGATGTAGAGACGCGTAGGACACTGTGGAAATATTTAAAAGATTTACATGCAAATGGCAAGACTATAGTATTAACCTCGCACTACCTTGAAGAAGTGGAGGAACTGTGTGACAGGGTGGCGATAATAAATAAGGGTAAAATAATAACAGATGACACTGTTAAAAACTTGATCAAGGACGGAAAATTAGAGGACGTGTATGTAAAACTAATAGCTGACGATAACTCTAAAAAATAAAAATAATAAATATATGAATATGAACTACAAAGGATTTTATACGCTGATAAGGAGAGAGGCAGGCAGGACAAAGAGAGTGCTTGGTCAGGCAGTGATAGCGCCACTGATGACTGCGTCGCTTTATATATTTGTATTTGGATATATTATGGGCAAAAGTATGCCTAGTATATCGGGCCTTAGTTATTTGGCTTTTGTTTTTCCTGGCGTATTCGCTATGAATCTTATAATAGCAGTATTTTCAGCGACATCTTTTTCTATTTATTTTGCAAAGTTCCAAAAGACAATAGAAGATATGCTGACGCTACCGATATCATATACAGAGCTGGTTGTGTCTATGCTTATAAATGGGCTGATGAGGGCGGCGCTGATAAGCGCCGCCCTGACTTTTGTTGGGTTTGTATTTGGTGTGGTTGGTGTAGTGCATCCATTTGTGCTACTTTTGTATGTATTTATAATCGCAGTTCTTTTTGGGTTACTTGGTATAGTGGTGGGTATATGGGCAGATAATAGTTTTGAAAAATTTGGCATAGCAGCTAATTTTATACTTACGCCACTCACATTTTTGGGAGGGGCATTTTATAGCGTAAGTATGTTGCCAGAAGGTTTAAAGTTTTTAATATATTTTAATCCCATATTTTACGCAGTAGATGGTATCAGATATGCACTTACGGGGTACAATGAGTATCCTATAATTAACGGATTTTTGATATTGTCTGCGCTATCACTACTTACGCTTTCTCTATGTGTTTACATATTTAAAACAGGGTGGAAGCTGAGAAGTTAGTTGTTGTGTCTTTATACACACTTGACTTTTTATCTTGGTGTATAGTATAATGTAAACATCGAAAGCAATTGCCTTAGGATCAAGTTTCCTAGGGCATCTTTCTTTTCTATCCTTGCTTTATTTTTGAAACAGATCCATCTAAATTAAAAATGTATTCTACAGTTAACCCTTTTTTCTTTCTTAATATTTTTGCTGTGCTGCCCTTGTGTATTGATATAACTTTTGGTTTTATGTTATTTTTTAGAGAATAGTCTAAGAGCATAGAAAAGTCACCATCACCAGATATTAGTACAAGATTTTTTACCAAATCATCTTTTATATCACTGGTTATGTGATGAGATATTTCCACGTCACAATTAGCTTTTATTTTATTTTGATAAAAAGTTTCTTTTAAAATTATTTTGTACCCAGAATCTTTTAAGGTTTGCATATTATCTTTTAAAAAATCAAAGTAGGATGTAAAGTAAAAAATATCTTCTGTTCTAAATCTGTCAGAGAGATATTTTTTAAAAGAAATAAAGTCAACTTCGAGACCTAAACTACCTCTTATTATGGAACTTTTCAAATTGATCACGCAAGAACTTGTTAGTGACATTTGTATATATTTGCGTAGTGGCGATGCTGGCATGTCCCAGCATAAGCTGCACAGTACGCAGGTCTGCGCCGTTATAAAGTAAATCGGTCGCAAAAGAGTGACGCAGGACATGGGGGGTACACTTTTTAGATATGCCAGCGAGCATCGCATACTTTTCTAGGCATCTCTCGATAGAGCGGGGTGAGAGGCGGAGGTCTTGGCCGCGCGCGTAGCGCGCGGCACCACTCTTGCTGTGATCTATAAAAAGAGCAGGGTCCATATCAGTCCTATCTTTTAGGTATTTTTTAAGATAATCTTTGGCTGTATCACTTATAAATACCACTCTTATTTTCCCTCCTTTCCCTCTTATGCTCAGTTCTATATTAGTGAGGTCCAAGTTTTTATCCAGCGAGCACAGCTCAGAGACGCGCAGTCCAGTAGAGAAAAATAATTCTAGTATAGCCTTGTCTCTTTTGCCATCTATTTTATTTTCATCTGGAGCAGAGAGTAATCTCTCCAGTTCTTTTTGAGTGAGTAGGTCCAGCTCGTGCTGAGCGGTCTTTGCTAATTCTATTTTTTCTGGATCATAAATATTTACATTCCTTTTTCGGCAAAATTTGAAGAAAGCACGCAGAGCTATCATATGATAATTTTGTGTTTTTTTATCTAAAGTTTTTTCTGGGACTTTACTTTTAGATATGTACTTTTTTATATTTATTTTATTTTCTTTTTCGTCACTTTCTGCGATATGTTTTTTTAATTCTTGATTTTCATTTGGATTGCTACTTAGTCTGTTTAAATAGATTCTATACTCCCTCATCTTTGCATCAGATATGTCGCTAACATTTTCACTATTTAAAAACTTTATAAATCTAGATATATAGTGATCATAATTACGCACAGTCAAAATACTCCTACCTTTTTCTATTTCTATATATTCCAAAAATTGATTTTTATAATCAGTGAGATTCATATTTTTATTATAACATAAAAATTAAAAACAGAGACTTCGTGCATTATTATTTGTTTTATGTTAAACTAAAATAGTAGTTCTTTTTACACTCAGTTTTAAGGAGATTTGTATGTCTAAAAAAATAGCCAGAAAGAGAGTTACTAGTCCTTTCGTTGAAAAGATGATTGATAAAATCTATCAAAAACCTATAGAGATTACAGAAGAAGATGTTGCTGAAGAAGTTAGATGTCTCTTTGAAGATGAGGCGGACTTTTATGCGGGCACATATTTGGCAAGTCTTATAAAGTTAGAAGTGCCAACAGATTGGCATGAAAAATGCCTTGAAAAAGCAATATCTGCCGGTAATTATTACAACGCTATGTCAGTACTCAGTGTTTTAAACAGACCCCTTTCAGAAAAAGAAGTGCCAATACTCATAAAGCAAGTCATTTTGACGGGTGACATGAAGGCTCTCGATGAGATAGAAAAGTTTTCCAATCTTTCTTTTCATCTTGCTATATGGCAGCATATTATGCTCATACGTACAGTCAGATTATTATGGGAAAAGAAATTTAGTAAAAAATCAGAACTGAGTACAATGCTTAATTTTTATGATGATTTTGATATTCAGTTGGCAGAGTTTAGCGAAGAAGTTATATCGTACTATTATTTCAAATTAATAGATTATACTTTTCCGTGTTTTGATCAAAATACAATGGCTCAGGTTTTGCATCAATTGCTGAGTTTAGATCGTGATCCATTTATAAAAAAACTGGGAATAAATATTAAGAACAATTCAGCTTTGGGGTGATGTTAGGCAATCACACAATAAGTATTAAACAAATATTTATTGTGTGATTTTTTATGTTATAATATTTAAAATATGCAAATAGAGAAAACAGAAGAGAGAAAAATAAAGCAGACATCATCCAGTAATTTTTTATACGACGTGCATACACATATGCACGATGATATGTATGAGGAGGTGGATAGAAGTATTAGGATGCAAAATATTTTAAATAAAAATATCAAAATAATAACTATTGGTACTGATAAGATAAACAATCATAAAGCGTATGACCTCGCGCACAGCTATGACAATGTTTTCTATACTGTCGGATTACATCCACATGATAACTTGAAAGAGGATTTTCTTGAGAGTGATTATGAGAAATATATGACAGATACAAAGTGTGTCGCGGTCGGTGAATGTGGCCTTGATTATTTTTATTTAAAATCAGATAGTGAAAAAGGACTAATAGAAAATATAGATAGGGAGATGGATAGACAAAGAGATGTGTTTATAAAACAGATAGAACTTGCAAAAAAATATAACAAGCCACTGATGATACACGGTAGACCTAGCGAAAAAGATCAGATAGATAACCCTGGCGGGGTAGATGCTTATGAGGATATGCTTTTTATTTTGGAAAAGTATTATGAAAGGAGTGGTGGGG
>JAYTBU010000021.1:0-14497 GCA_043736875.1 bacterium
CGCGGCCTTTTGTTTTTAATACCAGTCCCTAGAGTCATTATCGGTAAAAGCGATATCCAAATCATCTTCATCATCTGATGTATAACTATATATAACAACTTCCTCATCTATTTCTATATAGTCATCTCCCAGAGCCGCTTCAAGAGCGTCTGGATTCATGTCCGACGGCTCTTTTTCTTCTATTCCTTTTTCTAATTCATCATCTGCCATATTTTTATGTGATTAATATTTATTTTCTATTTTTACTTTATAACAGATTTTTAAAAAAAAAGCAAGTAAAAAAAGGGTAAAAGTCTAATCTTTTTAATTTTCTATTATTTTGATTTTGTGATATAATAGAATGAGTTTAAAAAATACAAATAAAATACACATATGTTCAAATATTTAAAAGCAGTTTTTTCAGAAAAAACAATCAGAAACAGAATCTTTTTTGTTATAGCTATACTAACATTAACCAGAATACTTTCTGTGATACCAATACCATCTATATCAGGCGAGAAAATAGCAGAGTTCGTTAATGGTAATGCCGGACTTTCTTTGCTTAATATTTTTGCTGGAGGGGGACTGTCTACATTATCTATAGTGATGCTCGGTGTTCAGCCTTATATAACAGCTAGTATTATCACACAACTACTGACAGTCTTATTTCCAAATCTTAAAAAAATGCAACAAGAAGAAGGTGAAGCTGGTAGAAAGAGATTTTCTCGTTATACACGCTGGCTAACTCCTCCATTAGCAGTATTGCAAGGGTTCGGTATATTAACTCTATTCATAAAGCAAGGAGTAATAGATGCTATGACACCAACACAAATGATAACTAATGTTATTATAATAACAGCAGGATCAATGCTTATGATGTGGCTCGGTGAGACCATAAATGAAAAAGGTGTAGGTAATGGTATTTCACTTATGATATTCTCAGGTATAGTTGCAGCATTGCCGTCTAGTCTAATGTCAGCATATAGAACTTTAGACCTAACACAAGCACCTATATACATAGCTTTATTTATAACCTTTATTCTTATTCTCATGGGAATAGTTGCTGTTACTGAGGCAGAGAGACCTCTGGAGGTCACTTATGCAAAGCAATCACGTGGATATGCTTCTTCTGGTATGAGTACTAGTTACATACCAATGCGCTTGACTCAGGCGGGTGTTGTTCCTGTTATATTTGCTATATCGCTAATGACTTTTCCTCAGATACTTAGTCAGTTGCTGGCGACCAGTGATTCTGCTGTTGCTGTTCTTGTGTCTGGTAAAATAGCAGCAATACTTGGAAACACTTGGATATATAGTGTTATATATTTTGCTCTTATAGTTATGTTTACCTTCTTTTACACAGCAGTTACTTTTGATCCATTTAAAACAGCTGAGAACCTTCAGAAGAGCGGAGCCTTTATACCTGGTCACAGGCCAGGAGAGGCTACGACTAACTATATGGCGGATGTGCTTATGCGTGTAACTACAGTAGGAGCTATCTTTCTGGGTGTTATAGCATTGCTGCCGATAATATTATCTGGATTAACAGGGATAACCGCACTCAGTATCGGAGGAACATCTTTACTAATAGCTGTATCTACGATTATAGATATGTTAAAAAAGATAGATGCTCAGATGACAATGAGGGAGTATTAGAAACTTTATGGTTTTTTAAAAAAACAAAAGGCCGCGCTTCGCGCGGCCTTTTGTTTTTTGACTACTTTTATGTTATCATATAAACATGAACACAGAAAAACAGTTTTTTATAATGATTGGAAGGAGTGGTTGTGGTAAAGGTACACAGGCCCAGCTTTTAAAAAGTTATTTTACTAATATTTATAGCGACACTTCTAAAGAAAATAAAATTAGACAAATAAAACACATAACTACAGGTGGCAGCTTTAGAGAGTTTTTAAATAACAATAGTTACACTTCTGAAAAATCAAAAATAATAATGAATGCTGGGGGCTTGATGCCAGAGTTTTTGGCTATATGGAATTGGTCAAATATTTTTGTAGAAAATATGTCAGGTGATGAGACTATTATCCTTGATGGAGCTCCTAGAAAGTTAATGGAGGTGCAGGCTCTTGATAGTGCGATGGACTTTTATGATTTTAAAAAACTGATAGTTATATACATAGATGTCACAAAAGACTGGGCGACAGATAGGCTGATAGAAAGAGGGAGAGAAGATGATAAAAACCAAGAAGAGGTAAATAGAAAGATGGAATGGTTTGAAAATGATGTTAAAAAAGTTATAGACTGGTACAGTGAAGATCCAAAATATAGTTTTGTGCACATAAATGGTGAAGGAGAGATAGATGAAGTTCATGCAGACCTCATTAAAAAAATAAATAATTTAAAAGATTAATTTAAATAGAAATAAAAATATGGCAAGAAAAAAAATAAGACTTAAAACTGGGGAAGATATACAAAAATTAAGAATAGGAGGCAAGAGACTGGCGCGTATTATACGTATTGTGGGCGAGCATGTAAAAGTTGGAGTAAGCACAAAAGAACTGGATACTGTTTTTAACAAATTAGTAGTTGACGGCGGTGACGTGCCCGTGCTGCTAGGGTACAAACCTTACGGAGCCGACTACCCTTATCCTGCCAGTGTATGCATTAGTGTTAACGATGAGGTTGTTCATGGTATACCAGACGAGTCACTAGTACTGCGCGATGGTGATATTGTGAAAATAGACGGATGTTTGTCTCATGACGGCATGATAGTTGATCACGCTATCAGCGTGCCATGCGGAGACATAACAGAAGAAGAAAAAAAATTATTAGAAGATACAAAATCAGCAAGAGCAGCAGGTATACGTGCAGCTCAGTATGGTAATTATATTTCAGATATATCAAAAGCGATAGAAAAAGAAGTGGGAGGAAAATACGGCATAGTAAAAATACTCTCAGGTCATGGAGTGGGTTATGCAGTACACGAGGAGCCGTATGTCCCTAATTATTATGATGGAGAGAGGGGTGTAAAGTTAGAAGAGGGATTGGTTATAGCGATAGAGCCGATGCTTAACCTCGGCACTGATGATGTAGATATATGCGCTGATGGTTATACTTTTGTAACAGCTGATGAAAAAAAATCTGCACACTTTGAACACACAGTACTTATAACTAAAAATGGCCCCGAGATTTTAACTGTGGAGTAGGAAATATACTATAATATGAGCATGAAAAAATACGTATCAATAATAACTCTTGCTGTAACTATTCTTTTATTAGGGTTATTATTACTTAATAACGACAGAAATTATCCTGAGAAAATGATCATAAAAGAAGAGGTTGGAACTAATTATAAAATTTCTAATAAAGATTTTACAAGCCTCTCAGGAGAAGAAAAAAAAGTACTAGAAAAGTATTCAGAATCTTTTAGAAAAAAAATATCAGAAGAAGGTCTTGCCAGTCCTCAAGATGATATTTATTATTCAGCTCAATATTTTTACCTTATGTACTTAGATAAAACAAAAGCACTAATATTACCACCAGGATCAGTAACTGGAACATCTCCACACTTAGTGTCTTTATTAGATTTTAAAACTTTAGATAAAACTTTCGGGAGAGGGGATTACTCTTTGTCTGAAAAATACGCAGTATTTTTTGTAAGTCAAGAGTTGATTAATTTTTACAAAGCAGGAGAAGTAACTTTTTCTAAAAAAGAAAACGCATTCACTTTATTAGCAGGAGAGACTCTGGTGGTAGAGTGTGATTTCACTGGACCGTCTTGCGAGAGAGATTTAAAAATAGAGGGGGATGATTTGGTGGTTGGAATATATAAAGAAAACAAAATAGAAGGCACTGACTATCAACAAAATATAAAAATTAGAGAAGTAAAAATAGACTTAAGTAAATAGGTTATAGACTCAGAAAGTTCCGTAGTTTTATTTTAATTTTCCAATTGGTCCAACTTCAAACCCGCTATACATATCATCGTAGAAAAACTCTTTATTTATTAAACTGAAAGAAAGAGTATTTTGTTTTGTGTAGAATTTAAACACATAAATATCTTTACTTTTAACATAAGTAAAGTCAACAATATTTTCACCCACACCAAATATTTCATTTTTGCACAGAGTAAATTTCTGACCATAAGATGTTAATTTCGATGAGGGTACATCATTTGTAATCATATTTGCTATGCTTTTAGCAATGTTTTCTTTACCTAGAAAAATTTGCCTCATTTTGTAATCCTTTCCACAAAAGTTTACTAGCTGCATTTTTTCATCTGTGTAAAGTTTCAGATTTGGTTTATATAAAAAATAAAAAGTATAACAAACTAAAATTATAAAAAGTAATGTAAGTATAATTTTATTTGTATTTTTCATATCTTGATTATATCATAAAATAAAAAGAAGATAAAATTCAAAATTAAGCTTTTTAGGAAATATGCTATAATATGAGTATGAAAACAAGATTAATTTTACCGGTAATTTATTTTATCTTACTGCTGACAATAATCTCATGTGTGTATCTTTTCGGTCAAAAAAAATATTCGAACGAAGAAACTTTAACTAAAATTAGTTGTAATAAAAAGTTTCCTACTGATGCTGACTATTCTATTTTAAAGAGTTATAAAATTAGTGATAAATATGAAATAATACTTACAAAATCTATATCAAATAAAGATGTTAAAGCTTATAGATACGATTTCTGTGATGACACTTACGAGCTGATATATGCACAAGATAGGTCTGATATGGGAGTATTTTTACAGGGAAAATATTTGGTCAGTTTTTTTGGAAATGAAGGATATAAAGAAAACTACAACAAAGTTTATTTTTTAGATTTATCTAAGGCTACATTAAACAAAGAGGAACCATGGAAACAGGTCTATAAAGAAGCAGATATTAAAATGTCTGACAATGAAACTTTTCTTCACTATAACATGGTTTGTGGTGATGGTTGCGATAAAGATACTAGAGTTTTTGACTTTAAACAGTCAGATAACAAAATTACTGTAAGTGTATTTGATAAAAACATTAAAGAAATTAAAAAGATTGAAAACTTAAATACTAATGTTAATTTAAAATTGAGAGAAGTTGAGTTTGTGCTGCCTTAGTTTTTTATCTGTGCTATAATGTAAAGATGAAAAAAATAATAACCTCAGTAACTTTGCTAACAATCTTTGTATTATTGGGTATTTATTTATTTAATAAATCACCAAAAGATGATTTGCGTACAGATTTAATTAAAAGTTATAATCATTCAGAAATATCTTTTAATGGTAAATCTAAAGTAGAGATAAAATTAAAAGAGGAAGGAAAAAATATAAAAAAAGAAGCGCTACAAGTTTTTAATAAAACATCAGACTTAAACTTATTAGAAAATGATGTTTATTTAAGAATTGGAAATAAAGAATTTTCTGTACTAACTGTCGCATCTCCTTTTGGTGGATATGATGTATACGTAGACACAAAATCAGGACTAGTTACAGCTCTTGGTCAAGTCGCAGGATCTTTTGAGAATGGGGGAACATTTTATTATGTAAAAAAAAGTGAAGGAGGCATAGAGAGTATTTTTTCTTTCACATTAAAAGACTCATTATTTAAAGAGGTTCCAGGCTCTAAGCTGCTTAAAGATGAAACATATAATATGGGTTCTGATTTTATGGAAACAGAGTTTATTCTTACTTTATCAAAGATTAATATTAAATATAAAAATACTGAAAGTGTTGTAATAGAGAAAGTTTTAAGTGTATAGTTTTTAATAAATAATCCTACCTCTCAAGAACATAAAAACCTCCCATACCGCTCTGATCTTCTGGATTTGGGTCTATACTGATTTTATTAAAATCAGTAAAATCTTTAATAAATACAGATGATTTTCCTAAACTAAACGAGTGACCATCTTCAGTATTTTTAAAATTTTGAATTACCGGGTTTCTACCTTTACCTCTCGAAACATCTTATCTGCATTAAGTTTAGGGGTTGAGCTATCATTTAATATCTCAGTAACAGACTCATCGTAATCATTTATAATAAAAACATTTAAATCTTTATCTATAATATACTCATATTTTACATCTCTGTAAATAACATTAATCAAGTTTTCATTTATTTTATTTACAGCTAAAGTATTATTTGTTTCACTTTTTGGGTCGGTACAAAAGTTATAACCTTTTTTAAAGGTACTTTCTAAAAGATCTTTAGTTATTGGTTTTTTATTTATGTAGATTTCATTTGTACTATAATTTTCTCCACACAAGAATATGTTAGCTTTATTATGCAAGTCTTCTGTGGTAGATAGTTGAGTCAACACAGTTAATTTTCTAAGGTTTAAAAAATAAAAAGTGGAATAGGTTATCAAGGTTATTAATATTATTAGTGACAGTATCTTGGTGTTCTTTTTCATGTTTTGATTATATCATAAAATTAGAAGAGGATAAAATTTAAAATTAAGCTTTTTAGGAAATATGATATAATAGAGATATGAAAAAAAATATTTTATTTATAACCTTGCTCTTAGTTGTAGCTATTTCCTGTTCTTCGTTTTTTTATAAAAATACAAGAGAAACAAAAGATTACAATATAAAAATAAATAAAAACACCCCCCCCATTACTACAGAGAGTGATAATAGTAATGAAATAATTCTTGGCTGGTCTCTACAAGACAAATCAAGCTATACAAAACTATCAGAAAATGGAAAAGATATTATAAAAAAGTACCAAGAGAAGGTTTTGGAAAGGTATGGTATTTCAGATATACCTTTAGAATCTTGCTATATAAAATATAATAATAAAGGAGTAGCATTCGTTGGATGCCCTACTGGGAAAATCGGATTCTTTTTTAATCTTTTTGATATAAATAAAAACGATTTGATTGGAGAGATTATTGGCATCAACTCGTCAGCAGAATCTAAAGATTATATTGTTTTTGGTTGCTTAGATCAAGATAAAAAAAGGGAGGCAATTTGTTACTATAAAGCAGGAGAGCGTAAGATAAATACTGTATCTGAAGCTTCTCTAGAATTTAAGAAAGACCATGAATCATATGTTGGAGATATTGGTCCTGGTGGTGAGAGCTATGATTTAAAAATTTCAAGGAATATTCTTACTGCAGGAGTGTATGATAAAAGAACAAGCAATAACGGTCTCTATAAAAAACTTAGAGAAGTTGAGTTCGTGCTACCTTAGTTTTTTATCTGTGCTATAATGTAAAGATGAAAAAAATAATACTTACTATTACTGCTTCAACCCTCATGCTATTATTTACATCCTCCTTTTTCACTAACTTTACAAGAAAAGGCAAAACAGAAACTTTAAGAGCTGGTGAAGCAGAGACTAAAATTAATCAGTCTAAACTAATGAATTTTAATAATACATATGAAAACTATTCTAGGCAAGAAAAAAAATATTATGATCTTTTTATAGAGAACAACAAAGAAAAAATACCATTTAATTATTTTATAAGTTCTTATCCAGAGGGCGCCTATAAAGATTTCTTGAGACTTATTTATGCAGATGAAAATGTTATTCTTGTCTTTATTTCAAACGAAAAAAGAGGTGGTAATTTGTATTTATATGATACGAAAAACAACAAAGAGATAGGAAATAATCAAGATTTTGGAATCATAAATATCCCTTTAATACATTCTAAGTACGCAGTATTTCCTTGCTTGACTCCTTTAAAAGAAGAATCTTTTTGTTATTATAAGGCTTCAGATTTAAAAATAAATCTTGTAGAAAATTCAACCCTAAAAGACACGCAAGAGACTTATGTGTTAGCTAGTGGATTTGATGGAGAAGTAAACCAACTCTCCCTAGACGAAAAAACTAACACTTTAAAAATCTCTGTCTTTAAAAATGAAAATAAAGAAGACATGTCAAATACAAAGTTGAGAGAAGTTGAGTTCGTGCTACCTTAGGATATTTTGGATACGATTGTGGTATAGAGTTTTTATTATCAACATAAAATAGCTTTTATTAAATAAAAAAGTTATAGTTGTGCTATAATATAGTTATAAAATAATACCATGCGTAAAATATTAGTTACACTATTTGCAATACTCTCAACTTTTTTAATTTCAAATTTTCTTTTTGAAAAGATTAATTTGTATTATGAATTATGGTGGCTGGACATACCGATGCATATTTTTGGAGGGTTTTTATTTGCTTTGTTATTTATTTATTTTTCTATTTACAAAAAATCTAGTTCAAAATATTTAAGTATAAATTATAAAAATATATTATTATTTGTTTTGTTTATTGGTGTGATCTGGGAGGTGTACGAATATCTGCATGATATTATGAGAGATCAAGTGTGGAGAGGGTGGACAGATACGATAAAAGATTTGTGCAATGATATGTTTGGAGCAAGTATTGCTTATATTATAAAAAGAAAGAAATAAATATGAAAAAATTAAAAATCACATTTGCAGGAGGAGCAGTAACACCAACAGGGTCTAATTTTATATTAGAATATGCAGGTAAAAAACTCATGGTTGATTGTGGCCTGTACCAAGGGTCTCGCACAGCATCTTTTGAAAATAGGGAAGATTTTAAATACGATCCAGCAAGTATAGATGCGCTTTTTGTGACTCATGGACATCTTGATCATGTGGGGCGTATACCAAAGCTGGTACGTGATGGATTTTCTGGTCCAATATATAGTACGCCGCCAACCAGAGATATAGGAGAATTAATAATGTTAGACAGTATGGGTATACTTGAAAAAGAAGGGTTGCGAGATGGAGTGCCTGTTTTTTACGAAGAGAAAGATGTTATAAAAACTATGCATAATTGGCATACGCAGCATTATCATGAAATACTTCCAGTACAAACAGATGAGGGTATTATAAAGGTAAGGTTTTTAGATTCTGGACATATCATGGGGGCGAGTATGATAGAATTTGAAATAGAAGGAAAGAAAATTATATTTACTGGGGACTTGGGCAACACACCGTCACCGCTACTTCGTGACACCGAGAGTATAAAAGGTGCAAATTACCTTATCATGGAAAGTGTTTATGGTGACAGAAATCATGAGAAATTAGAAGAGAGATCTATAATGCTTAAAAATATTATAGTTAAAACTATTAAAAGAGGTGGCACACTCATGATACCAGCTTTTTCTATAGAGAGGACACAGGAAATGTTGTACGCCATAAATGAAATGGTGGAAAAAGGTTTGATACCAAAAACAAAAATATATTTAGATAGCCCACTAGGAATAAAAGTTACCAGAGTGTACAAGATGTATGAAAAAGATTATATGAACAAAGAAGTTAATACTCTTATAGATCACGGTGACGATATCTTTTCTTTTCCGGGACTTGTGATGACAGAAGATAGAGAAGAAAGTATGAAAATAAATAGTGATAGCGGCGCAAAAGTTATAATCGCAGGTAGCGGCATGAGTAACGGTGGACGTATAGTTCACCATGAGGCTCGTTACTTGCCTGATCCACGTGCCACACTACTGCTTGTTGGTTATCAGGCGCTAGGCACTATGGGACGGATGCTGCAAGAAGGTCATAAAAAAGTTTTTATAAATGGTCACGAGGTAAATGTAAAATGTGAGATAGAAATGATTGGAGGATTTTCTGCGCACAAAGATAGTGACAACCTGGTAAAATTTGTAGATGACGCGCATGAGACACTACAAAAAGTGTTTGTGGTTTTAGGTGAGCCAAAAAGTGCTATGCATTTATCACAAAAAATACATGAGTATTATAATTTGGATGTAAAAATACCGACTCTTGGTGAGAGTGTGGAGATAGACCTTGCAAAGTAAAAAATGTGACAAAAATAGCCGCGCCTTCGGCGCGGCTATTTTTGTCACAAAATAAAAGTATTTTTGTTATATATAATATGAAATCAAAAATAACATCTAAAATAATACTCAGCACACTTTTTGTTCTCAGTTTTTCTCACCTAGCTACTGCAGCAGAAAATCCTTGTCTAATACTATCAAAAAACTTAAAATATGGTCAAGGTGTAAAGGGTGTAGACTTAAGAGTTATTAGGCTTTCTCAAGATTCTCCTGTGTCACAAGTTGTAAGTTTGCAAAACTTTTTAATAGAGAGTGGACATATGAAAGGTGTGGCGACAGGGTATTTTGGAGGTCAGACTTTGGCTGCAGTTAAAAAATATCAAAAAGCAAATAATATATCAGCAACAGGATTTGTTGGAGAAAAGACTAGAAAAATTATAAATGCAAGCTGCAATACCCGGGTAGCAATGTGTAGTTATGCAAATCCTCCAGTTGGCTGCAGTTATGTCCCAGGTCCAGATTACAACAGTGTCAGTAGCTGCGGTATGGTATTAAAATGTGACAGCACAAGCACTACAACAGATCTTTTAAAAGCTTGTCCGCAAGAAAAGGTAACAAATAAAATGCCAGTGATGTGTATAAAAGCTCCTTGCCCACCAGTAGATAATTCTTATTATATTTACAACAGAGTAAGAAAAGAAGTATCAGATTTTGATATAGAGTATGTTAAAAATAATTGTAGCGTGAAAGAGAGTGTCGTCTATTAATTTATAATATAAATTATAAAAAATAAAATCTTACAAATTTGTAAGATTTTATTTTATTTAATCTACCTTCTTATTTTTTATCTCAGCTCCTAACTTACTAACAAGCTCTTCTATATTGATATTTACTTTTTCTCCAGATCTGCTTTCGAGAGTTATTGTGTTAGTGTTTTTCTCCTCATCTCCCACAACTATCCAATAATTATATTTCATATTTTTTGCATTACGGACGCTCTTGCCCAGTCCATCTTTGCTGTCGCACAGCTCAACTCTTATTTTATTTTCTTTTAATTTATCAAAAATACTTTTTGCATACTGGTCATGCATATCACGCACCGGTATAACACTTATCTGTACTGGAGATAGCCACAGTGGAAAGTTCCCAGCAGTGTGCTCAATGTACACAGACAGAAATCTTTCTAGTGAGCCGGCAACTGCGCAGTGTATCATTACTGGTTTATCACGCAGTCCAAGTTCATTAACGTATTCAAGGCCTAAATTAGCTGGCTGAACAAAGTCTAATTGTATAGTTCCAACTTGATGACGTCTTCCGATTGCGTCTTCCGCCATAAAGTCTATTTTTGGTCCATAAAAAGCAGCTTCACCAATCCCATCTACCCACACTCCAGTCGCGCGTTTTTCTAAAAGATTCTTTATTGCACCTTCAGACTTTGCCCATGTTTCGTCTGACCCTTTAAATTTTGCATCCCCGTCACGACGTGAGAATCTCGGAGTTAGTTTTGTAAATCCAAAAGTAGAATAAAAACTCTCAATTAGATTCCATATATTATTCATCTCAACTTCTAATTGGTTCTCTCTACAGAAAACATGAGCATCATCTTGAGTTATGGAGAGTACTCTTGACAGACCGTTAAGTTCGCCACTTTGCTCGTCACGATATACCATCGTTGTTTCTGAATATCTGATTGGCAATTCTTTGTATGATCTTAATTCTGATGCATATATCTGGGCATGATGAGGGCAATTCATAGGCTTGATGCACAACTCATGACCGTCACGAGTTTTTACCTTAAAGAGATCATCACCATACTTTTCATAATGTTGTGATTTTATATACAGATCAGGCTTTGTAAAGTGAGGTATGGTAACTTGGCCATAATTATATTCTGATCTTAATTCTTGTACAAAGTTATCGATTTGCTTACGTAAAAATGTCCCGCGCGGTGTCCATAGTGGTAATCCAGGACCAACAAGATCAGAGAAAATAAAAAGCCCAAGTTCTTTTCCTAGTATTCTGTGATCTCTCTTTTTCGCCTCCTCCATTTGTTTTTCATAATTTTCCAACTCTTCTTTTATGTTAAAAGCTAGGCCGTATATACGAGTTAGTTGCTCACGTTTTTCATCACCACGCCAGTATGCACCGGCAAGTTTATTTAATTTAAAACTCTCACTATCTATGTCTCTAATATGATCACAGTGACCGCCGCGGCAAAGGTCAGTAAAAGATTCTCCGTTAGGTGTGCCATCACCTTTTGTAAAGCTTATAGTGTATAGGGCTATCTCTTCACCTCTATTATTTATCTCTTCTACAAGTTCTAATTTGTATTTATTATCAGCAAATACCTCTTTTGCTTTTTCAAAAGTAACTACCTCATGAGTAAAAGATCCGCCATTACGCACCACTCTTTGCATGTCTTTGGTTATTTCTTTCAGGTCTTTATCTGTATTTGGTTTATTCTCTGCATTAAAATCTATATCATAATAAAAACCATTATCTATAGCAGGGCCGAGAGTAAGTTTTAGATCTGGGTATTTTTTACCACATACATATGCTAGCACATGAGCTAGTGTATGACGTTTGTATTCTAGGTTTTTTTCTGGGGTTATTTCTAGTTTTGACATGTTTTTATATTCTTTATTCCTTTTATTATACCATAAAATCCAAGATAAGAAAATCAAGAAAAACTAAAAATACAACACAGTACGCAAAATAAAAACCCTTATACACAGAGTGTATAAGGGTTAATCTTAGGCCCCTTTTGGTGCAGGGGCTAAGCTACTAGACATTTTTTTAAGCTTCTCGAGCCAGGCTACTTTTTCTTCTTTACGCTTATTTTTTGGTGGGTCTTTTTTAAGAGTGAAGACGAGAGTGGATACAGAAAAAAATAAGAAAAATAAGAAAAATAAGAAATAAGAAATTAAATAAATGAATGTATCTAAATATAAATTCACAAAAGACATAAATAATATTATGAAAGTTATTAACAGTGTAATGTTTGTAAAAACTAGAAAAATATTCACACCTTGACCGCGGCTATAGTGGTCTTCTTTTCTAGATTTGTGATAAATCCACAAAATACTAAAGTTTACGAGGTGAAAATAATCACCTCCATAGATTAGATAATTAAAAATAAGACTAGTTATGGCCAGGCTAAATGATATCATAAACATTTTTTTATGAGACCATTTTTTTTGATCACGCAAATAGTATCCCAGCTTTTGTATATACTCAGTTGTGATATTAAGAGGGAAAAATAAATAGGAAAAGAAAATATTAATGTATTTCATTTAAAAATACCTTTCTGAAATAAATTGTTAAAACAAAGAACATGAGCGCTTGTGGGCACTGTGGTTAAAATAATAACATTTTGATTTGCAAAAGTCAAATATAATTAAAAGTTAAACGTGTGTTATAATTTGTAATATGAAAATCATAAAAAATAATATAAAATATGTAAAATTAATTTTTTTATTACTGATAGCTTTGCTTGTAATGGTGTCTCTATATATTGGTTTTGTCAGATATGTAGAAAGACTTCCAAAATTAGGAAAAGAAAATAATTTTTCCAAATCTGAAAATAGGGACATACAGAATGTTTTAGAAAATAATATAAACAAAGAGAAAGATATAAAAATAAATGGCACAAATACTATATTGCAAATAGGATCATCTGTATCAGAAGTGAATATAAATAAAAATAGTACAGATTACGACAAGGATAGAAAAATAATTGAGGACACAAAATATATCAGAATAAAACTATTAGAATCATTTGAGAAAAATAAATCATATCCAGAAAGTATATCAGATTTTTTGGTTTATAAAAATATAGAAAATCAGAATTTTAAATACAGAAGAGATGAGACAGGTAAGAAATATAAATTATCAGTAAAGTTAAATACAAAAGAAGGGTTGGTTGTGCTTGGGGGTCTAGCAAATAACAATAAGGAAAATCAGAATATCGTATCTTTCTCTGATTTGTCTGTGGTTTTAAATGAAAAGTCTGGCAACTTTTTTTACATGCCAGCAAAGTAAAAATATGTTATAATGTATGTGTATATAAATAAAATTAACATAAAACATATGGCATTATCTGACAAAAAAATATTAGAAAATAAAAAAAACGGTGACATAGTAATTGAGCCATTTAAAATAGAGAACTTGGCTACTAGTAGTTATGACGTCAGTCTTGGTGAATATTATTTTAGAGAAGAGGCGAGCTCAAGATATGATGACAGTATATACAATATATATAACAAAGATCATACAGACAGAGTGTGGGGAACGGTAGCAAGAAAAGCTAAGACAGCAAAAGAAGTCTTTAAAAATTTTAAATTTGATTGGGTGGGCATAACTCCAACTGACAAAGTTATAATGCTTGCTCCTGGTGAGACGATACTAGCTCATACCAATGAGTATATTGGGGGCAAGCATCATATCACAACCATGATGAAAGCAAGAAGTAGTCTGGGTCGTAACTTTATTGAGGTATGTAAATGTGCTGGCTGGGGAGATGTAGGTTATGTTAATAGGTGGACCATGGAGATTACTAATAATAGTCGCAGTCATCACATACCGCTCGTGGTCGGACGCCGTATAGCGCAGATAATATTTTTTGAGACAGGAGAGATAATTAACAAAGATAATAATTATGCAAAACTTGGAAAGTATCAGACAAGTGATGATATAAAAATACTTAAAAAAGATTGGAAACCAGAAAGCATGTTACCAAAAGTTTATAAGGATAGAGATATAAAATAAAATACAAAGGGGCCGCGCTACGCGC
>JAYTBU010000022.1:0-4843 GCA_043736875.1 bacterium
GCCGTAGGCGGCGGCCACACTCTCATAATACAAAACATAACCAAATTTTCTCACATCATTATACATCAGCTTACCACCTTCAAAATCAAATATTATATGCGTGTGTTTACTTTCCTTTGTATCAAAAATTAGCTGACCAGTCATTTTTAGATGTATAACTATCACACTCTCATCTTCAAAAATTATAATTATATTTTTAGCGCGTCTATTTATTTTAATAATTTTTTTATTTAATACTTTTTTTGTAAACTCTTTTAATTTTTCATTATCTTCTATTCTTTTTGTTCCTGATCCGCTAATTATCTTTTTATTATTAACTTTCACTTTTAAAAAAGTTTTATTTTTTAAAACTTTTTCCATACCAATTCTTATACTTTCTACTTCTGGTAATTCTGGCATTTTTTTATTCTTCAACCTCAAATGGTTGCACTATCCATTTTTGCTCTAACATTTTTTCTTGTACAAAATCAGTATGAAAAGTTGAAAAAGGTTTTTGAAATATGACAGCAGTTTTTATATTTATATTTGGATATTTATTTTTTAACCATTTTATAACTTGGTGCATTGTCTCGCCCCTATCTACTAGATCATCAACAAGCAGCACATTTGCACCAACATCATCAAGTGTCAGTATATTTTCTGCTATATGCACACCAGCAGCATCTTGCTCGCCAGCACCTTTTTTGTATGATCTGGTGAGCATGCAGATTAGGGGTACATTTAATTTTCTGCTTATATAATCACCAACATAAAAACCGCCACGCACTAGGCAGATAACAGAGTCTGGTTTAAAATCACTTTCTAATATTTGTTTTGTTAAGCTATCACATTTTTCTTGATATTCTGACCAAGATATTATGTATTTATTATTTTCTATACTCATGTTTTTATTTTATATTTACATTAGTATAGCATATTTTTTTGTGATATAATATGTTTATAAAAATAATCTAAAACATGAATAAAATATTTATAAAAAACTATACCATCCTTGCAAAGCATGGATATTATAAAGAAGAGCATTATAAACCACAGAGATTTGTGGTTTCTGTTAGTTGTGAAGTGGCAGAAAATGTTTCTGGTGCCAGCGATGACCTGACTCACACTTTTAATTATGAACATATACGCACAGCAATAGATGAGGTTATAAAAGGTGAAGGAAAAAAATTATTGGAGTTTTTGGCAGAAGAGATAAGTAAAAAATTATTAACTCACAAAAATGTAACATCTTGCGAGATAGAGATAAATAAACCAGATATATGGGGCGACTGCGAACCGGGTGTATTTATAAGAAGAGATAAGTAAATATTGAAAAGTGGATGGGAATATTTATTTTTATGTTATAATATGAAAATATAATCTTATAAATAATACGAAAACATGCAAAATATAATAACATTTTTAACAGGAGATTTTTTAACAACATATTTACCGGTCATAGCATCGCTTGCCGTCATTGAGGTTCTGCTCTCTATAGATAATGCACTTGTAAATGCATCACTTGCAGAACCTCTGCCAGAAAAACAGCGTAAACTAGCTATTAGAATTGGTATTTTAGGCGGAGCAGCGCTCCGCCTAGTCGCGCTTTTCTTTGCGACTCTTATAATACAAAACAAATGGGTGCTAATTATTGGAGGTCTGTATCTTATTTATCTTGCTGTAGATCATCTTCTTTTAAAAAAAGACGACACAGGGCATAATCTGAAATACAAAACTACTTTTGCCGCAGTGATAATGCAGATAATATTTGCCGATGCTGTTTTTTCTATTGACAATGTAGTGTCTGCTGTTGGACTTTCTCATAATTATTATGTGATAGTAGCAGGTGTTATGATAGGTATTGTCTCTATGTTATTTGTAACTACTTTGGTGTCAGGTATTATACATAAGCATCCACCACTTAAAAAAGCTGCATACATAATAGTTGGACTCATAGGTATAGTTTTACTTTTTGAGACGGTGCTCGGTACTCACATTGGTGAGCTTATAAAGTTTTCAGTGATAATGTCTGTGCTAGTTACGGCTTATGTTTTTAGTCATAGAAATAATAAGAGAAAGCTGAAAATAGACAAGAATTAAAATATATATGAACACAGAAAATAAAATTTTAAAAATAGGAGATGTCGCGCCAGATTTTAAACTATTGGATCAAAATGGTACAGAGCATGCTTTGTCTGATTATGTCGGGAGCGATGTTGCTGTGCCAGATAGAAAAAAAGTCTTAATATATTTTTACCCAAAAGATGATACTCCTGGCTGCACTACTGAGGCTTGTAATTTTCGTGATAGTTTTGAAGAGATGAAAAATAGCGGACTTGTGATACTTGGAGTTAGTAAAGATAGTGTGAAAAGTCATAAGAAATTTGCCGACAAGCACAAGCTCAATTTCCCTATACTTTCAGATGAGGGCACAGAGATGATAAAAAGCTATGATGCTTGGGCGCCAAAAAAGTTTATGGGACGAGAGTTCCTCGGAGTGCTTCGTAAAAGTTTTTTAATAGGTGCAGACGGTAAAATAGAAAAAATATATGAAAAAGTCGATACCAAAAAACATGCAAATGAGGTTATTTGTGATATAATATAAACATGTTAAATATTCAAATATTGATCTCAGAAATATCAGATACAAAAATAATGTTTACTTTTCTTATTTTGATATCCCTATTTTTATTTTATAAAAAACAAAATAAAAATTTTCTAATTGTTTTTTTCTCTACTTGCACTGCAATGTTTGCGACTTATAGTTTAAAGCATATACTTAAAATACCTCGCCCAGAAAACATGCTTGTATTTGCAGATGGATACAGATTTCCATCGGGTCACGCCACCATATCTGCTGTTATCTGTGGTCTTGTTATTTATTTTTCTTCTAAACATGTGAAGGATAAAATACACAAATATATTTTATATTTTATCGCCATTCTCTGGTGTGTATTAGTTTCTTATTCAAGACTATATCTTGGTGTGCATATGTTTATAGATGTTTTTACTGGTGCACTTATTGGAACACTGTCTGTTTTTGGTGTTATAAAAATATTTCATCACTTGCATTATTATAAAAAATAAATTTTAGAAACTTATAGTTAAGATTTTAAAAATAACAAAAAAGTTAAAGTTAGTATGAAAAAAATAATAATGAGTATAGGTGTCTCTGGTTCTGGTAAAAGTACATATTTAAAAAAATATGTCATAGAAAATAATTTTACTTATATTTGCCCAGATGAAATAAGAGAAGAATTAACTGGTGATGCCGCAGATCAAAGTGAGAATAAAAAAGTCTGGGAAATTGCATACGAAAAACTTGAGTATGCTATAAATAAAAAAGAAAATATAATTTTTGATTCTACTATGGTAAATAAAAAAAGTAGAGAAGAATTTGTAAAATTTGTAAAAAATAAAACAGAGCAAAATGAATATGTTTTAAAAGCTTTGGTTTTTAAAGTGCCACTTGATTTATGTATAGATAGAAATTCAAAAAGAGAAAGAAAAGTACCAGAGGAAGTTATAAAAAGACAGTATGAAATGTTGACTAATTATAAGCCGGAAATCAAAGAAGGATTTCACTTTTTAGAAATTATACAAAATACTTAAAATGTCAAAAGTAAATACAGATTTTAAAGAAAAGATTTTAAGCATAGTTAGAGATATTAAAAAAGGAAATGTTTTGACTTATAAGAGTGTTGCAGAGAAGGCAAATAGACCGCTAGCAATGCGCGCGGTCGGAACCATCATGAAAAATAATTATGACCCGACTGTGCCATGTCACAGAGTAGTACGTAGCGACGGAAAGATTGGTGATTATAATAGAGGTGGCAGCGAAGCGAAAATAAAATTATTAAAAAGCGAAGGAGTAAAAATAGAAAGAGGTAGAGTGGCTTTTTTGTAGCTAGAGATTTTTGTGACAAGATATGGTATAATACGTCTATAAAAAAATATAGAAGTAAAGCTATGTCAAATAAAAATACACAGCAGAATATTGAAGTAACAAAAAACAAGACTTTTGTATATATAGATGCAGCCAATATTATCATGTCTGCCGATAGAGCCGGGTTTGAAATAGATTTTTTTAAATTAAAAGTATATCTGGAAGACATGTTCAAAACAAAAGATATTTATTATTTCACCGGAAACATAAAATCACAAGAAGAAAACATTAGAGCGCTAAATGTAAATAATTTTAAAGTTGTTTTAAAGCAGGTATATTTTGAGAGCAGTAAAACAAAAGCAAATTGTGATGTTGAGATATCTCATTATATTACAAAACATGTAGAAAATAAACAAACAGAAAAAATTGTCTTACTTAGCGGAGATGGAGACTTTTCTATGCTAATTGATTATGCTAAGGATAATAATATAGAAACTTTTTTATTCCCAACTGACAGAAAATCTACATCAAAAATCTTAAGATCTAAAAAGTTTTTAAAAATAACTTTTTTAATAGACATTAAAAACAAAATAGAAAAGACCCCGGCAAACACGTAAGCTTGCAAGGGTTCCTTTTCGATATCTAAATTATATACCAAAACAAAAAATATGTCAAATAAAAAATTCCATTTTCAAATAGAAAAGAAAAGTACTGAAGCAGGGCTCGCTCGCGTCGGTGTGATACACACACCGCATGGGGATATACTAACGCCAGCATTTATACCTGTCGGCACAAAAGCAACAGTCAAGGCACTGAGCGTGGAAGACATAAAAAAAATAGGGGGACAGGCAGTACTTGCTAACACTTATCATTTGTATTTACAGCCTGGTAGTGAGATAGTTAAAAATCATGGAGGCTTTGCAAAGATGATGGGTTGGGTAGAAGAGGTTGCTAGCTTGAGAGAGGGCGCGCGCGAAG
>JAYTBU010000023.1:0-1832 GCA_043736875.1 bacterium
CACGAACAAGCAATAAAAAAAGCTGAAAAAGAGTTTGATGTTTATACAAAAAATAGAAATGATTCTTATGTTTCAGACTTTGATCGCGAGGTTAAAAAGATATTAGAAAAGCAAAAAACTAGCAATCATGTTGCTGATGCCAGCAAAGTGATAAAAAAGATTGAAAGAAAAGTAAATAGTCAAAGTAAAAAAGATATTAAAAAGTTGACATCAAAAAAGCCAAAGGGACTCCTTTCGGAGCCCCTAAGCATTGGATAGTGATCAAATGATCATATATAGATAATATCATAATCATAATAAAAAATCAAAGGTATCCACGGTATCTTCAACAACTAATCCCAACGCAAATTGTGCGAGTAGGGTGTCCACAATGTGGTATAATAGTAACAAATGATAGATAAATATACAGAAGAGGTTAAAAAGTATTTCCAAGACCCAAATAGCTCGGAGCATTCTTATAGAACAAGTTTTGAGAATTTGTTAAAAGAAATATTCCCAGCCAAAGATGGATACTTTACTCAGCAAGATCAAAAAGCGATCAAAGGTAATAAGCCTGATTTTATAGTTTTAAAAAATAATGTGCCTCTGCTTTATATAGAAGTTAAAAAAGTAGAAGAAGATTTAAATAAAATAGAGAAGTCAAATCAAGCAGAAAGATATTATGGATACGACAATCTTATAATTAGTAATTATGTTGATTTTAGATTTTATAGAAATGGTCAGAAATATAATGAAGAAATATCACTAGGCAATATAGATAAAAAGTTAAGAAACATAGAGACAAAAAATCAAAATGGAGAAAATCTTATTAAAACAATAATTGATTTTACTAATGGACACAAAGAAAGAATAAAAAGTGGGACACATCTTGCCAAAATAATGGGTGCAAAAGCAAAGCGTATTCATGATAATGTATTGGATATGTTGAGTAAAGATGACGTAGATAATTATGCTGATCTTTTTAAAATAAGGAATGCAGTCAAAGAGAATCTAATAGCATCTATTGATGATGAAAAGTTTGCTGATATGTATGCCCAGACTCTAGTCTATGGACTTTTTGCAGCCAGATATGGAGACAAGACACTTGAGACATTTTCTAGAATAGAAGCTCGAGATCTAGTCCCCAAGACAAATCCATTCCTTGCTAGCTTTTTTGATCATATAGCGGGGAATACTTTCCCTAATAGACTTAGATTCATTGTGGACGAGCTGTGTGAGGTCTTTACCCATGCCAATGTGTATGATCTAATGCATGACTTTTATAAAAAAGAGACACTGTTTGGGGAGGTGTGGTATTCGCCTGATCCAGTAATTCATTTCTATGAAGACTTTTTACGAGAGTATGATAGTAACAAGAAAATGGAAATGGGAGTTTTCTATACGCCTAGACCTGTAGTGCAGTTTATAATACGTGCCGTAGATGAAGTACTAAAGAAAGATTTTAACCTAGTCAAAGGATTAACAGACACTATAAAGATTATTAAAAAAGAAAAAATAATAGATTTAAAATCAAAAACGGGTAAAGAAATAGAAATACAAAAAGAATATCACAAGGTACAGATACTAGACGTCGCTACAGGCACAGGGACATTTCTTAATGAAGCAATTTTATATATTTACAAAAGCTTCGAAGGGCAAGAAGGTAGATGGAAAAGCTATGTAGAGTCGGATCTGCTTCCAAGACTACACGGCTTTGAACTTATGATGGCATCGTACACTATCGCTCATTTAAAACTTGGTATGACATTAAACGATACAGGCGCAGTGGGAATAAGTAAGAGACTGGGGGTGTATCTTACTAACACATTAGATGAAGCAAGTGAATATAAAAA
>JAYTBU010000024.1:0-4774 GCA_043736875.1 bacterium
AAAGACCGAGCTTGAATTAGTAAATTCACCTACTGGGTAGGCGCGGCCTATTTTTATTTCAAAATACCATAAACACTATCTATATCCCCCGCACCCAAAGTAACACATACATTATTTTTATCTGCATTGATATTTAAATAATCTTTAAGTGTCTCAAAATCTTTTATATATAGGACTTTTTTATTTGGATAATTATTTTGTATTTCTCTAACTAACATCCCACTACTAATACTATCATCATATTTTTCTCTGGCAGCATATATTGGCAAAATTAAAACCTCATCAGCATCAGAAAAACTATTTGAAAAATCTTCAAAGAGTAACTTTGTTCTACTAAAAAGATGCGGCTGAAATACAGCCATCAGATTAGATTCTCTTCTATAATCAACACTATTTGGATTTTTGTACTTATCTGAAAAAGCAGCTAAAGTTGCTTTTATTTCTGTCGGATGATGAGCATAATCATCATAAAAATCCATTTCAAAATACTTACCCTTATACTCTTGCCTCCTCCATGTCCCAGAGAACTCGAGCAACCCTTCTCTTATTTTTTGTGTATCAGCGCCCATCGCAAATCCTAGCGTAATAACTAACTGAGCATTTTTTTTATTATGATCACCTGGCACTGACAATTTTATATTTTCTTTTTCTATCTGGTCAGCATTTATTTTTGTAATATTTTTATCTGCATCAACTTTTATATAATCTTGCTCTGTGTGCAATATAACTCTTCCTTCATTTTTTACATTCCCAATAAAATCTTGAAAAGTATTTTTAATATCATCCAAATCTTTAAAATAATCCAAATGATCATTGTCTATATTTGTAATTAAAACCATTTGCGGAGTATAGTTCATAAAGCTCCTCTTATACTCACAAGCTTCTATTATAAGCCACTCGCTATCTTTGTTTTTACTGGGTATATAATTAGTTTTTTTACCCTCCATATCTATCAGTGAGCCCACTATTACAGATGGATCTAGCCCTGCTTTTCTCAGTGCAAAATAGGCCATAGCCGTAGTTGTAGTTTTTCCATGACTGCCGCACACCGCTATAACTTTTTTTTCTTTTGACATCTCACCCAAAGCTTCTGCATATGTTAATATTTTTACTTTCTTCTCTGACGAGTTTGCTATGTGATGCGCTGCCACCAGCTCTGCATTATCACTGCCAATAGCTACAGTATAGACCACCACATCTATATCAAGATCTATATTAGATTCTTTGTTTTCTAAAAATATTTTTACACCCTCTTCTTTTAAGTTGTTTAATATCTCACTGTCTTTGCTGTCACTACCTGAAACTTTATACCCTTTTGAATTATAGTATCTAGCCATCGCTGACATACCTATACCGCCTATGCCTATCATATGTATTTTCATTTCTATATTATAACAAAAAAAATAAGATAAACAAAATTATTTTTTAAAGTCTAATTTACAAATATAGCTTTACTTCTCCAGAACTTTTTAAATATATCCACATCGCAAACCCTATACTTTCCCCTTTCTGGATCTGTGCTCTCTGACTCATGATATATTATTTTTGTAATTTTTTTATTCTCAGAGTTTTTATTGTCAAAATTATCGCTCTCATTATTTTCATATTCATAACCAACCAAAACTATTAAATGATATTTTGTCTGCTCCAAAGTTATCTTTTCTATACTAACTATAACGGGATTATTATTGCCTAAATTATTTATAAGCTCATCTATATTTTCTAATTTTTCTTTTCTATAACATTTTTTATTTATATTATTTTCTATTAGTTTTTTATTAATATAGTCAACAGCCCAATCATGCATAAAACCATTTTCAGTATGATACCCACCAGTATTAAAAGCTTCATTCATTATGTGCAAGACAGTATCTGATTTTATATTATAAAAATCTAAAACCATTTTTATGCAACAACCTCCGCAACTACGTATGTTCCAGAAATAATCTTCTACTTCTAAAAATTGTGAGTGATATGGCACATCTAAAACTTTTTTCATGTGCCCCCAGTAGGATTCGAACCTACGACCATCTCCTTAAGAGGGAGTTGCTCTACCAACTGAGCTATAGAGGCGTCTAACAATAATTGATTTGGTGCCCAGGAGAGGACTTGAACCTCCACGGATTGCTCCACATGCTCCTAAGGCAAGCGTGTCTACCAATTTCACCACCTGGGCTTTTAAAGAAAATAATTTCTTATTCAAATATTATACCATAAATAGAAAAATATTTCCACTAATTCCCTCTAAAAGAATTAAATAGATTTTTGATAGTATTTACTTCTGGCAGCTTACCTGATGCAGTATTTATTTTTTCTATACCCTGTTGTAAAGTTTCCATATTAGCAGTAAAGACTTTTATTACTGGTTCCAGATAATAATAAACTCCAAATATAGCCCCAAATATAAATAACCAGTATAGTATTCTAAAAAAATTAGATATGCGTTCACGCCTCATGAGGCCACGGAGTATATCATTATTTTCTTGTATCATCTCGTACATCTCGTCTAATTTTTCTTGATTATTTAATGTCATGTTTTATTTTTTATCTAAACATATTATAGCATAATAAAAATAAAAACCACAAATAATTTGTGGTTTTTATTTTTATTTAATTAAGTTTTAATTCACCAAGTAGGTGAATTTACTAATTCACGAAAGTAAATGCTTTACCTGTTTTATTGGCGCGGCCTGTTCTACCTATTCTGTGTATGTATGTCTCATAGTTGTTAGGCAAATCATAGTTGATGACGTGAGTGATGTCGTTAATATCTATACCACGTGCTGCTACGTCTGTCGCTATAACTATCTGAGCTGCGCCAGTAGTTAAGTCAGCAAGAGCCTGTTTACGCTGGTGATTACGCAGGTCACCGTGTATAGCACGGACTTTGTAGCCACTTTTCATAAGCTCTTCAGCCAGACTATCTGTATCACGTTTTGTCTCGCGAAAGATAATGACTTTACTAGCATCTCTGTCATTTAATATATCACAAAGCTTTGAAAACTTTTCATTGCGTCCAGAAAACTTTACAACATCTTGTGCTACTGATCCTGATGTGTCACGAGCCTTGATAGTTATACTTATCGGATCACGTAAAAATTCACCACACAATCTCTTGATATCTGCTGAAAATGTAGCCGAAAAGAATAATGCTTGTTTATCCTTTGGCATCATACCTAATATGTGTCTCATATCACCTATAAAACCCATATCAAGCATTCTATCTGCCTCGTCTAGTACTACGTACTTGAATTCTGACATATCTATTTTCCCTCTTTCTATCAGGTCGTTAATACGGCCTGGTGTACCTATCACCATATCTAGTCCATTTTTAAGTTCATGTATCTGTTTAAATATTGGCGAGCCTCCTACTATTGGAAATGAATATATTTTCATACCTTTTGCAAGTTTTCTAAATTGACCCTCTACCTGCTCAGCTAGCTCGCGAGTTGGACACATGATCATAACTTTTTCTTTAAAGTTTTTCTCAAGATTAGTGATCATTGGTATCATAAATGCTGCTGTTTTACCTGTACCAGTTGACGCTATACCTATAACATCCTTACCTTCCATAACTACTGGTATAGCTTGGTCTTGTATTGGACTTGGTTTTGTTATGTGCATGTCTGCTATATTTGCAAGTAATTTTTCTGATATATCAAAATCATTAAAAGCATGCTTTGGCGTGTATGCATCCTGCTCTTTTATAACTGCTACTTTATTTATAAAAAGAGATGTATCTATACGATCTTTTTTAAATGATCTTTTTGGATCAAAAGCGCGTGCCTGACCACCTCCAAAACCGCCGCGTGAGCCACCACTCCTACCTCCACCAAAGCCACCACGAGATCCACCAGAGCGTCCACCCCCAAATCCACCACGTGATCCACCGTCACGTGAGCCACCACCAAAACTTGACCTTGACCCGCTTTCGCGAGATCCGCTTGACCTCTCTCCTCTACTACCCTCACCTCTACCTGCACCATATCCACCTCTACTACTATTATTTCTTTCCATATATTTTTGTTTATTTTTATATTTAAAAAATTAAAAATTATATTTTAATATTTTTAAAATTATTATTTTATTTAAATCAAAACACTATCACAATAAATCACGTACAAGAGAAAATAATTAAAAATGCTTTGCATTCATTACTGTCATAAGCATTTTTAATTTAAAATAAAAACTTAAAAGTTTATATATTTATGAGTTTACAAAAAGTGTAAACAAGAAGCCAAATGCTTTGTGTACTTAGAGTTATTCTAAGACAATATTAAGATAATATGATTATAGCACACTTTTAAAAAAAAGTAAAGTAGTATACAGAAAAAGAAAAAGCGCGACCTTTGGTCGCGCTTTTTCTTTTTCTGTATACTGTGTAATCTTAGATTATCTCAACTATCCATTTTGGTTGTCTGTGACCATTTTTCTTGTAGTATCTTGATTTAGCTTTGTATTTTACAACTATAAGTGTAGGATCGCGAGTTATCTCTAAAAGTTTTGCTGTTACTTTTGCGCCTGATACCATTGGAGCTCCGATGGTTACCTTGCCAGAAACGCTAGTTAAAAGCACTTCGTCAAAAGTTATAGTGTCTCCTTCTTTGTGTTCACCTATGATCTTTTCTATACGAACTTTGTCGCCAGATCTTACGATGTATTGTTTTCCTCCTGTTTTAATTACTGAGAAAGTATTTGATGATTTGTTTGTCTCTGTCATAGTTTTAGTATTATACTACATTTTTGACTTTTTTGCAAATCTAAAAAGCGGCGC
>JAYTBU010000025.1:0-14146 GCA_043736875.1 bacterium
GGCGCCGCTTTTGCTTTGTATTTCTAGTGCTTATCCCCCTGATGCGAGCTAACAAGCAAAGAGTAATACACTGTGATAAGAGCCATAAATACCACGGCCTGCACGACGCCCACAAGTATACCCATACCCATCCATATCGCAGGCACTCCTATTGAAAGTGACCCAAGCAAGATGATCATCAGAACCTCGTGGGCGAACATATTTCCAAAGAGGCGCAGTGAAAGCGAAGTTACTTTTGCAAGTTCCCCTATTATTTCTATTAACCCAACAAAGAAATGTATAATACCCAAAAATCCATCACCTATACTTTTTTTGAAACCGGTTATAATTGGTTTTATTTGTATAAAGTGCCCGAGATGAGAAAAAAGGCCGTTTTCTTTTACTCCCATTATATGCACTACAACCACCGCCGCGAGAGCGAGCGCAAAAGTAGTATTAAAATCTGCTGTACTTGCGGCAAATAGATGATGCCCGTGATATTTTATACTTGATATGAATGGTATTATGGAGATAAGATTTGAAAAAAGTATAAATAAAAATACAGATCCCACATATGGCAATATCTGTCTTGCTTTTTTCTTGTCTCCAATTATTTTTTCTATAAAATCATAAATAAAAAGCACAAGCATCTCTGTTATGTGTTGCAATTTACTTGGTACAAGTTTAAAATTTTTTACTTTAAAAGCAAGAAAAATAAAAGAAAACACAGCAAGTACCGCCATCATTGTTGCGGGAGAAAAAGTAAAAGGTCCCACAGAAAATAATTCATGAGGGAATATACTTGGTAACTCTTCTTTTACTTGCAGAAAACTTAATAACTTATCTTTCATGTGTCCCCAGTAGGGATCGAACCTACGACCGTCTGCTTAAAAGGCAGCTGCTCTACCGGCTGAGCTATAGGGACATATATTAAAGGTGTTTTTAATTATTACTAAAAATAAACACTTTTAACATTACAATATTATAACACAAAAACTTAAAAAAACAAAATCTCAACTAATGCAGCAACTCTTGTAGTGACTGGTTTTAGAAAGTGGTCTCACTACCAGGAGAATTGTGATGATAGGTATAGGTGCAATGAGGGATGAAAACTCTCTTGCGAGAGTTTTCTTTCGAGTGCAGACCTAGATTTTCATCAAGCCACCGTTGGGGGACCTTTTAGTTTTACTACTCTTTGTACTTATACATTATCATACATGCGTACATAATGCAAGCATTTTATTAATTTTCACTCTTCTCTATTCTCAGCGCCCCCTCCACCACTCTCTCGCCAACATAACAATTAATATTATGAGCGTAACTCCAGAGATGAGTAGGCCGTAATAGAAATAAGACTGGGGGAGAAAGTACAAGACGAGACTGGCTTTGCCAGTCGCTACATCTGGGCTCGCTGTGCTCGCCCCACCTTCTACCCTCGCCCCATCATAATCCCCGCTTTCTCTTAACCTCTCTATATCCTCTTCATTTAGATTCCATGCATTAGCGTATCCATACTCTATGTAGTGATTTTTCTCTGCGATTGGTTTTAGAAAGGGGGCTTTCCACCAGGAGAATTGTGATGAGGGGTAGAGGTGCCATGAGGGGTGGAAGGAGTCGAGGAACATAAGATTGGTGCTAGTACCACCAAGAAAATTTATAGCATATTTTGTGTGATCAACTTTAGAAAAATCTACTTTATTATTTTCTGAAAAAATATAAGGTCTAGTATTTGCTGAATTATATTTATACACATTAAAATATTTACCATCTTCTAAAGTTTCTAAATTATTCTGAAGACTCTTAAGTTGCTCATCATATGTTGCGTTATTATTTGAAGGATATGCTTTTGCACCTTTAAAATAAATCACCCTAGAAATATTTAGCTCATCCATTAAAATATTTGCATCTTTGCAGTTAATATTGAAACATTCTATAAAAGTTTGTAGTTTTTTTTGTGTTGGTACTGCTGGACCCTCCATTATATTTTGTCCAACTATAAGTCTATTTGTTAAAAAATAGTTAAAAAAACCAGACATTATCTTATCGTCAGACCAGTCAAATTGAGATACCCAACCTAAAGGTAGAATTAAAGTTCTTTCTGTATTATCTGGCATATATTTTTCTACATTATAGTACTCTTGAGGTATTTTATATAGGGTAAAAACTTCAAATTTTTTAATAGCAAAAATATGTATACTTATCATTCCTATAACTGAGAAATACAAAAAAAATCTAGTATATTTGCTTAATACATTTTTAGATAGAGTGACGGCCAAAAGTGTTATAACTGGTAAAAATATAAATATGAGAAAATATCCGCTATCTTTTATTGATGCAAAACCTACTAAATTTTTTTTCATAAAAAATATAGCATCTTTTGATATATTATGGGACCCGATAAAAGAAAAAATAAATGCTGTAAACATCATTAAATAGTCAAAGGAATTTTTTTTATGTTTATTAAAAAAAATAATAAAGAATGTAAACAGTAAAAAAATATAACCAAAAAATACTATCGGTTGATATTTATTTAACTCTGAATAAAAAAATCCCATACCTGTAGAAGTTAAAGGGAAATTTGATGTTCTGCTATATACAAAAATAGCATTGCTGGCACCTTGTGCAACTAGATCGATAAGAGATGTTTGCTGTGAGAATACTCTGTTTAAGACTGTAGGAACCATGACTAAAGATAACCCTCCAAAAATCCATAACCCTAATCTTAAATTTTGTATCAAAAAATATTTTAAATTATTTTTATGTTTATGAAATAAATATATAGCAAAACCAAAAGAGAAATATATTAGCATCAAAGTTACATGCATAGAAGATAAGATTACCCATAGACATAAAATCATACCCAATACATATTTTAATTTTGGAGATTTTAAATATCTAAAATATAATTCTAATAATGCCGGCACTAAGCCTATAGCTAGAACTATATATGTGTGCCCTAGCCTATCTATAAAATAAAAACTAAAGGTATAAAAAATTGAAAGCAGAATAGCAACCTCATTGTTCACATTGATATATAATAAAAATCTTTTTAGAAAATAATATCTGAAAAAATATAGAAAAGTTAAAAAACTTGCAACTTGAAAATTTCCAAAAATAAACTTATTTATATCTAAAATTAAATATACTGGCAACCTAAGCAGAGTACTTAAACCTGTATCATACCCTAAAAATAAAGAACTCAACCAAACTGAAGAAAATTCTTTTATCTGAAAAAAGTTACCCGTCGGGAAAAAAGTTGCAAAGTCACCATATAAAAAATAATTATTTTTTATAAAAATTAAAAAAAACATGCTGATTCCAACTAAAAATACAATATCAAAACTGACTAAACTTTTAATTACTTTCGACATACAACTATCAAGTACTTTGCTTTATTTATATCGCCATCCTTTTCATCAAATATTTTAAGATTTTCAATTTTTATTTTTGGATTGAGTAAGTTTGATAATATGTATAGCAAAAAAACTGGTAAAGCGCTCAGGATAAATTTTACAAATTTATTTTTTCTGATTTTTGACTCCTGGTATTCTGGTATCTGTTGAAAATAAAAATGAGAAATAGACCAGTCACAAGATTTTATAATTTTTTTTAACGCTTCAAGATCCAGCTCATTTAAATGGAACTTATTATTTGGGTCAAATTTTTGATATATCGGTTTATTTGGGACACCAATCATGGCGGTACCTCCATTTTTTAAACTATTATATATACTTTTTATAACTCTAAACTGATCCTCTTCATAAAAATGCTCTAAAGTTTGATTGCATGTAAATATGTCCAGATCTTTATTTTTTAAACCCAATAAATCACCCACTTCATAATTTAACTTCTCATATCTATTTCTTGAAAACTCTACAGCTTCCTCACTTATATCAATACCTATACAGTTTTGTGGCTGTAAATTTGTATTAGAAATTAAATAATCCAAACCATATCCTGTACCAGAAGCGCAGTCTAAAAGTTTAAAGTCATCATGTTTATATTTTTTAATTTCATTTGTAAAAAAGTTATAAATAGACAATTGCTCAATATATGAGTTATGATCTGCTTCTGGACTTATTCTTTCTCCTGTTTTATCTACTTTCATATCTTTAAATTAAATAATCCTTTTACTATATATTTTATAAGTTCTGGCTTACCATTTTTAATAACTAAAAATGTATATCCGCCGCACCACACAAGAATATAGAATGGATAAAATATAAATAAATTATACCATTTTATATACTTTTTAGCAAATATTGGATAATTTCGTATCATATAATATACATATATTTTAGAGAGGTATCCTATAGACGTAGAGACACCATGTGATATCCTAACACTAGGAACATAACACATTTTAAATCCAAAACTTTTTGCTCGCATGCACCAATCAGCCTCTTCAAAATACAAAAAATATTCTGTTGGCAACAAGCCGACTTTCTCAAAAACTTTTCTTTTTGCAAATAATGCACACCCTGTTGCAAACTCACACAGTAGCTGTTTTTCATACTTAGAAAAATCTTTTTCACCTTTACCGTGCATGCTAGTCATCATAGTCAAAGAGCTTACTGACCCTCCAGCTGAATATATAGTGTCCACGTCTGGGTAGTATGTAATGAGCGGGGTTATAATATCGCACGTATCTAATGCCGTATCTAAATGATTAAAAAAATCTTGTTGAACAAAGACACAGTCTGGGTTGATTAATCCTATGTTTTGATATTCATGATCCAGAGCATACTGTATGCCGATATTTGTACCAGTTGCAAATCCTTTATTTTCTTCAGATTGTAAAAATACATAATCTTTTTCTAGGCAAAGATTTTTCAAAATCTCACACCCTACCCTATCTGTACTAGCATTATCTATGATAATCAAATCGTAAAGATTTTTATTATACATAGACAAACTCTCTGATAGGCGAACGATGTCTAGGTGTGAATTGTATGAAAGTGTAACTAGAGCAATTTTTTTCATACATTTACTATACCACAAAAAACAAAGAAAAGATATATCTTAAGGATTATCCACGAGGAGGAAAAGGATCTCTTCCATAGGAATTAGATTGCGATATTTGTCCGTTTTTATTTTGAACTTTTATTTCTCCTTCTATTCTTTTAGCTATTTCAGTTGCTCTTTTCACTGCGTCAATCTTTACGTCCAAATGAACTATGTCTCTAGCGCTCTGTGGAGTGTGAACTCTCCAGCCACCGTTTGGCTTTGGTGATACCCATACCTGTTTAGTTGTTGTTTTCATTCTATATATTATAAGACATTTCACTAAACTTAGCAAGTATTTCTACTTTAAAAGGATGGTCACTTTCCTCTCTTGCCAAATCTATAAAACGCAAAGCATTAGAAACATCTTCTAAATTATTATCCTGGCAACCTCTCTCATAGTATGTATGAGCAAGGAAAAAGAAACAGGTGTTTAACTTTCTTCCATCTTTTAAAACAAAATACTCTTTTGACAGGACAGATAAGGAGTCAATCGCTTTATCAAACTTTTTTTGAACAATAAAAGACATACAATATTCTAACTGTCTTGCATATTCAAATATCTCTTCATTAATTTGTTTTTCTTTATCTATTATTCTATTCTCTATATCTCTTATTTTATCTTTCGTACTATCAATCTTAAATCCAGAATAAACAAAAAATACTGCAAATAGTGTAGATAATATAGACATCATTGTCATTAATTTTTCTGAAGATGGGTCTTTAACATTTTCTGCAAAATTAACAATTTCATTTTTTGAATAAACAACATGACATGTAGTAAAATAACTAACCATAAAAAATATAGTAAAAATTATTATAAAATTAATTTTGATTTTTAATGTGATCATGGTTTTATGCCCAATATAATATTTATTAAAATTTACTCACTACCTAAAACTCCTATAAGTCGTAGACTTGTGACTCTTCTCGTACGACTTTGTCACAAAGCGGCCAGATTTTGCGCTCTTGTAATACGAGGTCTTTGTCTTTGCCGAGACAAATGAAGTGCAAGCGATAGATACAAAAGATGTTGCTAATATTAGTGTTATTATTTTTTTCATATACAAATTATACCACAAAAGACAAAGAAAAGATATGTTAATCATCACTGTTATCACCCAGAGAACTTGTCCCCCAATGATTTTGAAGTGACTGAGATTTTATTGACTTTTTATTTTGAGTTTGCTATAATATATTTACAAACGGTCAAACGGCCAACGGAGAAAGCGCGCGCAAGCGCGCTTTCGATTTTCTATAATTTTTATAGTTCCATCAATTTCCTATAGCCATCTATGACTTTAGAAAAGCCACCTCTCGATATTTTATTTATTTTCCTTACAAGTCTGTCTGCGCTCAAAACCCTAGCTTGTGACAATAATACAGAGTACTCTAACTTATCAGTTTTAAAATTTACATAAAACTCTCCTTCTTTTATTTTGGTAGATAGTGGTATACCTACAAATAAATCCTTACTAAACTTTCTCAAGACCAGAATAGGTCTTTCAAAATTTTGATTTTTACCATCTTCTTCGTGCCCCAGATTAACACCAAGTACACACCACCATATTTCAGATTTGTGATATATTGGGGCTATTTCTTTTTTGTTATTTATTTTTATTTTCAAAATATTCCACTCGTTGAAATTTTTCATAATTTATTTTTTTCTTTAAAAGTTTTTATTTGTATATATTATACCACACCCTCTTTTTATCCCACACATCTCCTTATCCCCAACAATTTTTGACCGGTTGATATTTTGGTGTTTTTGTGATATGATATAAATGTGTTCGTGGAGGTTTACCTCCGGCACGGTTTCTAAGCCGTCGACGGACATATATAAAACCCGCTTTTAATTAAGCGGTTTTTATATTACCATCTCTTTTTGGACTGGTTACATAATGAGGTATGACAGAGTAAAAATGTAACTTGCCTTTTTCCCCATCTCTTTTTATAACTATTTTTAATTTAAAGTCATCAACTATTGCTATAAACCCATAAAAATAAATATTTGAAACCTGCAGATCTTCTTCTTGTGAGACCCTTATCTCTCTTTCTTGTACTGTTGTAGTTATGGCTAGCACACCGTGCGCAGTAGCTAGCATTGCTGACCTTGCAGATATTTCATCATTAGATCTTTTTCTGTTGCCAGATTTATAGAATAAATGTCTGAAACCTTTGTTATTAAAAAATATTTTTTCTTTAAAATATGGGCACTGCATGTCGCTCAAATTATCGTATATCTCTTTTATATTAGAAATCTCTTTTTTATTTTTATTTTGCATGGTTTTATTTTTTATATTTAAATATTTTTATTTGTATATATTATACCATAAATAAATCCAAGCCTTGCACCTTCTTATCTTTTATCCCACACATCTCCTTATCCCCAATAATTTTTGACCGCTTGATATTTTGGTGTTTTTGTGATATAATACAATTTATAAATGCTATCTAGTTATAGCTCCGAGAAAGCCGAGACGCAAGTCTCGGCTTTCGTATTTTTAAAATATTTCTTTTACTAATTTTCTTATTTCTCCAAACTCATCGTAACTGACCTTACCCATTTTTCTAAGCAGTCGCTTTGTGGACAATGGTCTAGTCTGAGATATTATAACTTGCCCAGACTTTAATATGTTTAGGTCTGTAGCACTATATGAAAAGTTTTTTATAAAAAAGTTTTCATTCTCATTTGAAGTTAGTGGTACACCTATTATGAATCTGGTGTTGAACTTTTTATACACCAATATAGGTCTTTCAAAATTTTGATTTTTACCATCCTGCTCATCTCCTATATTTACTCCAAGCGAGCACCACCACACCTCACCGACTTTACAGAGCAGAGTCTCCTCTTTTACATTTTGTAAAATTATCTTTTTCTTGTTCCAACTTTCAAAATTTTTTATGTGTTTTTTATTTTTATCTTGCATGATTTTAGTTTTTATATTTAAAAGTTTTTATTTGTATATATTATATCACAAAAATAATTTTAAGACTTGTAAATCTCTGCTGTCTTGTCAGCTATTATGCTCCACACTCTACCCTTTTTTAATTCATTTGTTTTGACAGTATTTTCAAAATCAAAATTATATTCTATTTTTTCTCTAGTGTCCTCAGACAAAATATTTGATAGTACTATATCTTTTTCGTATCCTATAGCTATAGCCATCGGACCACTAGCTGCTATGCGCCTACTATATGGAAAAAGTATCGCATCACTAGCGCTATAGTATTTTTCTATATCTTTGCTCTCTATGAACCCTGCCCACTTCACTCTCTGCCCCAGAGTATCATATTTTTCTTTTAACTCATTGTACCAGTTCATATACTTTTTGTCTGACTGCAGGCGCGGTGCTGGACCTGCGCCGATTATGAGTAAAGTGTTTTTATTTTCTTCTTTTTGTATATATTTTTTATAGGCATCGTACAGCTCTGGTAATCCTTTATACTTTGCTGCAAAGCCCATATATAAAAATACTTTTTTATACTCATCACCTATGTCTAAAAATCTTCTAGCTTCTGTTTTATCTATACTTAACTTTTCTTGAGCTACACCTATGGGCATGACTGTTATTTTTTCAGATCTTATCTTGTGCTCTATCACGAGCTCATTTTTCTGAAAATTTTCATGTACTATTATTTTATTTGAAAAAAAAGAAAATAATCCAAAAACATATCTAAAGGCGAGTCTAATAACAAAAGGAGGTAGACTCTTGCCATTTTCTTTTACAAAATCTTTGTCCACATACTTAAGGCCAGTACCACCATGTATAGTTGTAACAACTTTTACGCCAACAGCTCTAGCGATGAGTGGCATAAGCACAGTAAAAGGCAGCTCCAACTCTGCTCCAAACATATTGAACTCATGTTGTATGTGTATAATATTTGGCTTATCTTTAAGTATTTTTTTTAATATATTAAAAAGCCCTTTGATATCGCGTGTCCACACTCTTTTGACAGAAATATTACCCATCTCATACTCTTTTAAGTTTTTTTCTGTGTGTCCCCAGACTTCTACCTGGACATTTCTTGCTGACAGTGCTTTTGCTAGGCAGTCAGAATAATGACCGACACCGCTACCACGAGCGTGTATCTCAGTCTGATCTGGATAAGGTGTAATCATTACTATTTTCATAATCAATTATTTCTAGCCTTTAGAATACCATAAATACAATCTAAATACAATAAGCTCTGCGCCGCTAATCCTTAAATTTTATCCCCAACAATTTTTGACCAGTTGATATTTTTGTATTTTTGTGATATAGTATATTTATAGCAAGTAATCCCCCGTACACTCGACTTCCGGAAGGTGGTCCTCAGAGAAATCTGAAAGTAGTGTGCGGGTTTTGCTTTTTTTATCATAAAACATGTAACCTCTCAGAGACTAGACTGTAAAATGTATGGTCGCCATCTTCATATTTTTTGTATGTGGACCATGCAACAAAATCTGCGAGCTGTCCCGCAGTATCTATACTCTGTTCTTTTATTTTTATTTTAGTGTTTAATTTTAATATATTATCTTTTACTGTTTTATTTTTTGTTGGCAAAGACATGTTTATCTCTTCTGTATTTTCAGAGTTTTTTATAATCTTATCAACCAGATCCACATAATCAAACCCTGTTTTTATCTTATCCACAATTATACATTTGGCCCTCCATTCAAAACCTGCCAGAAACTTGACTAGTTTCAGTTTTACTTTGTCACTATCATTCCTAGCATGCAAAATATGTATCTTCTTTCCAGATTTATTATTGTTTAGCTTACCTATGAACTTTCTGACTTTTCTATCTATGTTTTCTTCATTGTGCAAAAAAGCAACGAGTATAAAATATCTCGAAGACTTATGTGTGAGACCCAGATCTCCAGATTCATCAATAGATATATATTTATAATTATCTAAACTGGTATTCATATTAACTTTAAATTACTCTTTATTATATCATAAAATATTTGTTATGCTATATATTTTATAACTATTCTACGATAACTTTTTATCCCCAACAATTTTTGACCATTTGATATTTTTGTATTTTTGTGATATGATATATTTATGAAAGGCGGAAAATCGGAGTGCCGCCGGGCCATGAGCCAATGGAGGAGTGTTCCGACCTCCCATACATCAAATAGTCCTTATGGACTATTTTTTGTTTTTAGTAATTTTTTTATTTTACTCGCTGGTTTATAAAAACTAGTTTTGATAAAATACTCTTTTTCTTTTACTAAAAATAGTTCAGCTACTATTATTACACCTTTGCTTTTATCTAAGACGACCTCTACAAATAAAAAAGAACTTTCATTTTCTTTTTTATTTGCAAGTATGGTATAACTTTTATTTTCTAACAAGATATACATATCCAATAGTAAACTTTCTAATTCTTCTAACTTGTAACTGTCCATTTTTCTGCTTTCCACTATGTGTTTCAGTGCTCTGTTTGTTATATTTATTTTTAAATCACCATCATAGAAAACACTACTTTCCTGAAAATTCTTTATGTGCTCACCCTTCTCCATCCCATAATACTTTTTAACTAGGTCTAATAATTCTTTTTTCATCTTTACATTATACCATATTCCTTTTTTTTATCTCCAACAATTTTTGACCATTTGATATTTTTGTATTTTTGTGATATTTTTATCTCACTTTATAAATAACATACTCATCTGTCTCGTTTATTTTTTCGTATCTATTTAAAAATGCATAACTGACATAGTCTTGATCTTTAAAAAGTAATACAGCTTTTATATTTTCCGGCAATGTTTTTTGACCCTTAGCCAAAACAAAATCAGATATAACACTACCAACTGGATCAGTAGAGTTATCATATATCCCGCCCCACTCCATATTTGTCCCAGTGATTATGTCACAGGCAAAAAAGTTAATCGCAGGATTAGCAGATACTTTGCCCACCCAGTCATACTTTATATACATATGCCAAGGCATAATAGCGGTAGTGCCGTTATGACAATTATTTTCTGTTAATTTTTTATCTATATCATACCAATAAGTCGGGTAATTAATGGGTTTTACTTGACCATAAAAACCAAAAAATAGATACGGTACCCACATAATAGAAATAAAAGATATTATATATTTGTATTCTATTTTTTTAGTGTTTTTTATAAATATACTTATAACAAATAATATAACCCCGACCAGTATGGCCACCCATTTTTGTGGCTCACGCATGCCATTGTAAAATGGTATATTGTATAATATGTTTTTTATTATAGGCAGTGTACTGGCCTGCGCCAATACTATACTTGAGATAATTAAAAAGAGTAGCACGCTAAAAAGTTTTTTATTTTTATAATATAAATTATACATACAAAACGATACAACAACCCAAATAATAAGTGGGTATAAAAAATAAAAAGTCCTGTCACTTAGATTTATATAAGTATTAAAATCAGCACCCCAAAAACCAGAAAAATTAATTATATTCCAAGTTTTTACAAAAAAATTATCACCGACAGTAGCAAAGGCCGACAAGTCATTTTCATTTATTCCTGACTTTACATAATTAAGAGTGCTACTAGTACCTATGAAAATTTTACTAATCCAGATTATATTTATACCTAAAATAATTAAAAAGCTTTTTGCTAAGACTTTATAAAAATTATTTATTTTTCCTAAAATATTTTTCTTATTTTTTATTTCTAAGTTTTCTGATATGATAGTATTTTTAATATTATCTTTAAAATAATATACAAAAGAGGCGATTAATAAACCATTTATAAATATAAAATGCGGTGACATAAGTATAGAGAGTCCATATAATACACTTATCTTATATATATTATTTTTAATGTTTTCTACTTCTAATTTTTCTATATTTTTATTTTCTAAGTTTTCTTTTTCTATGTTTTTATTTTCTTTATTTTTTTCTTGTGTATAATACATTTTTAAAAATACATAAAAAATATTTAAAGTAAATGTATATGCCAGCACTACACCCATCTGACCATACATCAGCCTGTCATACACAAAAGGGTTAAATAATGCTAGCAGCGCTATACTGTTACCTCCTATCTTGTAACCACTATACAAAGTATAATATATAATACCTGCTACAAATAATTTTTGTATCATGTCTTGACCCATAACATTACCCATCAAATGTAGCGCATCAAAAAGTGGTGCCAGTCCAGATGAATAATCTAAAACTATAACAGGACCCCAAGAAAAATCTATAAAAAATAAATACCCTGAAGATAAAAACCAAGGCAGTGTTATGAGTGTCGTCACAAATATTATTGGTAAGTATTTATATTTTTTTACTATTTGATATATTGTAAAAAAATATTTTTGTATATAATTTTTATACTTTTCATATACAGCAAAGACCGCATGATACAAAACTGTCAGACATAAAAAATAATACACCCATATCGCTGCCTGCTCGGCCGCTTTATCATTTTTAAAAAGTACAGCAAACATAGTTATAACAAGAAAAAATAGAGCCATAGCCGGAAATATCTTTTCTATATTTTCTTTTAATAAAACTTTTTCTCTTAAAGCACTCTCTGCTTTTTTAAATATATTACTTATGATTTGCATTTGTGTTATTTGTATTAATGTTTTTATCTATACTATTTTTGAGTATTATCTTTCTATTTTTCCTGATGATATACAGTGGTCTGCGTCTAACCTCATGATGTATGTTACCTATATACATAGCCATAAATCCAAGGCAAAGCAAGACAAAAGAAACTAAAAATACATTAAATACAGCAAGCTGACTGACAGGCGAAAACTTGAAACCCATTGGGTCGCCCAGTATATATTTTTCTACTATCATAAATAGGCCGAGCGTGCCTGAAACAGCAAAGACGATACTGCCAACATAGCCTGCGACTTTTAGTGGCATTAGTGAGTTGGAGACAAAAGCATTCATAGCTAGCTTGACTAACTTTCTGGTGGTATAACTAGCCTCTCCGTTCTCTCTTTCATTTGGAGTAAAGTATATATACGTACGAGAAAAACCTAGCCAGTCTATGAGTGTCCTAGTCGCCCTATTACCCTCATCAAAAGTTTTAAATGCATCTATCACTTGCCTGTCTAATAATCTAAAATCATTACCGCTAACATCTACATCATGATCATTCATAGCTGACAAAGTCTTGTAAAAAACTTTTCGTAGCACTCTCTTGTGTAGACTAGACTTGCTTATATTTATCTTGCCGACCACTACATCATAACCCTCACTATATTTTTGTATAAATTGTGGTATCAGCTCTACTGGGTGCTGCATATCACTATCCATAATAATAGCAAAGTCACCCTCGGCATGATGTAGCCCTGCACTGGTCGCTGCCTCTTTTCCAAAATTACGCGAAAAATGTATAGCTTTTACTTTTGGATTTTCTTTTACCTCTTTTTCTATAGCTTGAAAAGTATTGTCTCTGCTGCCGTCATTTATAAAAAGCAATTCATAGTCGTGACTTATCTGCTCCATAATATCTTTTACGGCTTTGCTGACTATGGGTATATTTAACTCTTCGTTATATGCTGGTATGATAAAGCTAGCTTTCATATTTTGTTTGTGTTGTATTTTATAAAAATAAATTGATTAAATAATATAAAATGATACTATATATTATACTACACAAAACTAAAATAGTCAATAATTTTAAACCTTTTACCCTCACACTTATCATCTGTAAAAAACTGTAAAGTATGGCTATAAAAGTAAAAACTAAAAATGCCTGCCCTAAATATAGGCCGGCTGGCTCTGCCGCTTCTTTTCCAGCAAATGCCAAGTGTATAAAATCTGTTCCAAAATATTTACCAAAAAAGAAAAATGTAACACCTGAAAATATTGCGAAAAGAAAGTATAGAGAGAATAATTTTGTATTAGATATTTTTTTATTTATCTTTGCATACATGGGGTACAGAACCTGTGATATTGCAATCAGTCCATAGAGAGGTAGCTTACCTATAACTACCAAGTATGCAAAAGTGGCTATGTCATCTGTATTTAAAAAATACTTTGCTATGATTATATCTCCAGCCATAAATATAGCTAGGAAAATATTTACCATACTAAGTGGCAACAGTCCAGATATTTTATTTTTCATTTCTGATATCTCTAGATTTTTTACTTGTTCTGTTTCTGGATCTTTGAGTTTTATATTTTTTCTTGTGGCGACAGCTTCGCTGTC
>JAYTBU010000026.1:0-4724 GCA_043736875.1 bacterium
CAATTCCAAACACATAAACATAGGGAACTCTTTTCTAGCTGTATTTTCTCTATCTGCATGTTTACCTTCTGACTCTTTGTGACTAGTCCACTCCTCTAGCCTAGTTACTGCAAAGCCAGTATTTGAAAAAAGTTTAAAGTAGTATTGTAGAGGTCTGTGAAAACTATAAGTGTATTTTTTGTACTGTTCACGCTTTTCTGCTGGTGTCATATCCATTTTTATTTTATCCTCACTCATGTATCTGTCTACTCTTCTATATTGTACTGCTTTATTATTTTCTTCTGTAGCATAACCCCACTGTGTATTTTTAGGTATTCTGTATGCTGGATGATTTATAACTAATAACACTTTTCCAGAGTCTTGGTTCAAGACCAATTTTATATTTTCTAAAACTTTTTTTACATTTTCTATGTTTTGCAGAGCCAGCACACACAAAGCTGTATCTATTTTATTTTCAGGTAAAGTGTTAAATATCTCAGAATCTTGCTTCTTTACTTCTTCATAAAAATTTTCTGCATTGGCCAAGAAAAACTTTATATGGCTTTTATTTTTCTCAGTATTTTGTTTTGCTATCTTTACCAGATCATCACCCATATCAAAGCCACTTATTTTTGCATTTTTATTTTCTGATTTTAACTTTTCGCACATTATGCCTTGACCACATGCTATGTCTAAAATATTTTTACCATTTATATCACCCAGTAATCTTTTTATATTTGGGAAAATAATCTCATTGTGATAATTAGACTCACTATTTAGATACTTATCATACTTATCAGCTACTGTACCCCAATCTGTTTTTGTAGATTTTGTAGACGCTGGCAATCTATCCTCGATAACTTTTAAAGGTATAGACAGTGAATCTTTTTTTTCTCTAGCGATCTTTATATTCTTTTCCGCTTTTGAATTTTTAATATTTTCTAATATTTTATTTTGAGTGGTTGTAGTATTTTTCATATTTACATACTAACATATTTTTTATATTTTGTAAAGTTATTGCTTTTACATTTTCAGTGTGTTAGTATTAGTTTTCTGTTCATTAATATCTACAAGGAGTAACTACAGTATGGCTAGTAATACGAAAGTTAAAAACTTTACAAAGACACAGCTCAGTAAGATGTGTCTGATGTGGCACAAAAATGATACACCTCCTATAACAGATGTGCAGTGGACAGCTTATCTTATGAGCATACAGACTAACACACTAAGCAAAAGAGAGTTTCCAAATGTTGATGATATACATAGCCTACAACTAAATAGGCACTTTTACTGGCTTGTTCGCTTGGCGATAATAAACAATAATCAAAATGCTCTGAATCAGGCTTTTGTATTTTATGTAAAGCTACGAAAAGCAAGATCTAATTATAAAAATGAAATAAAAAATCTTTCTGTAAAAAAAGTTTCTGACCTTAAAAACAGAGTGAGTAGTGGCAATTAGAAAAACCAAACTGTCTACAAATATAACAATTTTGAAAAGAGGGTTTGGTAAATAACAAACTCAAAACAAAACCCATTTAGTTTTACTAAAATGGGTTTTTTATTTACATATAAACTTCAAGAAATATTTCTACTAGAAAAATATGCACACTACACGTCCACATCAGCAAGATGCGCGTTAGTTTGTATAAATGATTTTCTAGGACCTACTTCACTACCCATTAGCATCTCAAATATTTTATCCGCCTCAGCAGCATCTAAAGTACTCACTTGTTTTAATGTTCTATTTTTAATATCCATAGTTGTCTCTTTTAATTCATCTGGATTCATCTCTCCGAGACCTTTGTAGCGCTGCACTCTCCATTTTGTATTTTTAATTTTTGACACAACTTCTTCATTTTCATCGACACCTTCTTCGCTCTCATTCACAGCTTCTTGATTTCCCATTATTTTAAATTTTTCCTGATCAGTATATACATAATGCACTTCTTTTCCTTTTGATAGCTTGTATAGTGGTGGCTGTGCTATGTATACATAACCTGCCTCTATTACAGGCTTGTAATATCTGTAGAAAAAAGTAAGCAACAGTGTGCGTATATGTGAGCCGTCAACGTCAGCGTCAGTCGCTATGATTAATTTGTGATAACGTAATTTTGTAATATCAAAAGTATCACCGATAGCAGCACCCATGGCCAGCACTAGATTTTTAACCTGCTCACTACCTAACATCTTGTCTAGTCTCGCCCTCTCTACATTTAGTATCTTACCACGCAGTGGAAGTATTGCTTGTGTGCGCCTATCACGCCCCATCTTTGCACTACCTCCCGCCGAGTCTCCCTCCACTATAAACAGTTCCGATTCTGCTGGGTCTGGACTTTGACAGTCGGCTAATTTACCTGGCAGTCTCATGCCGTCAAGCACACCTTTACGTAGCACGCTATCTTTTGCTGCTTTTGCTGCTTTACGTGCGCGCATAGCGAGTAGCCCCTTTCCTATTATTTCTTTTGCATCATCTGGGTTTTCTTCTAAGAAAAAATTAAACCCTTCTGAAAATACTGCTGAGACCGCACTCGTCGCCTCCATACTTCCGAGTTTTGATTTGGTTTGCCCTTCAAATTGTATCTCACGCATCTTTACAGATACTACAGCAGTTAACCCCTCTAGCACATCATCGCCGGTCAGGTTCTCATCTTTTTCTTTTAAAATATTGGCTTTTCTGGCGTAACTATTTATAAGTCTAGTGAGAGCAGTTTTGAACCCTGTTAGGTGCGTACCTCCTTCTGCTGTGTGTATGTTATTTGCAAAAGTAACTATTTTTGTATTCATCTCATCTGTGTATTGCAGTGCGACTTCTACACCAACATTGTCAGCTTCTTTGTCTATGTAAAATATATTTTTATGTACTGGTTTCGCTATTGTATTGTAGTGTTTTACAAGCGCTTTTAATCCTCCTTCAAAATAAAAAGTCATAGACGGTACAGGTAACCCAAAGTCAGCTAAATATTTTGCCCCCATAAGGTCTAACTCTTCTCCGTATTCGCGAGCGTCTATACAGATGATCTCAAGAGCTTTTACCAAGTAGGCCTGCTGACGTAAATGTGATACAATGGTCTCAAAGTTAAAAATAGTCCCCTCTTTGAAAATAATCGGATCTGGACAAAAAGTTATAATAGTTCCCCTATAATCACTTTTACTGATTTTTTTTACATCAGCTTTTTTCTTGCCTTGCGCGTATTCTTGTACAAAAAAGCCGCCATCACGATGAACCTCTGCTCTAAAAAAAGCTGAAAGCGCATTCACCACCGACGCTCCCACACCATGCAGACCTCCTGAGACTTTGTATCCGCTCGCATCATCTTCGTTGTGGAACTTTCCACTACCGTGTAGCGTAGTCATAGCGAGCTCGAGAGCAGATACACCCTCCCCTTTATGTATATCAACTGGTATACCACGACCATTATCAACAATACGCACTAGGTTACCAGGTAGTAGCGCAACTTCGATGCGACTAGCGTGTCCGTTCATCGCCTCATCACGACTATTGTCAAAAATCTCAGTGATAAGGTGCTGTAGTCCAGTAGGTCCAGTGGAACCAATATACATACCCGGTCTGTGACGAACAGGGTCCAATCCTTTTAAGACCTGTATGCTGTCTGCTCCATAGTTAGATACACTTTTATCTTTATTTGCTTTTTTTACTGTTTCTTTTGCCATATTTTTACTTGATTACATTATAACATTTTTCAGATATTTATAACACTTGACATTAATATAGAAACTATACATAACAAAGAAGACTTAAATCAAACTAGAGAATTTACTATGTGTAAATATTTCTCTCCCCTATCATACTCATTTAAAAACATACCAAACGATGCAAAGCCTGGGGAAAATAAAATGATGTCTGTGGGGGCCGCGCGTAGCGCGGCCCCCTTTACCGCCTCATCTAAATTATTTTTCAAAATATAATTACTTTCATCAAAATTATTCTCTTTAAAAATATCTAGTAACTTTTGTGTTCCTGTCGTAGTCTCATCTGAAAGTAAAATAATTTCTTTTATTATATTTTTATTTTTAAAATCTATTATCTTTTTTGCGGCGTCAGTCATATCTAACTCTTTGTCTCTACCTCCGCAGATTAGTATTATATTTTTTTCTTTAAAAGTTTCAAGCGCAACCATGAGAGCGTCTGGTGTTGTTGATGTTGTGTCATTATAATATTTTACTCTGTTTACCTCTCTTATAAATTCAAGTCGCCCTACAACACCCGTAAAAGTATTTAAAACTTCTTGTATTATATTTTTCTGATCTTCAGGAGAAGTACCCTCTTCTCTCATGAACTCCTTACAAGCTGCTGCAGCGAGAGCCATATTTACTTTATTGTGATCTCCGAGCATGATAGTTTTGTATTTATCATTATACTCTTTTATTTTTTCATCAGCTAAAAATAATTTGCTATTTTTTCTATCACAAAAATCTTTGATCTGATTTTCATTTAAATACAAATAAATATCTTCTTTTATGTTTTTAGTAGATATAAGTTTATCGCCTTCTTTTTGATTTAAAAATATATTTGCTTTATCCAAAAAGTATTCTCGCATATCTCCTTTATAATAATTCATATGATCTGGCATAAAAGTTGTAAATACTGCTATGCTCGGGCTATATTTTATATCAGCAAAACCCTGCAGTATCCAGCTATCTAGCTCCATCACTATCACGTCACTCTCTTTTATATATTTTAGATTTTCAAGAGTGGCTACATTTTGAACATTACCACCAAAGTA
>JAYTBU010000027.1:0-35647 GCA_043736875.1 bacterium
TAGCGCGGCCATTTTTAAATAAACTGTAACAAATAACTCTTATTACTTTTTATAAAATTATAAAAAAGCACTCTGTCATTTACATTTTCAAAATTAATATCACTTATACCTATAGCTTGTGATTTTTTTATTCTGTAGTCATTAAAAGCCTTGCCACCTATTTGAGACTCTACCACTTTGACAGCTTCTTCATTTCCATTGATTATGTAGTAGTTCAAGTCTTTGATTCTTATTTTCTCTTTGTTAAAAGTTATTAATTTTTCTTGATTAACTATCTCCAAAGAAACTAGTGAGGTCAGCATATTTTTACTAGTTTCTGCGCCTATATCTACATTTTCAGATACATTTGTATCTGTTTTTACTATTATTTTTGTACCTATTTTTGAAAAGTCATATATCTCTTTTGCGTCTACGTCATGCATGCGTATACAACCACCACTATATGCCGTCGTTACTCTCTCTCCATTTTTATGATATGGTATACCATGTATAAAAAAATTACCAAAAAACTGCATAGCGTATGGCATGTATACATTGCCAAGCCCAGAGAGTCTGACATCTTGCTTTGTCGAGACTTCATAACTACCACTAGGAGTCTCGTAGTAACTACCTGGTTTACCTTTTGAGACTATGTCAAAAGTCTTATAATTCTCTCCTTCTTTTAACAGTGTGAGCTTCATACTGGTTAGATCAGCTATTATTATATCTTCTTGTATTTTTATATCTGAAAACTCTGGATTTATTTGAGGAGTATTTACCAGAATATTTTCTTGAGCATGATTAATAGGTGTCTCATTTATTTTTATTGGAGGCGCATTATATACAGCTGTTTCTTTTGCTAAAGCAGATGTAACAAGCTTGGATCTGTCCAGACTAACTATCGATGTATACATAATCATAAATCCGAGAGTAAAAGACAGTGTAGGGAGTATTATGTAGTGATATAGATTCATAAAATATCCTTTATTTATAACATATTTTCAACTTTTTTTCAACTTTGTATATTTTTATTTGTTTTATGTTATAATACAAATATGATAAGCATACAAGATTTACATTATTTGGAGAACTTAGCAAAGGTAAAAATACCAGAAACAGAATTAGAAAATTATTCAAAAGAAATAAGTGACGTTTTAGAATACATAAAAGAGATACAAAATCTAGAAGTTGGTGAATATGCTCTGGACAAGCAAGTTCACAGCAATATTTTTAGAGATGATTTAGTTTTAAATCAAAATAATCACATAGACAAAGCTATACAAAATGCACCAGATAGTATCGGTAACCTTTACAAAGTCTCACAAGTTATAAAACAATAAATATTTAAATAAAAAAATAAAAATATGCAAATAGAAAATAAGACAGAAAGTAAAATACTAAAAATATACAATCAGATTTTAAATAAAGAAAAAACTATAAAACAAATAGTAGATGAGCACATGGCTATTATAAATGAAAAAGAAAAAACTGTAGACGCTCTGCTTGGCATATATGATAACGACTTTATCAGCAAGCAAATAGAAAAAGCAGAGCAGATGTTTGCAGAAAATAAACAGACACAGATGACAGGTGTGCCGATAATAGTAAAAGACAATCTGTGTGTCGAGGGTCAGATAGCAAGTGCGGCGTCAAAGATGCTTGAAAATTATACAGCCACTTATAATGCAGGGGTAGTACAAAAATTAATAGATGCCGGAGCTGTGATAATAGGTAGGGCTAATATGGACGAATTCGCTATGGGTGGCAGTACAGAAAATAGTGCTTATAAGAAAACCATGAATCCACTAGACACAACTCGTGTCCCTGGTGGTTCATCTGGAGGATCTGCTGCTGTGGTTGCATACGGAGGAGTGCCAGTATCTATAGGGTCAGATACAGGAGGTAGTGTGCGTCAGCCAGCAGCATTTTGTGGGGTCATGGGTTTAAAGCCTACTTACGGTGATGTGTCACGTTATGGACTGATAGCGATGGGATCATCACTCGATGTGGTTGGTCCATTTGCAACCAATGCTACAGACCTTGAGATAGTTTACAATATAATAAAAGGTAAAGACGATCACGATGCTACCAGCTTAGAAGAAAGTGAAAAAGAAAATATTAGAAAAAGTAATAAAAAGTCTGGTAAAATTATAGGCATACCAAAAACTTTTATAGATACTGATGGAGTGAGCGAGGATATAAGGAAAAACTTTTATGACACTATAGAAAAATTAAAAGCAAAAGGTTATGAGGTAAAAGAGATAGAATTAAACAATATAGAAAAAGCTTTATCTGTGTATTATATACTTATGTTCGCAGAGGTCAGTTCTAACCTTGCTCGTTTTGACGGAGTGCGCTACGGTAAAAGTGTGGCAGGAGAAACTCCAAATGAAAGCATGATAAAGTCAAGAACAGAAGGACTAGGAAAAGAGCCAATACGCAGGTCGCTACTAGGAACTTATGTACTTTCTAGTGGTTATTACGATGCTTATTATTATAAAGCAGTTAGTGCGAGAGAGGCGCTTAAAAAAGAATTTGCAAAAGTATTTGCAGGGGTTGATTATATAGCTACACCGACTTCTCCTATACATGCATGGAGATTTGGAGAAAAATCTGATCCTATTAGTATGTATCTGGCTGATATATTTACAGTGCCGGCGAATATTGTTGGTGTGCCTGGCATATCTGTGCCGACAGGAAAAGTATCAGAAGCAGGATTTGAAAAACTAGATTACAGTGTGCAGTTTTTAGCAAATTGGTATAATGACTGTGGATTAGTTAGTGTCGCAAAAGACGTAGAGATGCTATAATGTAAGTGTGTATTCATTTAACCTAGATTATATTTTTGATAAAGTTTATGATGTTGTCCTCAGTGTAAAATACTTTTGGTATTTTACTGTACTTGGGTATGATGAAAAGAGGTACTTGGAAAGTGTTAGCAATGAAGTGTGGGACGGGCTACGTGACAGAGGCTGGTTTGAAAAAGGGTATATTACCTCTGAAGAAAATCGTATAGATAATTTTTTGAATATGATTGGTTTTAACACAAAATTAGATACTGACGGTGATGGTGTTCCAAACCTAAAAGACAATAAACCATTAGATACAAATAATTTTACACAAGAAAAAACAAAAGAAGTTTTTGGAGCGGATATGAATATGGGTGACAAGATAAAAAGTTTTTTTGGTCTGGATATTTTAGATACAGATAAGGATGGTGTGCCAGACAGTTATGAGGTTAAGCACAGCATGAATATAAATAAGCCAGACAGTGATGGTGATGGCATACTAGATAGTGAAGAGGTTTTTAAAGGTTTAAGTCCAATGAATGCAGATCAAGATAGAGATGGTATATTAGACGGACGAGATGCCTACCCTTTGGATATCAATAGAAGTGTGGTAGAGAGTGATGTTGATAGTGACGGTGATGGTATTGGAGATAGATTTGAAAACATACTAGGTAGTGACCTAAACAATCCAGATAGTGATGGCGATGGACTGAGTGATGGTGCTGATCAGTATATAAATAATAAATTAAATACAGTGCACAGCTTGCAAAGCTTTACAAATGAAGGTGTATTTTCTGGTTTAACTTTTTCTGTACAAAATGACATATTGCGTTTTCTGTCTGACTTAATCTCACTCTTAACTTTATTTTTACTACCACTTTCTATGTATATTTTTTATAAGTGGTATGTACAAATAGATCATGACATAAAACATTATTATCACCTTTTCCATCATGCATATGGTTACAAGCATCATGATGGTGATGAGGGACACGGTAAAAATAATCATGGAGGAAAAAAGAAAAACTTTTTAGACAAAGTTTTAGACAAGATATTTGGTGTAGAAAAATACGCAAAGAAGCTAGAGGGTTCAGACAAGAATACTGCGCACAATAAAAACTTTTCAGAGATAAAAAATAGTATAGATAAAGACAAAGACTTTCATAAAAATACACATACAGAAAGTGCTGAAAACAATACTATACACCATGTTGTGGATCCTGGCATAATCAGTGTGTCTGTATTAGAAAAAGATAAGAGATGGGAAATAGTAGATAAGTATATGAATGAAAAAGATGAGGTATTCTGGAGGCTAGGTATAATAGAGGCTGACAACATACTTGATGACGCTCTTAAAAATAAAGGGTATTCTGGCCAGAACTTGGGAGAGAGGCTGATCAATGCTAATTTTAGAACTATAGACTTGGCTTGGGATGCCCACAAGATAAGAAATAAAATAGCTCACGCAGGATCAAATTATAACCTGACAGACAGAGAAGCAAGGCGAGCTTATATTATGTTTGAAACTGTTTTACAGGATCTAAAAGTAATTTAAAAGATATTAAAAATAAAATTATATAAAAATATGCAAGACAAAAATATAAAATCAGAAAAACCAAAATATAATATTACTTATGCTAAGCCGAGTAAAATTAATTTTAAAGACTTATTAAAAGTTTCTAGTATCCCAGTTTTTATCGCATCATTGTGTTGTCTGTCTCCTGTTATCTTACTGTCACTTGGCCTCGTTACTGTGAGTGTAGCGGGTGAGCTGGCTGATGTATTTTATGGTACTTACAAGTGGGTATTTCGCGGAGTTGGAATGATTGCACTCGTAACAGCTTTTGTATTTTACATGAGAAGGCAAGGCATATGTACATTGGATGATGCTAAAAAAAGAAGAAATGAAATAATTAATAAATTACTTTTAACTTTAATTATAGGAGTTTCTACTTACTTATTCTTTTTGTATGTTGTGGTACATTATTTGGGTGTCTTTCTAAACATTTGGAAATAAATTATTGTATCATTGTAATATAAGTATGTTAAAACTAAATCTAAATCTAAATCTTAAAAATATTTTAACAATAATTGTATTATCTTTTATCTCTTTTGTGTTGTATAATACATACAAGAGATCACATTCACCTCAATACAAAAGAGAAATAAATATGCAACAAGAAATAAATACAAAATTAAATAATGGAGAGTATAAAAAAATCATTTTTGCTGGAGGGTGTTTTTGGTGCACAGAGGCAGAGTTTAATCATGCTCCTGGTGTAATATCAGCTATATCTGGTTATGCTGACAGTGAGAAAGACAGAGTATATTTTTCGCCAACTTATGAAGAAGTTAGTTCTGAAAAAGTAAAAGCTCGCGAGGCTGTAGAGATTGTATACGATAAGAATAAAATTTCTATAGGTGACTTATTGGAAAAGTATTTTAAACATTTTGACCCGTCTGACACTGGAGGATCTTTTGGTGATAGGGGTTACCAATACACTTCTGCTATATATTACACAACAGAAGATCAGAAAATAAAATCAGAAGCAATAAAAAACAAAATAGAGCTGAGTAAAAAGTTTATAGAAAATAATAGTAAAGTAGCGACAGAGATATTGCCTCTTAATAATTTTTACCCAGCCGAGGAGTATCATCAGGACTATAAAGACAAGAACCCAGTTAGATATAATCTGTACCGAGAGGGTAGTGGTAGAAATAGTTTTATAAAATTACATTGGCAAGACGGCAGCACTACCACAAAGTCTATTTTCTCTGTAGAAAAAGAAATAAGTAGTATAGATTATAATCAAGATAAAAATATGCAAGAAGAAAATAAAAAAAATATTAAAAGATGGGAAAATTTTACCATAAAAGATAAAGAAGAAAAACTTAAAACTCTGACATCGGTACAGTATGACGTGACTCAAAAAGAGGGAACAGAGCGAGCATTTCAAAATGAATATAACGCAAATAAAGAAGCTGGTATATATGTCGACATAGTTTCTGGAGAACCTTTATTTTTATCCATAGATAAATATGATAGTGGCACTGGCTGGCCCAGCTTTACGAGACCATTAAGTGATTCATCTGTTACTACACATTCAGATAATGGTATATTTGTAAGTAGGACAGAAGTTAGGAGTAAAATAGCTGACTCGCATTTGGGCCATGTATTTGAAGATGGTCCAAAAGATATGGGTGGCATGAGGTACTGTATGAATAGTGCTAGTCTCAGATTTGTAAAGTTAAAAGATATGGAGGTGGAGGGTTACAGTGAGTATATTTCTCTTTTGAGATAATATATTTTGTATTTTATAAAAAATATGGTATAATGTTTTTTATAGAGCATATCTATGAAAAACATAGCGGAATAGAGTAATGAGGTAACTCAAGAAATATAGACTCATAACCTCGAGGTTGTATAGTCAAGCTTTGAAAACATAGCGGAATAGAGTAGAGGTAACTCACGAGGCTCATAACCTCGGGACACTGGTTCGATTCCAGTTTCCGCAACAAGTAAAACTACGCGAGCAAAAATTAAATGCCCCGCCAGCGTAGCTGGCGGGGCATTTATAGAATTTGTCGGTGTAGCTCAGTTGGTTAGAGCATAGCATTCATAAAGCTAAGGTCGGTGGTTCGATCCCACCCATCGACACAGAGATATGGCACACTTGATTTATCTACCTATTTAGTGTATACTAAATAGGTATTTAATTTTTTAACAGGAGAAATAAAATGAATCAAGTGATCTTTCTGGCTGGGCTTCCTGCCGTAGGTAAATCAACCTTGGCACAACAAATGGCTAAAAAATATGATGGAAAGGTTTTAGATATAGATGACATAAAGAGAAAGTTAAGCGACCCTAATCTTGTAACGTCTTCTATTGATACTCCTGAGATTAGGTGGAGGTGCTACGAAGAAGCTGCTAGACAAATCTTTCAATTTTTTAAAAATGGTGAAGATGTCGTTATTGTGGATGAAGTTTTTCACCTAAATGAGCTCAGGGAAAAATTAGAAGCTTTACTTGCGTCCAATGAAGTAGAAGTTGTGTGGATTCAGGTTGTTTGTTCTTTTGAACAAGTTAAGAAAAGATTGGAAAGTAAGTCTCGTACAGGTCATATTTTGTCAACAGATGAAGCTTTGAAAATGTACGTACTTTTTCAGGAAATTTTTGAACCATTCCCCCAAGACAAAAAGAATCATTCAGTTTTCAACAATGATACTAGTTCATTAACTGTTTAGTAATCATTTTTAATTTGGCTGATGTAATCAAATACTCAGCCATTTTTTTAATATATTTAACGACTTTAAATATAATTTACAATACTAATTTTTAATAAAAATCATATGAATAAAATTTTACATTTACCCACAAAGAGAATAACTAATTCAGAATCTATAGAAAAAGTTAAAATTAACGATTCGTTAATGTTAGCAACTGCAATAGGATTAAAAAAAGAAATAAACGAAGACTCCGTCAGTCTTTTTATTGACGGCAATATTACAAGAATATGTATTTCAGATGGTCACTGGGGAGAAGAAGCTTCTGATATTATCAATAAGTATTGGATCGATAAAAATTTAATATTCCCTAAAAACTTAATAGAAGCACAAAATGAAACTAATAAGATAGAAGATATTCTTTATCAAAAATTTGGTGAAAAAGTTACAGATGAAAATAAAGATTTTACACCAGAATCGAGTTTTATCTGTATAGAAATAGTGGACGACAAGGTATCAATAGTTAGCTACGGCGATAGCAGGCTTTTTATAATGGATAAAGAAAATATAAAATTTATTCAAGAGTGTAAGAGTACATGGCTTGGAGTTTTTTCAAGACTGGGCCTCAGAGGTAGACTATCTGTAAAAGAGGGGGTTGTATTTAATGTAGAAAAGTTAAATCCTGGAGATAGTGTATTTTTATTTACTGATGGAGTGGATCAGTGTATTTATGAAAAAGATACAATAAGTTTTGATGCTATTGCTAGCTTTTCAAAAAAGTTGAATGTAGAAGATTCTGTTGACACCATATTAAAAGAAGTCTTTAATTTTGGTGCCGAAGATAATGCTAGCTTGGTAATTTATAAATATGAGTAGTTTTTATTTGACCACTTGCAAAAAGAACTCTTTTTGAAAAGTTGGCACTTCTATTTTAAATCATTAATCATCTCTACCACAAAAGTTTTTTCGCTATTTCTACTTGCTACTTTACCTTTTATTATGCACACAGTGTCTAACTTTATTTTATTTTTTATCTTTTCAAAAGTTTTTGGAAAGACTGCCATCTCTATTGCTCCTGTATAGTCACGAGTGTTTATGAGTGCCATCATATCACCTTTTTTCGTCTTCATTATTTTTACTTTTTCTATAAGCACAGCAAGGCTACACTCAAACTCATCTGCATAATCATGATGTACTCTGTCTATATTTATATTTCTATTTATTATCTGTTCTCTCCATGGATCAAGAGGAAAACCAGAGACATACAGTCCCAGCAATTCTTTTTCCCAGTTTAATTTTTGTGTAGCGGATGCTGCAGCTACTTTTTTTAATTTAAAAGTTGGCGCAGACACACTTTCTCCGAACAGACTCATCTGAGACTCATTATCTTTTATGACATTTTTATGATACTCTAATATGTTTTCTATGTTAAGAATTATCTGATTCCTTTCTTCGAACATGTCTAGAGCCCCGCACATAGCTAGTGCATCCATAGATTTTTTACTAAGATTTTTATGTGTAACTCTTTTTAAAAAGTCCTCCAGATTTTTATATTTACCATTTTTATTTCTCTCATTTATAACCGCATCCGCTATGTCCACTCCAAAGTTTTTAATAGTGTATAATCCAAACCTTATCTCTTCTACCCCTTCTACGTTTTTAACTATTTCAAAGCCGCCGACAGACTCATTGATATCTGGTGGCAGTACGGTTATGCCCATGCGTTTACATTCTGCGACTATCTCGGCTATTTTATCAACATCACCGCTCTCATTTGTCATAATCGCTGTCATATAGGCATGAGGGTAGTGGGCCTTCATATATGCGGTCTGATAAGCGACGCGGCCGTAACTTGCAGCATGAGCTTTGTTAAAACCATACGCTGCAAACGGCTCTATTTGTGTCCACAGTTCATCCGCTTTACTTTTGGATAGACCATTTGCGAGAAACCCTTTATAGAGTTTTTCTTTTTGTTCCTCCATTTCCGCAGGGATTTTTTTACCCATAGCTTTACGCAGCTTGTCAGCCTCTAGCCAGCTGTAACCAGCAAGATGTATAGCAGTTAACATCACGTCATCTTGATAAACTATAACACCGTAGCTCATATCAAGTATTTCTTTTAGTCTCGGATCTAAAAAAGTAACAAGGTCAGGATTATGTTTTCTTTTTATATATTCTGGTATCATCTCTAGTGGTCCTGGGCGATACAGTGCTACCATCGCATTTATGTCGTGTACATTTGTGGGTTTAAGTTCTTTTAAGTATCTTGTCATACCGCTACCATTCAATTGGAAAAGTCCCATGGTCTCGCCGCGTGACAACATCTCAAAAGTCTCTTTATCATCTTCACTTATCTCTTCTATATCCACATCTATATTATATTTTTCTTTTACTATTTTTATAGCAGTAGCGAGTATTGATAAGTTTCTAATTCCAAGAAAGTCAAATTTTAAAAGTCCAGCATCCTCGATGGTATACATGTCATATTGTGAGATTAACTTACCTTCACCTTTTGGGTCATATTGTATTGGTGTCCACTCGGTCAGGGCAGCAGGAGAGATAACGGTACCAGCAGCGTGTACACCGATATGACGTACGTTACCTTCTAATTGTTTTGCCATGTCTAGTATTATGCTTGTGTCTCTGTCTGTATCATACATTTCTTTTAGTTCTGGTACGTCTTTTATAGCACTATCTATGAAAACAGGAAAGCCTTGTTTTGGTGGTGGTATTAGACGAGATAATTTGTCGCCAACAAGATAAGGAAAGCTCATGGCACGCGCCACATCACGCACGGCACCGCGCGCCATCATAGTACCAAAAGTACCGATCTGTGCTACGTGATCAGCTCCATATTTTTTTCTGGCATAATTAATCACGTCGTCACGTCTGTCATCTGCAAAGTCCATGTCTATATCTGGCGCTGATGGACGCTCCGGATTTAAAAATCTCTCAAATGGTAACTTATAAACTAAAGGGTCACATTTTGTAATACGAAGCAAATAAGTCACAAGTGATCCAGCTACTGATCCACGTATATTTGTAAGTACGCCGTTCTCTCTCGAAAAGCGAAGCAAATCATAAACCACCAAAAAGTAAGGTGAGTAACCTTTGTTTTTAATTACTTCTAATTCGTAGTCTAACCTTTTCAAAGTCTCTGGAGTTGCCTCTTTTTTTCTATCTTCTAATCCTGCGTATGCCAATTTTTTCAAGTCCTCATCGTAATTAACTTCAAACTCTATAGCAGGGAAAACCCATTTACCCAGCTCTATTTCAAAATTTATTTGACCAGCTATTTTTTCTGTATTTATTATCGCCTCAGGTATATCTGAGAAAGCATTTATAAAGTCATCTTTATTTGGAAAAGAAAAATCTGCTTGTGAAAAATGTGTCTTATAATATTCGCTAGCATCTATCTCACTGTCTATCTGTATAAGTGTCTTGTGGGCCGGCTTATCATTTGCAGATATATAATGTGAGTTTTGAGTAGCGACTAATTGTATATTATTTTCTTTCGCAAAGTTTATTGTATTCTCACGCATCTCTCTCCCATAATCCATAAAAGTATGATTGGTTACTTCTAAGTAAAAATCATTATAAAAAATATCAGTGTATTTTTTTAAGGTATTTTTAGCTTGTATTTTATTTTTATCATCATTTATTTTTAAATGACTGGAAACTTCACCCCAAGGACCACCAGACAGGCAAAATAAGCCGGTGGTATTTTTGGCGGCAGCTTCGCTGCCGCCACCACTCTCATCTACTTTCAAATTTTCAAAATCCTCAAAAGTTAAAAATGGATTATCATTTTTAATGTGCTTTGTATTTGCTACACTTACTAGCTTCATCAAGTTTTTATAACCTATTTCATTTTTAGCAAGTAATACTATTTCAAAAAATCTTTCACCGACCTTCACTTGAAGCTCAGCACCAAAAATAGGTTTTATTTTTCTCTTTTGACATTCCTTTTGAAATTCTATAGTACCATACATATTATCTGTATCTGTTATAGCTAGATGTGTGTATTCAAAAGATACAGCTTTTTTAATTAGTGTGTCTATTTTAGGTAAAGCTCTCAAGAGAGAGTATTGTGTATGATTTCTTAGTTGTACCGGATTCATATTTTTATTATATGTATTATAACACAAATATCCTCATACAAAAATAAAAGGCACCATCTTTTTGATGGTGCGTTAAGAAAAAGTTTTTTAACTAAAATCATTGCCAGAAGCTTTTTTCAAGTCTGTCATATTTGTGACAGAGATGGAAGGTTTTTTTGCTTTCGTTTTTTTTGACTTAAGGTACTTATTTCCGTCAATTTGTCCAGACAATATCTTTGTCTGGATTGATGGAGGTAAATCAGTGAACAGGTTTTTCATTTTAGACATATCTTTTTCCTTTTTAAAAAAGTTTAAAAATAAATTAACCGAAAGAACTATATAGAGTATACTACTTTAAAAACATTTGTCAAGCTTATTTTTATAATTAATGGGCATAACTGGATTGTATTTATTTATTTATAGTATATAATTAAAATATGTTTGGCTTATTTAAAAAAGTAGAGAAAAGATATATAGGACTTGATCTAGGAGAGTCGAGTATAAAGCTTGTCGATATATCCAATCTAGAAGACAGACTAATTCTTAATAATTATACAGAATTAGAAATAGGCACATATGCAGGCAGAGAAAATGGTGAGATAGTAAAGCTTGGAGAAAAAGAGATAACCCAGGCAATAAAAGATATATACACGAGCTCAGAATCATCTTGTAAAAATTTTGTAGTGTCGGTCCCTATGCAATCATGTGTTATAAAAAGTTTTGACTTACCTATAGAAACTAAAAGTATATTGGACACTATTGTACCATACGAATTTTCAAAAGGGACAATGTTAAAAGCATATGATTTTAACATTAATTATAACATAGTAGAAGAGACAGACTCTAAGTTGAGCTTACTTGTTGTTGCAATAAAGCAAAAGGATGTAGACAGGATAAATAGTATATTTGCAGACATAGACCATAATGTTCTGCGAGTAGAACCGAGTATATTTGGACTTTCTAGAAATATAGAAAGATTAAATACTGGAAGTGTCAATATGATTATTGATTTTGGCGCCAGTGTAACAAGCGTTCTTTTTGTCAGTGCCAACAAAGTATATATGGCTCAGACTTTTTCAAAAGGTGTAAATCAAATAATCTTAAATATTAAAAACAATCTAAGTGTGAGTTTTTTATCAGCAAAGAAATTCTTTTTTGAGTTGGATATTTTAAATGAAAGTAGTCTAGAAGCACAGATATGTAATAGTTCATTTGCTTCTATTTTAGAAGAAGTTATACACATACAAAATAATTTTTATAATAAATTTTCATTAAAATGTAGTAATATATATATAAGCGGTGGAGGGTCAAAAATAAATAATATTGAAAGTATGATAAAGCAGTTTTTCCCGCTCATGCAAGTCTCAAAAATAAATGGATTTGAGAGATTATTTTTACCAGAAACTTTAAAGGAGACAACTTTTAAACATGGTGGAACATTTAACAATGCGATAGGAGTTACATTATCAGAAATAGAATAAATATATGCCACCTTTCAGAAAAAATAATAATTTTATAACAAATAAAACAGAAGAGCTGTTACCGTCTGATCCTTTTAGACCTATTGCTATTCTGGTATTTACTTTTTCTATACTTATTTCTATCTCGGTGTATGGGGGGCTTTATTATTTTGAAGCTAAAAATAAAGCTTTAGAAGATGGGGTAAAGTCACTAGAGGTTGAAATAGCTAAAATGCCACTGAAAGAAATGGTTCAGATGTACAACAAGATCACAAACATAAACACTATTCTTTCTACAAGAAATAATGTGCTGCTGGTTCTTAATTTGCTGGCTGACTCTGTAGAAGATGGAGTTTATTTTGAAAAGATGGACATAGTTACAAAAGAAAAATATGCTGAAATGTCTATTTTTGGAGTTACAAATAGTTATGAAAATATAGTAAAACAAATAGATAGTATGAAAAGAGAGTCAGAATCATATAAGAGTCTGATTAAAAAAGTTACACTAAAGTCAGTCTCATCTGACAAAGATAATAATATAAAATTTTTATTATCTGTAGAAATAGACATGGTAAATAAAAATCAGTTTATGATAGAATCTAAAAAATATGACCCTACATACCAGAGTCCTTCTAGTGTAGAGATTAATTTTGGGGGTCTAAATATCAGTACCAGTACCACCTCTACTTTTATACAAAGCTCTACGTCTTCTATAGCAACCACCACCTCAAGCTCTACTGTAGAAATAAAACCTGCACCAGACACAAAAACCACCCCAACAGAAACAGTCAAGGTAATTAAAATTAAAACAACCTAGAATATGAAACAATATATATTAACCATATCACTATTTACAATATCTACGATACTGGTATTTTGTATTGTTATGCCACTGTATAATGGTTCTGGATATAGTGTTATACCGATGTCAAATCTAATACAAAAATATACTGAAAATAAAAAATTAAAAGAAGCTTTACTGATTTCTCAGGATTTATTTTCAAATAGTGAAGAAAATGTGCGAGGCTTTTATTCTATAGATGATGAATATAAAAGAAAATTAGACTTGGCGGTCCCAGCGGTAAAAGATATACCAAGAACTCTTAATAATATAAATGTACTTGCTTATGAAAACTCAATAGAGCTTTCCGATTTCAAGTTTTCTAAAAATATAAATGATGTAAAAAAGAAAGACTATATTACTTACGACGTTTCTTTTTCTTTGATTGGTAGATACGATAATTTTCTTAATTTTATATCTAAAATAGAAAAGAGTTTAGAAATATACAACATAAAAAGTATCTCTATAGCTACAGCTGATAACAAAGAACAGTCATATGGAACTATGAAATACGTAATTTCTCTGGAATCTTTTGAGATTAAAAATAATATTAAATAAAATAATAAACATATGAATAAAATACAACTAAAACAAGAAAACATAAAGTATATATACGGACTATTTTTTATGGTACTGTTATCTTTTTTTGCATACGTTGCTTATGATATTTTATACAGAGAACATCAGACAGAAGAAGTACTTTTGTTATCGTCTGATACATTTAGAATAGTTCAGGATTTTAAAAATAAAGGTGTAAGTTTTCTAAATATAGAAAACCTAATAAATGGGACCTTCTCTTATCTGGAAAATATAAATAAAGACGTATTGCCTTTTACTGAAAAGGGCAGATTTAACCCTTTTGAAAGATAATATGATAATATTAACCGAACTTTTAAAAAGAAATATATTATCTGAGCTGCAGGTAAGAGACATAAGTAACAAATTAGATGCGGGAGATGTTTTAACTGTTGATGATGCTTTTAAAGTTTTTAATGTGCAAGCTAGTGTAGTAAAGCAAGTCAGGTCTGAGATTTTCGCTTTACCAACTTTTGATACTGTAATAAAATTAGACACTAATAATATAAATTATCTAGATCAGAGCATGGCTAGAAAATATAAGATATTGCCACTTAATTTTTCTGATAATACACTAAGTGTTGGTCTGGTTGACCCAGAAAATCAAGACACTATATCTGTTATAGAAAATTCAACCATTAAAAATGGTATCAAATACAAACTTTTTTTAATATCTCAAGATCAGTTTGAGGCAGGTCTGATTGAGTATTTTAATGCAAGTGTAGAAGAAGAGTCTGCAAAATCATTGGTTTTGGGAGATGTAAATAGTAGTGTCGGAGACTTGGATAAAAAAGAGGCAACAGACATAACCAAATTTGACCAAGATTTATCTAAAAATATAACAGACGATAGTGTAGATACAATAGTAAACACTCTTATAAATCAAGCTTTAAAGCAAGATGTAAGTGATATACATATAGAGCATCTGGGAGACAGTCTTCGGGTTAGGTACAGGATAGACGGAGTGTTAGAGAAGAAATTAGAGTTACCACCGAGCATGCACTCATCATTAATAGCAAAAGTTAAAATACTTTCTGATATGAAGCTTGATGAAAAAAGAAAGCCACAAGATGGACGTTTTTCTGTCAGGATAGAAGGTCATAAGGTAGATTTTCGTGTGTCATCTATGCCAGGATACTATGGTGAGAAAGTGGTTATACGTATTTTAGATAGTTATAGAGGTATAAGAAAGCTTGAAAATATGGGTTTTAGTGAGCTGCATTTAAAGCAAATTAGAAATGCTCTGCAGAGACCTTATGGTATGATACTCATAAGTGGTCCGACAGGATCTGGAAAAACCACCACTTTATACTCAATGATAAATGAAATAGACAGAGATAAAAGAAATGTTGTATCATTAGAAGACCCAATAGAATACAATGTGTCAGGCATGAATCAGTCACAGATATTCCCAGAGATAGGTTATAACTTTTCTACTGGATTACGCTCTATATTACGTCAAGATCCTGACGTCATTATGGTTGGAGAAATACGTGACGCAGAGACGGCTCAGCTAGCTGTGCAAGCAGCACTGACAGGACACTTAGTTTTTTCTACTATACACACCAATAATAGTGTTGGAGTTATAACTAGATTAATAGATATGGGTGTAGATCCATTTTTGATAGCACCTACGCTTTGTCTTTCTATAGCACAACGTCTGGTTCCTCAAATATATCCAAAATGTGAAGCTCCTCTTGAAATGGGTGAAGGTTTAAAAGCTATGATAAAAAAAGAATTTGAAGAATTGCCGGAAAGCTTTAGAGAGAAATTAGATTTGGATAGGCCTGTGTATCAAGCTCTGCCAAATGAAATAGCACCATCAGGAACAAAAGGTCGCGTACCAGTTTTGGAGATACTAGAAATTGATGATGATATACAAAATGCTATAGTTACTAAAAAATCAGAAGATGATTTGTGGAAAATAGCAAAGACAAAAGGTATGATAACCATGAAGCAAGATGCTATCATAAAATCTATGAATAAAATAGTTCCATTTGTGGAAATCGCCGGCTTGTAATTTGTAAAAATGTAGTATAATGTATCTATGCAAGAAAAATATTTATCTAACGACTTACTTAATAATCTAATACTAACTCTGGTAAAAGAAGACGGTTCTGACATACACTTGGTTGCGGATATGAGTCCAGCAGTGCGTATACATGGTGAACTTATACCCATAACAAAAGTTTCCAAGTTAGAATCTTCTGAAATAGTTGAAATACTGAGGCTCATAATAACTCCAGAGCAGTATGAAAAGTATTTGAGTGATCAGCAAGTGGACTTTTCTTACACTCATTCAGGTGAGTACAGACTAAGAGGGCATGCCTTTGTTCAAAAAGGGAAAACTAGTTTAGTGCTTAGGCTTGTACCAAAAATAAAAGAGATTAATGACCTTAACTTACCAAAAGAGTTATTGGATGTGTGCAAGCTAAAACAAGGCTTCTTTTTGGTGGTGGGCCCAGTAGGACAAGGAAAGTCAACTACGCTTGCTAGTATGATTAATTACATTAACACAAATGATAAAAAAATAATCTCTACCATAGAGGACCCTATAGAATATATACACGAATCAAAAAATAGCTATATAACACAAAGAGAAATAGGTACAGATACAAAAAGTTTCCCAGCAGCTCTGGAGGCAACTTTTAGACAAGATGTAGACGTCATACTTTTAGGAGAAATGCGTGACGCAGATACTATACGCACTGCCGTAACTGCTGCTGAGACTGGGCATTTAGTGTTTTCTACTTTACATACTAACTCTGCTTCACAGACGATAGACAGAGTTATAGATTCTTTCCCCTCTAATCAGCAAGATCAGATACGCTCACAACTAGCTTCTTCTTTGGTTGGAGTATTTTCACAGAGACTGCTACCAAAGATTGGTGGCGGACTCATGCCTATATATGAGCTATTAATGGTTAATAGTGCAGTACAGAACCTGATCAGAGAGAAAAGATCTTATGAGATAGATAATATAATAGAGACTGGCGCACATTCTGGCATGATTAGTTTTGACAGATGTCTAGCTGCTGCTGTTGTTAGAGGTGATGTACCGATAGACGAAGCTATATTGCACGCTAAAAACAAAGACATGTTTCAAGACTTAATATAAAAAATTAAACATAAATACTATCAATATGAAATATAAATACAAAATATTTGGTCAGGATACAAAAATAAAAGAGGGTTATGTCGAGGATACCAGTAGAGAAAATGTGATCTTAAAGTTGCAGGCCGAGGGTAATATAATCATAACTGTAGAAGAGTCTATGGTTGTAGATGAGCTTTCTTTTTTTAAAAGATATCAAAAGAGAATAACAAAAAAAGATATAGTGTTATCGACAAAGCAATTGTCAACTTTGGTGGGTGGTGGAGTGCAGATACTAAGGGCTTTTAGGTTGCTTTCTAGTGAATCATCTTCTGCTGGTTTAGGAGAAAGATTCAAGATAATAGCAGATGATATACAGGCTGGTATGCAAGTATACAAGGCAATGTCTAGACATAGTGATGTTTTCGATTCTTTTTATATATCTATGGTGCATAGCGGTGAAGAGACTGGAAAGTTAAAAGAAACTTTTGAATACTTGGCTGATTATATAGAAAGGAATTATGAGCTTGTGCAAAAAACAAAAAAAGCTTTGACATATCCTATGTTTGTTATAGCTACATTTATCGTTGTTATGATGATAATGGCTTTTGTTGTTTTGCCAAAATTAGTTGCCCTGATATCAGAGCAAGGCCAAGAGATACCAGCTTTTACCAGGGGTATACTATGGGTATCTAACTTTTTGAAAGATTTTTGGTATATAGTTTTTCCAGCTATTGGGGCATTTATATTTTACCTATTTCAATATTCTAAAACTCCAGGAGGAGTGGCTTATTTTGACACTTTAAAGCTAAAAGTACCGATACTTAGTGGTTTGTATCAAAAGCTATACTTGTCGCGCTTTGCTGACAATATAGATACTATGATAGGCTCTGGAGTGCCGATAGTTCAGTCACTGCAAATAACAGCTGAAGTAGTTGATAATTATGTTTTTAAAAAGATATTTGAAAGAGTGGCTGAGAAAGTTAAACAAGGTAAAATCTTGTCTGTTGCGCTAACAGAAGAGCCGATGATACCAAATATTATGGTTCAGATGACCAGAATAGGAGAGGAGACTGGCGAGCTGGGTTACATGCTTAAAAATGTAGCAAAGTTCTACAAAAGAGAGTTAGAACAGACAATAGAGTCAACGATATCGCTCATAGAGCCGCTTATGATAGTAGCTCTCGGCGGTGGTGTCGGACTACTCATGGCCTCTGTGCTTATGCCTATGTATAACATAGCTAGCTCTATACAATAATATAAATAATAATTATATGCAAATCATGACAAAAAATCTAAAATACATAAAATACTTTTTACTAACACTTGCTGTTATAATTCCTTTCCTACCAATTTTTGTAAAAGGGTTAGGAAAAGATCTTGGAGGTATTTCTCTTAATTTACTTTTACTGTCTCTCTTAATTGGCCCACTCAGTAAATTATTTACCAAAAATATTATTGGTAAATCTATGACTTTTTTGATGAATATAAGAGGGGAGATAGGCATACTTATGGCGAGTACTGCGATAGGTCACGGAGTATCATTTTTAACCAATCCTTATTTTCAAAATTTTATGAGTGATGTAAATATACCTTTTACACAAAAGTTACCAACAGTTTTAGGTGTGTGGGCCATGCTACTCACTATACCATTACTTATAACTTCTAATATTTATTTAAAAGATAAGATGGGTGATTGGTGGTTTAGATTACACAAGCTTGCCTACGTTATATTTATACTTGGTGCTCTACATTCTGCAACTATAAAAGGTGGATTTAGTTTAGATAGTGTTGTAAAAACATTGCCAATTATTTTCGTATATATTTTTGTTGTATTAGCTGCGAGAAAATGGGGTAAGAAATAATTTTTAAAAACAGATCTTTTAATCTAAAACATATTTCTCATTTTCAAATATAACTTCTTCTAACTTTGTATTTTTATTTATAGTTGTAACTTTATCTACAACAGGGAATAGGTCCACGTGATACTTTGTTTTTTTACTTATGAGTCCCTCCTTTTTATACACGCTATGTTTTTCACCCATAGACAAATGCATGCCATATATACGCTCAAATGCTGTTATATCACCCAGGAACCTTTCTTTTGTTATTGCTTTGTTTAGACCAAAACCTATTTCACGTATTAGTGACCTCTCATAATCTTTTACTTGATTAAAGATATTTACAAACTCGAGAGGAGCATTGTCGTCATATCCAACCACTACACCTTTTTCTATTGTAATATCAAATGGTTCATACATTTGCATATTAAAATCAGTATCAGCTAATGCGTAGATCAGTACTTTACCACTCATATTTTCCAATAGTTTACTTTCAGTAAAAACTTCACCAATAGGAAAAGTTCCGCCAATATTTTCCATTTGACTGTAATCGCCTATGTTTAATTTTGCTTCTTCTAACTCTCCATTTATTTCCAAAAAGTTTTCGCCACTTTTGATAATTAACTTTTCACTATTTGCTAATTTATTTTTAATATTATGTGCGTGATTATAATAATAGTCTTTGTCATATTCTAAGCTATTCACATATACATCCCACACATTCTCATCATTTCTATCTAGGTGCATATGCTCTATCACTTTTAATTTTTTAGTAAATAGGTGCAAACGTATTCTAAAGTCATCTAATCTAAAATTGGTAGTCTGTATCATAACAACTAGGTCCCTTTCTTTTAACTTTTCTATTTCTCTCAAAATCTCTTCTTTATTACTTTTATCAAAATCTAAAAACTCTACCTTTTTTTCAAAGATTTCAAAATCTCCCCCACAGATTTCAGTCAGAGATTTTTTGTAACTCTCAGTCAATATATTAGTCAGTCCATTTTGAGTATCGTAAATAACTAAAACATTTTCGGTTTCTTTGTTGTATTTTATACTTAGATTTAAAATATTTTTTATATTTTTAGTACAAGTTTTTATTAAGTTTTGATTTTCTATTGAGTTCATACTTATATTATACCATATTTTCTAATTTTGAAAAAAGACATTTTTATAGTATAATGTCAAATAGATAATTATTATATTTAATAAATAAAAATATGTACAAAGGATTTTGGAAAGATATACAGGAAAAAGCTGAATCAGAAAATAGGCCGATATACACTTTGGCTCCGATGGCCGATGTGACCGACGTGGCTTTTCGTCACATGATAGCGAAACATGGTAAACCAGATGTGACTTGGACAGAGTTCGTATCTTGTAATGGCCTCATGAGTGCAGGCAGGGAAGTGCTTAAAAGAGATCTAGAATACAGTGAGATAGAGAGACCGATAGTGGCTCAGCTATTTACCAATGATCCAGAAACTATGGAGGGGGCAGCACGTTTATGTCTTGAGCTTGGTTTTGATGGTATAGATATAAATATGGGCTGCCCAGTAAATACTATAGGCAAGCAAGGTGCTGGAGCAGGTCTTATAAAAACTCCAGACATAGCTCAGCAGCTCATATATGCGGCTCAGAGAGGTGCAGTGCTAAAAGATGATGCTGGTAACATCTTGAAGCAAATCCCCGTCACAGTAAAGACCAGATTAGGATATCATAGAACTGATGAGTACAAGGAGTGGCTCTCTAAAATATTGGAATGCAATGTTCCAGTTCTTAGTCTTCATCTACGCACAAAACAAGAGATGTCTCTGGTACCAGCCCATTACGAAATGATTGATGAGGTGCATGACTTTGTAAAAGAAAAATCTCCCGATACTATATTTATAATTAATGGTGATATCAAAAACATAAAACACTCGCAAGAATTGTATGAAAAATACAAAATAGACGGTGTGATGATAGGCAGAGGAATATTTGGAACGCCGTGGCTTTTTAATAGAGAAAGAGATACAAAAGGTTTAGAGTACTCTTTAAAAGAAAAATTAGAAATAATGCTAGAGCACACAAAGCTTTTTCAAGAAAAATTAAGTGATATAAAAAGTTTTTCTATTATGAAAAAGCATTACAAAGCATATGTTAATGGTTTTGATGGGGCAAAAGAATTGAGGGAGAGACTGTTTGAAACAAATGATTATGATGAAGTAGAAAAGATAATTCTAGAATATATAAAAAGTATATAGTTTTATTTATTAGTATATTTGTGGATAAGTGTTGAAAATTAATTTATATTTTATCTCTTATATAGTATAATATAAATATATAAAATAATTAAAATAAAATATATGGCAAAAAAAGAACAACATGGTGGACGTGAAGCTAAAAAACCAAAAAAAGTAGTTGTTAAAAAATAGTTTAAAATAAGGGTAAAAATCATTTGAATTTTTTTTGAAAATAGTGTATAATGTAAACATAGATTTGATAGAGTAATCTTTCAAGTCTAGTAAGTAAAAATAATTTATTTCCAAATTTTTTATTTTTACTAACATTCCGTGATAGCTCAGCGGTAGAGCAGTTCCCTGTTAAGGAATTGGTCGTAGGTTCGATCCCTACTCACGGAGCCAGAAAAATAAAACCTCTCATCTGAGAGTTTTTATTTTTTATCAGCTATATTTATTTTAGATAAAGTGTGGTATCATAAAATCATGAAATTATGGAAGAAGTAAATCCACAAATGACTCGATTAATAGTAGATAAAAGTATGGAAAGTAAACAAGAAACATTTTCAGTAAATTGTTAATAAAAATATGAAAAAAGGCTATCTTAGTTTTAGTTTAAATAAAAAATCTAATGATGATGTTGCTAAATTTGTCAATTCTTTAAATGAAAGTATTTTTGCACATAAAAATATTAACGGTAAAATAATAGGTGGTAAAGAAAAAGATTTACATATGACTTTATTTTTTGGTATTAATGATGAAAAGTTGAATAGTGGAAAAATGAATACTTTTTTAGAAAGTGTAAAATTAAAATCATTAAACGTAAAAGATTTAGACTTATTTAAGATAAAGGGAATGAAAGAAAAAGTTTTAGTTATAAAATTAGAAAAAAATGAAGAATTAGAAAAACTTAGAAATTCTGTTTTTAATTTTGATTATTTTGAAGATGGATTTACTAACAGCTACACTCCACACATAACATTGGGTTATGTAAAATCTGGTATAAATATTTCTAATATGAGCATAAATATTAAAAGTGTTGATTTCGAAAAACCTTTATATTTATTTTAGATAAAGTGTGGTATAATAAAATCATGAAATTCACAGTAAAAAACACAGGTAGAATAAATAAAGCAATACAGGATACTGGTATGTATTCGCGTCGTGAGGCTGATTCGTTAATAGAAAGGAGAAAAGTACATGTTAATGACACTTTTGGATATTTGGGTATGCAGGTGAGAGAGGGTGATAGTATAGAGATACGTTCTGGCACAGCACAAATAGAAAAGAAATTAGAATATGCGCTTTATTATAAACCAATAGGAGAAGTGACTAGTACAAAAGAAGCAGAACTATTAAAAGGTTTACACCCAGTTGGCAGATTAGACAAAGAATCAGAAGGGTTGCTGGTATATACAAATGATCCGACACTAACCGAGGCACTGATGAACCCTGAAAATAAAATTGAAAAAGAGTATAGAGTTAAGACGAGAGAAAAGAGCTCTCCTAGAGTACCACGCATCATGATGAGTGGTATGTATACTCAAGAAGAAAAGTATGCGCCAGCCAAAATGGTAAAAGTAGATGATGGGGGACATCACTTGACTGTTGTTCTGGTTGAGGGTAAAAAACATGAGATAAGACGTATGTTAAATGCTCTGAATATGACTATTGTTAGTCTGAAAAGAATCAGAATACACAATCTGAAAATAGGAACTATGAAGCCTGGACAGATAAAGAAAATAGAGAGACCGGTTATTTAGTTTTTTGCTTGACAGTATGGGGGGGGGTCTATGCTATAATTTAGTCATGTTTAAGTATTTAGGGTTTGCGTTCTGCGGACCTGACTTAACACACAGAATTATATTCTGTAAATTGTTCTTTCAGGAGATTGTCATGGAAATGAAAATTGTTTTAAAAAGACCAGCAGTCAAATCATCTCTACTTGATGCAAGGCTGCATTCAGGTGAAAAAGAAGACTTTATTGTTTGGGGCAAGATCATTGTTGCAGATTTTGAAAGAGAGAAGTCTTACCTCTCAATGACAAAATCATATTCACAAGATAAGGTTGCTGAAATGGAGCTAGAATTTAAAAAATACATGTTCCTTTCTTCAAAGTATAAAGATTTAAAATTACCAATGTCTAGGGGTGTAGACGATTTCTGGCACACCGCCATTCTAAATACTAGAAACTATCAAACTTTCTGTGAAGAGGTTTTGGGAAGATTTATTCACCACATGCCTACTATTTCAGATGAAGAAAATTGGTCACTTATGCCAGAGTATTTAAAGAACACAATACCTCTTTACTCTAAACACTTTGGTGCATGTCCAGATCAATACTGGAAGACAGGTTCACATAAAGAATCTTGTTGTATTTGCTGACTCTAAAAATCCAGTCTTCGGCCTGGATTTTTTTTATGTTATAATACTTAGATATATGAAAAAAGAAATTTTTATACTAAATACACTTTCTAAAGAAAAAGAAAAATTTACCCCTCTCAGAGAGGGTGAGGTTAAAATATATCACTGTGGTCCTACGGTCTACTGGAATCAGCACATAGGAAATATGAGAGCTGTTTTTTTTGCTGACATAATAAATAGGGTTTTTAGGTTTAATAATTACAAGGTGATTCTGGTTAGAAATTATACAGATGTTGGGCATCTTACTGGTGACAACATAGGAGATGCTGACACTGGTATCGATAGAATGGAGAAAGCTTCTCTGAGAGAAGGTCTATCTGCTTTAGAAATATCTAACAAGTATATAAGTTCATATCTAGAAGATATAAAAATGTTGAATGTTATACTCCCAGATTTTACACCATCTGCAACAGAGCATATTGTTGACATGATTAATATGGTTGAGATTTTAATATCCAAAGGTTTTGCTTACATTACAGATCTGGCAGTATATTTTGATGTTAAGAAAGCTAAAGATTATTATAGACTGTCTGGTCAAAAGTTTTCTAAATTAAAAGAAGGGGAAGGTTTTGGCCAGGTATCAGATTTAAATAAAAGAAATAGTAATGATTTTGCCTTATGGTTTTTTAGAGCAGGTACACACTCTAACATATTACAGTTTTGGAGCTCCCCCTTCAAGTCTTCTTTGGTAGAAAATGGACAAGGTTTCCCTGGTTGGCATATAGAGTGTTCAGCTATGAGTAAATTTTTTCTAGGAAATAGTTTCGATATTCATCTCGGCGGAATAGAACACATTCCAATACATCATACAAATGAAATAGCTCAATCAGAAAATGCTAACGGAGAGAAGTATGTCAATTATTGGATGCATAATGAGCATTTACTTGTGGAGAATAAGAAAATGTCAAAGTCAGAAGGTACATCTTTTTTACTAAGCGATGTAATCAGTATGGTAGATAATTTTGATGGAAATAAAAAAATCTCAGAATCTTTGAAGGCTTTAGTTTTAAGATATTTTTTCTTGCAAGCTCACTACAGATCAAAACAAAATTTTACAACAGAAGCACTAAAAGCTTCTTTTTCAGCCTATAATAAATTATTAAATAAGATTCATTTTATGGGGCTAGAGTCCTCACATTTTTTTGGAGTTGTTAATGAGCATTATATTAATAAGTTTACTTTGGTTATAAATGATGATTTTAATACTCCCAAAGGTTTAGCTATTTTGTGGGAGCTCATAAAGGATAAAGATGTTTCAAATTCTGAAAAATTAGAAACTATTTTTGAGATGGATAAAGTGCTAGGTTTAAATTTAAAAATAGAGAGGCCTGTTATCTAGAAAAAATAAATATAAAAAACAAAAGGCCGCGACGAAGTCGCGGCCTTTCCCTTTCTATTAAAAAGGATTACTAGCTCCGCGTATCTCAAAATGTAAATGTGGACCAGTAGATTTTCCAGTGTTACCAGACTCTCCTACAACCTCTCCTTTTGAGACAGATTGTCCATTAGAAACATATACACTATTCATATGTCCATATACAGACTGAGTTCCATTAGAGTGGCTTATAATAAGCATTTTACCATAACCACCATTCCACCCACTATTTTTAGCTACTTGTACCACTCCGTCAGCAGCAGCGAGTAGTGTAGATCCTACAGGAGCACCGATATCTACTGCATTTTGCCCATGTATTCCCTGGGTTCTAATTCCGCCTATAATAGGTCTAGTATAGTAACCATCACCAGCATTAGCATATATTTTTCTTTTTTTGATTACCGTTTTCTCTTTTATATTTTTCTTACCATCTTTCTTCTCCTCTTTTTTACCATCTGGATACAGGTTGCCATCTGGAACTATTATCTCATCACCTACAGACAGTTCTAAATTTGTAAGATTGTTAAATTCACTAATGTCATCAATGTCAGCATTATATTTTTTTGCCAAAAACTTTAAAGTATCTCCTTTTTTAACCACATGCTTTACACCAGACACAGGAAGTATAACGAGTATTTCACCTCGTTTCGCTTTGCCATCTTTAATATCATTAGCCCAAGCAATAGTATTTTTAGAAACATTGTACATCTTTGCTATGTCACTTAGTGTGTCACCTTCTTTTACTTCATATACTTGTATAGAATCATTTTCATATACCTCCTCATCTGTACTTGTTCTAAGAGGTCCTACGGAAGCTTTTAAAGTGTTTTCTTCATTTACATTTTTTAAAAAGTTAGCAGAATCTTTAGAAGATGCTGTGCCAAAAGATGTTACTTCTACATCTTTTCTATCTTTTGCTTTTTCTACTGTAGTTTTTGCACTTGCACGCAGTACAAAAACTTCTTCTTTTTGTATCTCTTCTGACTTTACAACAGATTCACTTTTAACATTAGAGACTAGGAGGTTTTTTATTTTATCAAACGTTGTATCAAAAATACTAGCTGAAGCGTATTTTGTATCGGCAGAAACAAGTGTTATGGTAATAATAAAAGACAAAATAACCTTTGTGTAGTAAAGGTTATTTTTAAAACTATTTATTTGTGAGTTAGTTTTTTTCATAATTTACCAGACTTTTACTCTGGCTTATTTCGAACGTATACAAATACTAACATTTATACAATATAAAAGCAAGGTTTTTTGCTATATTTTTATACACATATTTCTTATTGCTAATTGTGTATAAGGCACCTTTTATTTTTTATTTTTAGTGTATAATAGAATTATGAATCCATCTCAAAGCCAGCCAGTCTCAGAAGTTAAGCCGTCACAAAGATTATCTTTTCATGAACAGATGAAGAGACTAAAACAAGGTATAAATGATAACTCCCTAAATCCAGAAAGAAATCTTTTACAGATACAGGATCTAAATAGAGGTTTTGATGCTATGGATAGATTTGAAAATAACACCAAAACACCATTAAGCAAAGAGTTTGTAGATGTGAAAAATTCTTCTATTCGTGATGGGGTTATAAATCTTGAAAATATTGCAACCTTACTAAAGAAGAGAGAAACCTTACTTGGTCAACCAGCATCTTTAGCTAGAGTCAAAAAATTTGGCGGTGAGATAAAATCTAAAACAGTAGAATTACAAAATAAAATAGAAGATTTTAAATCTGCGGAACTTAAAAAAGATTTTACTATAGAAAAACTAACAGAAAGTAGAAATAATTTTACCCGCGAGTTATCTATGGCTGAGAATTATCTCCAAAGTTATCAAATAAAAATACTATCTCTCAGTAAAAAAATCTCAGAGATGCATATCGAGATAGACAGTGTTTCAGAAGATAGTATCGAGCACAAAAAAGCAAAAGAAGAATTAGAAAATAAAGTAAAAGAGTTAGAAAAGTCTGATATCACTCTAAATGAGCAGATTAAAAACTATGAAAAAGAGATAATGGAATTAAGAGATGCAAAAGACGAAGCTGAGAATCTTATAAAAGAAAAAGAAGCTCTATTAAAAACCGCAACAGAGAATCATTCAAAAGAAGTATCAGACCATACAAAAGTATTGTCCGGAGCATTATCGCATAATGCTGCTTTGAAAGTAGAAAACATCAGCTTGGATCAAGGTAATAAAAAACTTGTATCTGAAGTAGATAAGACTAAATCAGAAAAACAACAAATGGAGGAAGATAATAGAAAAGAGTTGCGCGAAAGAGTGTTGGAAAAGAAAAAAGACATAGAGTCTGACTCAGATAATTATTTACTAGAAATACAAAAAATTTTAGATGAGATTAAAAATAAAAATAACTTATACACCAAAGCTGATTTTGAAAAAGATAGAAACCTCTTAAATGATAAGGTTAAAAAAAGCTCTAAATCAATAGAGTCATACAGAAAAGATCTTTTGAAAAGTGATAGTCTTGACAGTCGAAACTTTTGGTCAAAATATATAAATAAAAATGCTTCAAAAATTGGAGATGAAGACTATGTTCCATTTTATGTAGATAAAAAAGTCCATGATATGATGTTGGATTTTGTAGCTAGGGCACAACAGAGAATAAAAGAGGTGGTAAAAAAAGATAAGGACTTAAAAAAAATTAGCAAGCTACCTTTAGATGAAGATGATAGCGCTAGAGATTATTTTAACAATGACTTTCTGAAACCGGCAGAAGAGATTTCTGAATATAATCGCAGACAAAAAGCCTTAAGAGAAATACAGAGTAAGCCTGTTGCCAAAGAAAATATTGCAGAAGAGGATATAGTAGTTCCAGTTCCTGAGAGCGACTTAGAGAAACTTTCCAAAGATCCAGACTGGATTGAAGCCGTTAGAACAGGAGTTGTACCAGATACTATTTTTGATGAGATAATAAGAAAAACTGTAGCTGGAGAAACTCTATCTTTTAAAGAAATTCAAATGGGTACTTTACAGTCCGACAGAATAAATAAAAAATTACAGGAAATAAAAGATGATGAAGAAGCTAAAAAAAATATAGACTCAGCTGCGCTGTGGGAGGAGCAACAGAAAGTAGACTTAAAAGAATCTTTGGATAAAAAAATAAAAGAAGAAAACGTGCTCTTTATTTTAACTAATAAAGCCGCAACTACAGAGAGCTATTTAAAAATTATTAAAACTTTTAAGAGTGTTGGTACTATCGGAGACGATGAGATATTGAAATCTCTTGAGATACAGATCCAAAATAGTTTTGGCAAATATAACATAAGTGAAAAAAGTAAAAAAGATTTTTCTACTGCATTACTTAAAAAATACAATGATGATAAATTGGAAGCAGAAATAGGAAAACAAAAACTTATTGATTTGGGTATAGCTGCTGCTCAAGAAGTAAAAAGAATTTTTGACTTAAAAGAAAAAGAGCGGTTGGAAAAAGAAAAAAAAGACAGAGAGATTAAAGCTTGGAGAGAGGACATGGACAAGGTCTTTGGCCCAAGATTTATTGTTTCCCAAAATCAAGATCAGGTTAGGGTATGGGCTAAAAATGATCTACCTGAAGAAACTTTTGTGGCGGAACCCACTGATATTAATTTGAGTGATTTAGATAAGGTAGAAGACTTGCCAGAGCAAATAAAGACTCCAGAAAGGCAAGGTTTTCTAAAAAAATGGAGCTCTTATCTTGCTATTGCTCTAGCTTCTAGTCTTGTTGCTGTTGGGATAGGGGACGACTCAAATGATAAAGAAGTAAAACAAGTTGCGCCTGTAACCCAAACTGCGCCAGTACAAGAGGTTAAGGAATCAGTTTTTGCCGCACCAATTAGCGATTTTGATAAAATAGAATCAGGAGATGAAAAAGAATACAGAATGGGCTACACACTAATACAAGGAGGCAGGTTTAACCCTTGCGGATTAAGATATGCTAATCAAGTGGGAGCTAAAAATGTAAACGGTTTTGCTATCTTTGAAAATATTAATCAAGGTTGGACGGCGTGTTTGAGGCAAATTGAAAAGTATCAAGACGGAACAACAGCAAATAAAAATCCGGACGGAAGCAAAGTGGTAACTTTAGAGCAGTTTGTAAATGTCTGGGCTCCAAAAAATGAAAATGATACAAATGGTTACTTAAACAAACTTTCAAAAATATTAGAAGTTGATAAAAATAAAAAAATAGCAGAAATAGATTACAGGAAACTGGCGATGGGTGTTATTAGAATGGAGGGTTATGCGTATACAAAACCAGAATGGGAAAAGATACAAGTAGAAGGGAAAAGATTTGGTAGTTATGTGATGCAAGGGTCGCCAATCAATAATCTAAATTATAATATAAAAATATAAAAAATAATAAAATATGCAATTATTTAAAATAGACGAGAAAGTTTTATATGAAAAATACTTTGAAAATATGACACTCAAAGAGTTTTTTGAGTTGGATCATATACCAAAAAATGTAGAAGAAAATCATATGCGTAATATGGCTGTATTTTTAAAAAAAGTTACAGATGAAAATAGTAAAGTGTCAGATATTCAAAATATGACTATAGGCAATATTATGATAAATATTATTATAAACAATAACATGTTAGACTTATCAGAAAAGTAATTTTTTGTGATATAATAATATTAGAAATATATGTCATTAGAAAATCCTGAAACAAATCCAGAAAAAGAAATAAAACAACATAGGTCGCCCGAGGATTATTCTGGTTACAGAGATGATTTAGAGATGAAATTAAGCGATGCGCATAGTAAATTAATTAACTTTGTTAGTAAGTATCAATCTGATAAATCAAAAGCTGATACACTAGAAAAAAATAAGTCTGCAGAAGATAACTTTTCTACATCTTTGGAAGTTTTAAAAGTATCTTTAAAGAATTTTAAAAAACAATTACCTTCAAATACTGACATAGATATATTGGAATTAGCAGAAGATGAGAAAAGTGGAGAAAAAAATAAGGATAATAAAAAACTTACCAATAAAAAGACTAAATTAAAATCTGATTATAAGAGCGTATCTGACAGTGTTGATAAGTTTGTAAAAGAAAAAATAGATCCATATCTTGATAAAATGACTAATCCAGATGCTATTTTTAAAAAAATAGAAGAAAATAGTCCTCAGAAAATAAATGAGTTTTTAGAGAGTCAGATTAGTAAAGCTCTTGACCTGAAGATAGAAATTGAAAACAAGAAAAAAGAATCAAAAACTCTATCAGATTCAGAGAAGCAAAGATATAAAAACTCTCTCATAAATTTGGAAAAAGGTTTTAATGTTAGTTTTTTAAGGTTGCAAAATGCTGACACCACATTGAATAAAAGGTTTTTAGAATTAAGAACCCAAATAGAGTTGGAGCTAGATAAAAAACCAGATGACACGGTAGAAAAATTCCAAAAGGTAGTGGAGGGTTTAGAAAAAATTAATTCTAATTTGTCAAAAATTAATGCAGATGTGACTACTGTACAGAAAGATGGTAGCATAATCAAAAGAGGTACAGAAGAGTTTATAGAGTTTTCAGATAGGTTAGAATCAGAAGCAGTAAAAATAGATGATATTAATATACTAATTCAAAAAATAGAAGATACTTTTACTTCACCTTCTAGGCCAAGCAGAGATCAGGTTTTAAAAATGGATAGAATAATTATTTTAAGAGATAAGGCGTCATCTTTTATAAACAGAATACAAAAAAAGATAGATAAAGAAAAAAACATGTCCGCAAAGGACCAAAGAGACAATGCAAAGGCCATGAGTGATCGTATGGTTGTTACTGAAAAACAAATAAGTGAGGCTCATGATAAGCTCGTTATAGGTGAAAAGTTTCCAGCAGGAGAAAAAGAAGGGTTTCAAGTGTTATTAGATGTAGAAGATGTAAACTTAAAGGAAGTAAAATCAGAATTAGAAAAATTAGAAGCAAAAAATGATGATGCAGATAATCCTACAAAGATATTGGTTAGAAAAATAGTAGATAGAATAGAAAAGAGGTTGATAGTTTTGCATGAAAAGCTTGATAAAGAGAGACTTCCAAAAGAAAAAGATATACTAGAAAAACTGGATGCTGCAGAAAAAGAAATAGAAAAAACAGAATCAAAAATACGAGACATAAGCCAAAAAATGGCTGAAGAAAAAAACAAAATAAAACAAGAACTTGCAAGCGGAGATAAAAATGTCTCAGCCATAGCAAGTATAGGTAAAATAGTTATGGGTCCGACTAACCCAATGACATATCACGACCAGTATGATGTAAGTAGTGAGATGGGACATGCTCTGGATGATATAAATACAGCAAAAGACTGGATAAATATGATGCCAGCTGATGATGAAAAACAAAGAAAGTTAAAAAATAAGTTAAGAAGCAAATCACGCCGTATGTATAGACGTCAAAATAGTGTAAAGTGGAGACACTTTATGAAGTTGCCTGCTGGACAGATGGGTAAATATGTTGGAAATAAAATGATAGCTGATCCGCTTGTGGCAGGTTATGATAAAGTGGCAGATAGAGTATTTGGGGGTAGATAAACCACCTAGAAATAAATATATTTTTATGTTATAATATAAGCACATATATATTCTGCTGAATATATATGTATGCGCGAATAGCTCAGCTGGTAGAGCACTCGACTGATACTCGAGCGGTCCCAAGTTCGAATCTTGGTTCGCGCACAGCAAAAAACTCAAATAATACTCGAGCGGTCCGCTATTAAAATTTTGTCGAATCTTGGTTCGCTTACTAAATAAATGTTAGACTTAACTACGATAATAATAGACATAATAAAAGAATATAGCTATATAGCTATATTTGTAATAATATTTTTAGAGTGCTGCGCTATATTTTTCTTGCCAGGGGACAGTTTACTTTTTACTGTAGGGATACTTGCTGCAAAAGGTTATATAAACATACACATAGCCGTACTTATTATAATAATAGCTGCTATTTTGGGTGGTGAAGTTGGTTATAGGGTGGGTAAATATTTTGAAAAATTAAGTGAAAATAAATATCTCAAAAAAATATTTCACACCAAAAAAATAGAAGAGGCCACTGAATATTTTAAAAAACATGGCGAAAAGACGATACTCTTTGCCAGATTCATACCTATAGTGCGTACTTTTGCACCAGCAGCAGCAGGTTTTTCAGAGATGAATAAGAAAAAGTTTTCAAAATATAATGCACTCGGTGCTGCGCTATGGGCTGTGACTATACCATATGGTGCATATATTGCTGGCGAGTCTTTTCCGGAACTTGAGCAAAATATAACTTTGGTTTCTGTGATCATCATAGCCATAACTCTCACACCTTTTGCTGTAAAAATAATAAAAACCAAAATTAAAAATTATAATAAAAATAAAGTTATAAATACTAAAAAATAAAATAATAGTTAATTTTTAAAATAAATATATGGCAAGCTTTAAAGTTATAGGGGGAAAAGAATTGAAAGGAGAAGTGTGTGTGCAAGGATCTAAAAATGAAGCGCTACAAATAGTAGCTAGCAGTATAATTGCTCTGGACATTACTATAAAAAATATACCAAAAATTTTGGATGTTCTTAAAATGATAGAGATGCTGGGCGATGCTGGAGCAAAAGTTAATTGGCTAGATAAAAATATAGTAAATATAAATACAGCAAATATAAATAGTGAATATTTTAAAAGTGAAAAATATTTTGTAGATGCGCAAAAGACGAGAGGCGCATTACTTTTTATGGGGCCATTACTTGCGCGCTATGGTTTTGCTTATGTACCCAAAACTGGCGGTGATAAAATAGGAGCGAGACCGATAGATACGCATACTCTTGGATTTATAAATATGGGGGCAACTATGGGCGTAGATGAAAATAACTTAAATTATCTAAAATTAGAAAAAGAAAATATTATAAATAACACAGAGATGCTTTTAGAGGATGCAAGTGTAACAGGTACTGCAAATATACTTATGTGCTGCGCTACCGGTACAGAAAATTTAAGCATATACAATGCAGCTTGCGAGACTTATATATCACAACTTTCAAAAGTTTTGCGTGCTTGTGGTGTGAATATTATTGGTGACGGGTCAAATAGAATAATAATTTCTGGTTCTATTAATTTTGATAAAGATGAAAATACACAAAAAGAAAAAAATAAAACAAAGAAGATAGAACATGTTGTGCTACCTGATTTTATAGAAGTTGCCAGCTTTATAGCACTCGCAATCAGCACAAAAAGTGAGATAATAATTAAGAATGCTGGAGTTAAAAACCTTGGCATGACGCTAAATATGTTTAGAAAATTAGGGGCTGATTTTGAAATTATTGGCGATGATATAAGAGTTATAAAAAAAGAAAAATATATTATAGAAAAGATGTATGATGGAAGTATGATGAAAATATCTTGCGAGCCGTGGCCAAAAATAAGTCCAGACATACTGAGTCTGGGTATAGTGTCAGCAATGCAGTGTGAGGGTGTCGTCCTTTTTCATGAAAAAATGTATGAGGCGAGGATGTTTTTTGTGGATAAGTTAATAGCTATGGGAGCACAGATAGTTTTGTGTGATCCGCACCGTGTCGTGGTGACAGGTAATAATTGGCAGAGCAAATTAAATGCGAGACACCTAACTAGTCCTGATATACGCGCTGGTGTATCGCTACTAATAGCTGCTCTAGGAGCAGAAGGTGAGAGTATTATAGATAATATAGAGCAGATAGACAGAGGATATGAAAATATAGAAATGCGCTTAGCAAAGCTCGGTGCTGACATCGTACGTATAAATTAAAAAACTCAAAAAATATAAAATAAAAACTTCTATAAAATATAGAAGTTTTTATTTTAGAATTAATATTTAATTATTTTTATTTTAATAAAAAGTATGCTGCTATACCTATGATAAGTGCAAATTGAGTGTTTGCTGGCATATTACCATTTATTATTATTAGAGCTAAAAATCCTATCATAACAGCTTTACCAATTGACCTGCCTCCTGATGCGGGTGTAGCGGGAGCTGGAGTTGGATCACCACCAAGCGCTACAGCTGGAGCGAGCATTGCAGAGTCTGTTATTATTTGTATTGTTTCTGGAGTTAATATCATATTTTATTTTTATATTATTTACTAATAAATACATTATACACGAATATAATATTTTGTCAAGTGTTTTGATTATTTAAATAAAAAGAGGCCGAGCTTTGCTCGGCCTCTTTTTATTTTTTATAATATGTTATAATACATAAATGTTAAATAAAAATACACTAAAGATAATAATCCTGATCGCGTTCATAGATATTATCTCTTATACGATGCTGATACCACTCATCACTCCCATGTTTCAAGAGAGTGGCTTATTTGGGTCCCAGTATAACCCTATATATTTAAAATTATTACTAGGTATCTCATTTACACTATTTCCCATCTTTCAGTTTTTAATATCACCTGCCATTGGTTTTTATAGTGATAAGATAGGGAGGAGAAATATAATAATCTGGTCATTGTTTTTTACTGTTATAGCTAGAATATTTGTATTTACTTCATTTCAAAATGGATCAGTAGCTCTATTTTATATATCAAATATCTTAGACGGTATTACAGGAGCCATGTACGGGGTCATATTTTCCTCGATTGCGGACGTGTCAAAAGAAGAAGAGAAAGCTAAAAACTTTGGACTCGTCGGAGCTGCTTTTGGTATAGGGTTTATTATTGGTCCCGCTCTTGGGGGTATATTATCTTTGCTACCTAATTATTACTTTTTGGTAGCTGTAATCTCAGTTCTGATAACTATTATTAATTTATGGCTGGGCTATAAATACATAAAAGAAACTCTGCCAGTAGAAAAAAGAAGCAAAGAAGAAGTGCATCCAATCAGGCTCATATACAAAATCTTTGACGTGTTCAAATATAAAAAAGTATTACCGCTAATAATGGTTATATTTATAGGTACATTATCTTTTCAATTCTTTACTAATTTTTACTATGACTATTATATAGATACCAGAAATATAACAGCCTTGCAAATTGGGGCTGTATTTGGAGTTATAGGTATTTCTATTGCATTTTTCCAAGGGTATTTTAATAATATTTTAATGAAGTATTTTTCTAGTAAGCAGATGATAGTTGTCGGACATGTAATATTATTTGTAACTATCGCGGCTCTCCTATATCCAAGTTTTAGTAATATTGGCATATGGCTCTCATTTATAATATCTATTTTTGTCGCAGCAGGCAGGTCTATTGTTGATCCTAATTTACTCGCTGAGTTAAGCGCCGAGGCAGGTGATAAGCAAGGTGAGATATTGGGTTATAATCAGGCACTTTCGGCACTTGCAATGGCGATACCCGGCATACTCGGTGGGTTTTTAGCAACTATAAATATAAACTTACCGATGTTAACCGCGAGCCTCATAACCGTGCTCGGACTATTTGTGTATTTGTATAGTAAGAGAAAAGTGGTGTAATTTTTTATTTTTCTATATATGCTATACTTAAAAAAATAAATATGACAAATTACGGATTAAAAATAAATAGTAAATACAACATAACTGACTACTCAGAAAAAGTTATGACTAGCGCAGGAGATATAGTGTTATTTGAATCTGGTATATATAAAATATATTGTGACGGGGATACTTTTATTTCTCATAATATATTTGAAGGATTAATACATATAACATGTATTAGTGTGCGTGATGATATATCTATAAATATTAGAGCTAGTGGTGTGGCTGGTGAAGTGTGCGGTGGCGGCAGCGAAGCTGCCGCCA
>JAYTBU010000028.1:0-35172 GCA_043736875.1 bacterium
AACAAACATGCAGACTGATTTAGCTAGGGCTAGTGGTACAAATGTGTCATGTTTAAAATTTGACGCAGGACTTGAGTTCTCTGGTTTTGGTCCAATATATGCATCAGGACCTAATCCAGCCTTTAGGGTTCCAAACTATGTAACCCAGCAATATTTAGAAAACAGTACAGAAAGTAGTTATATACTAAGAGGTAACACAGAGACCACTCCTACTTTTTTTGGATATACAAATAATCCAAATCCAAATCTTGGTCCTGTATTTGCTTTTAGTCAAGGTAGTCCTATATTTGGTAGTGTAGCTCCGCCAAGACCATTTTTATATGAAGAGGATCCTGTTATAATAGAGTATTCAGATGTAGCAGCCACCAATAACAGGACAGGTACTTGTGATGATGCTACAGGTAACTGGACAACTACTGCACCAGCGGACCTGACCACAGTAAAGAGAATGAGAATAGCTGGTACATATATGGCAAAAGACAGAGTTTTAAATTATCAAAATAGAGCATTTATAGCAGGAGATATCAGGTTTAAAGTAAGTCCTACAGCATTGCCAGGTAGCATGCAAGCGGTGTGGCAAAGTGAGCTCTCGTCTCCTGATACTTACACGCCAGCACAGTGGTATCACTCACAAGCGTCAGAAGTAGCAACTAGTTCAGCATATGGTTTTCAGCCAACACCAGGTAATTATTTTGGTTCTTCTGATCGTATCACAGTAGTAACAGCACAGGTTAGAATAGAAAAAAACACAGAGCCAGATGATGTTGTAAGCATAGAGCCAGGAGATACGGTAACTTTTGATATAAAAAGTAGTTTAGAAGTGGGTGTGCCACCATCATCACCAACTAGTCCTATAACTATAGTTGACTATTTACCAAATGAATTAATGTACGGGACATCTACTATAACAGGAGTTGATCTTACTGGTATGACTTTTGCTACAACTAGCGGCGCCACCAGTACAACTCTTACTTGGACTTTTCCAAATGCAAAAAGTGATGGTACTGCTATGCCACGCATACTGTACACAGTACAGGCATCAAGCACAGTTACTCGCGCTTCAGTTGTAAATGTTGTTGAAGTGTATTCTCCTCTTGATACCAGTTCACCTATTGCGCTCCGTAAAGATGATCACCCTATACAAATCAGTCGTCCTGGAAACTTTTTTGTGGAAAAAGAAGTGTTGATACAAGAGAGAGAAAAGGGGGACGATGTAGTATTTAAATTAAATTATTCAAATGTCGGATCTACTACGCTTTCATTCTTTGATTTTATAGATATTTTTCCATACAATGGGCAAGCTCTTGAGCCTATGTCTAATTTTGACGGGGCACTGACGGTAAAAGACGTGGCTACGATCACACCCTCAGAGACACTCTTTGTAACAAAAGCAATATCAAATACTATAAAACTAAATCCTTGCCATATATCAAATGTTGAAACAGGATCAGCAACTGCAGATGCGTGTACTACAGGAGGCATAGATGGAGGTTCACAAGGTACAGGTTCAATCACAGGTACTGCATCTGCAGGCACGACATGGTGCGTATTAACTGGTCCAATAGGTGCGACCTCGTCATATGCTGGGTTGTCTACATCTTGTCCTGCTAATCCATCACAAGTTACGGCTATGCGCATACATTCATCATCGCCGCTAGGGGTTGGAGTAGCCGCTCGTTATTTTACTGTAACTTTTACAGAAGCGAATAATAGTACACTATCAAGATGGGTAAATGAATTTGGTGCGTCAGTAAAAGAATTAGCGTTACAAGTATTTTCAAATGACGTCTTTGCCAGATTGGTCAGTAGTCAAATAGGTGATAAGGTATGGTATGACTGGAATGCAGACGGGGTACAAGGTGCTGATGAGGCAGGTATACAAAATATACTTGTAACCCTGACGGGTATAAGTAGTGGCAATGACGGTATTATGGGTACAGCTGATGATACGCCATATACAGCAACTACAACAACTAGTGCGACGGGTACATATTTGTTCCCTGGTTTACACTCGGGTGATTATACTGTAACAGTGGGTGCTCCAAATGGTTTTAATAATACTTATAATTTCTTAAACGGCACAAGTACCCAAAGTAATGTCAGTACTACGAGTTTAGCAAAAGCAACTAGTACACTAGTGCATGACTTTGGTTACAGAGGTAATGCAAAAATTAGCGGTTATACATACAAAGACGATGGCACAAACACAAGGCCAACAAGTACAGCCACTAGTACTTGGGCCATACCAGCAACTACTATATTGCTCTACAATGCTAGTGGTACAGTTATAGCGACTACAACTACAGATGCAAATGGTTATTATGAATTTCCAAATCTCCCAGGAGATCAAGTGTATACAATAGTACAGTTACAACCAGGAGGATATTTGTCTACAGCTTCAAACCCAGGTACAAATGGTGGAGCTACAAGCACAGCCAGCACTACTGAAAATATAATATTTGAAATAAGTCTTCCTCTCGGCGTACATTCACAAGAAAATAATTTTGGTGAAGAGAAAAATACAAGACCAGATCTGTATATAATCAAAAGCACAAATGCTACATACTTTGTATCAGGTGCCACCACCACTTTTACTTTGAAAAGTGGATCATATGCAGCGGGCGGTGATGTTCTTATTGGTAACCCTATAAAGATAAAAGATGTTATGCCGGCCGAGCTTATATACATATCAGCTACAGGGACTAATTGGTCTTGCTCATTTACTGCGCCGCTACTTGCTTGTAATTATACAGGAGTATATCCAGTACTATCAGGTACAGTATTTCCAGATATAACAGTAGTAACTATGGCTACAGGTACAGCATTAACCACTACAAATACAGCGATGATAAATACTAAAAGCGAGTTAATAAGTACAGGAGGAGTGGGTACATCAAGCACAGCGACAAATACAGGCGATAATATATCAAAAGTAACATTAAACGTAGCGCCCACTCCAAATCCTGTATGTACTATAAATTGTGGCTCAATAATTCCTATACTTCCACCAGCTTGTACACTTGGGTGTGCTTGTAATAACAGTTGTACAGTTCCAACTACAACACCTACAACTACACCAACCACAACAAAAGAAGTCACAATTAAAACTATAAAAATAAATAACCCAGAAAAAGAGCCTGTTAAAAAAGTATTAGCCAAAACAGGAGACAGTGTGATCTATTATTCTATAGCTGCGATGAGTATGATTATGATGATGTATATGATAAATGTCAGAAATCAAAATAGAAAACTACAAATCAGGAGACGTGCCAGATAATTAGTGTCAGCAGGGTATAATCTGTGTGCATAAGTGTAAGCGATAAGCATTTAAATATGTTATCATATAATTATGAGAAAATATTTAAAATTATTTATGCTTTTGTTAAAAGTGTCTTTGTTAAAAATAAATAAAATATACAAGAAATTTAAAAATTTATTTCACAAATTAAATAAAATAGGAAAAGCTATTTTTCTGGGTATTGTTTTACTATTTGTTTTTGTGCTATATTTTACGTTTTTTTCAAAAAGTGTTTACGGTGATTATGTGGTAACAGAATGGAATGGTAACAAGATATCTTCTGAGCAAAAAATTAAAATAGAAAAAAATAAAATATCAGGCGTTGTGTGCGGGGACTGGTCAGGCATTTTGACAGAAAAAGACAGTATTTTAAGTAGTCAAATAGTTATAATAGCAGCTACTTGTGATGCCAACACTCTTGGCCTGCAGTATTCTCTTATATATGGCTTGCAATCAGGACTGCAATACTCTTTTAAAAGTGGGCAGGTTATATTGTTAGATGGTGCCAGAAATAATACTTTTGTTTTAAAGAAAAGTTAAAAAGTTAAAAGGTTAAAATATGCAAAATCTTTATATTAAAATAACGAAAAATAAACAAATACAAAAAATATTATCTAGTATAAGTATAATTAGTATTCTACTGCCTATGTTATATACCATCTCTGATATAAAATTTGCAGAGGCTAGCTATTTACAAAATGATAGTACTGGATATTTTCTTTTAGATTTTAATGACAATGCACAAGGTTTCGCTCCGGTAGGGCCGCTACGTGATGGAATAGTGCATGACTCAGCTGCCGGTACGATAAAGCGTTATGCGGCCAGTAGTACTGGATTTTTCTATACTAGTGATATATCTCCTAGCTCTTTTTCTGATTGGACCAAAATAAAAATAACTGGTACATATAGTAATCTAAATGACATAAAAGTAAGTGCTTATACTTGTGATAGTTCACCTGTAGCTGTGCCTGGACTACAAAATGTAGCTATAAATAGTGCTGGGGAAATTGACTTATCAACAAGCTTGTCTTTGTCGGAGCAGTGTTTGCGTTTTCGTGTGGACTTTGGCTCACAAGGATTTGTAACACCAAGTATTACAGATTTTAGAGTGGAGTGGATACCTTTACCAGTATTTTTGATAGCAAAATCAGCAGCAAGTACAGCGCCGGTAGGAGACGAGATAACATACGGCATTAACTATTCTGTATCATATGTTGATGATAAAGGTGTGGTGGTATGGGATACACTACCTACTATTGCTAATGGGGGAGTCACTAATTATACAGCTGCATATGGACAAAATCCAGAAATGACATTTGTATCAGCTTCTAATGGGGGCATATATACAGCAACAGGTATTACAGTAAATGGCATAGCAGTACCTGCAGGATCTGTCTATTGGAATCTTGGTAATGTGACAGCAGGACAGACAGGTACTCTCACATTCACAGCAAAGTCTCAAAATGGATTACAAAACGGCATAAAGCTTAATAATTTTGTAAATATAGATTCTTTGGCGGGGGAAATTAAAACCTCTGACTCAGACAGTAATGTGCCAGGCAATCAAGGTGTTGTGACTACTCTTACCTCTGCCCCGGCACCAAAAATAAATAAAGTATCAGAAGGGGTGATAAAGCTTGGTAGTGCTAATTATGTATACTCCGGAGGGGCATATACTCCAGTAGTTACATATGTGATACGTCAGCCAGATAGTGCTGCTTCTAATGCTTTTTCTGCTACAGGTCGCGAGACCATATTTAATCCTCATTATGAAGATAATGTCTCTGATATATTAGCAAAATTATCTGGTGCTTGTCGCGCTACAGACCCAGCAACTAGGATAAATATATCAGGTGGTGGAGTGCTTACTGGGGGCAATATAATATGGCCGGTAGCGCCGCACATAGGTCCAGGGTCTAATTATGAAGTACGCTATACTGTAGACTATACAGGTTGCCCCAGTAACATGATAGCAGACAATAAAGCTACTTTGTATGCTTCAAATACAACACCAATTTCAGATTCAGAGCAAGTTAAAATAGGTATAGACCTGACTCCAAATGGCATGTTCGCAAAAGGAGATACTGTTTTTAATACACAATCAATAACCAATGACGAGGATGATAACAGCACAAAAGTGCAGTCATCAGGAGATGTATTTGATTATAATCTCTTTGCAAGAAATCCTTCTACTGTAAACTTGGGTCAAGTGGTAATGATAGATAAGATAAGTACTCAATTAGAATTTGTATCTATCATCGCGCCAGCAGGAGCATCGACTACTTTACTTTATAATACGACAGGAGTAGCCAGTCCAGTCAGTACACCAGTTGACTATAGTGCTGCTACAGGAGTGTTTGGACCATCGTGGACTACTGTGCCACCAGCAAATCCAGCAGATACTGTCTGGGTTGCTGCAGTTGTAGTCTGTCTTGATTCTGCTATTTTCCCAAGTCCAGCAGGACAGAGCTGTCACCTCGCCCCTAATTTTGTAAATGTACCTATAAAAGTGAAAGTGAAACCATCGCCAGATGCTTGTACCCAAGTTGATGTTACGAATGTCGGTAATTTTTATACATACAAAGCATCAAATGATATAGCTAACACAGACGCAAACATGTCTACGATCTCCACTCCTATAAGTGCATCAGATAGTGAGCTGACACATCTCGGACCAACACTCGGAGCTTTTGGAGGCAATAATTTTTTAGTAAATGCTTCAACAGCAACAGTTAATCCTGGCAATGATATAACTTATAATATTTCAGCTACAAATGACGGGAGTGACACCTCTCTAAATAGTATTATTAAAATAAGTATACCAAAAGTTATGGTTAATGGAGCGTTAACACCCCTCACATATGTAAATGCTTTGGGCGGAGCTGTTAACACAGTTAATCTACCTAGTTATATAGAAGTAAACGTGGGTAATGTTATAGCAGGTCAAAACAAACAAGTCTCTGTAACTTTTGGTGTGCCGTCAGGAGTTATGAATGCTGCTACTTTTTCTGTAGATGCGAGCATAACAGGATCAGATGATAATAATTGTGATATCATATTTCAATCAGGCTCAAAAACTACAACAGTATTATCCGAGCCTAAGATTTTAGTATTTAAAGAAGTTGACGAGTCTATTATTTCTTCTAAGGGTTTGATACATTACAAGATGACTTATCAAAATATTGGTACCAGTCCAAGTGCCGAAACATACATAATAGACAGGGTGCCAGATTATACTAACTTTGTAAATGCTTATACTAGCGGTACAGATGGCAATGCTAATACTTTTACTTGTGTTGGTTGTAGTGTCTCATTCTCTCAAAATATACCATTTCTTCCGCCTGGAGTATCTCCTTTTTCAGCATTTAATGTGCCGATGATAAATAGTAATTTTACTCCTGGTACAGAGACCAGCCCTGGATCTGGTGTCTGGAACTCTCCTTTTGCTGATGGTACACGCTGGATAGCTTATAAATTAGACAATCCAGCACTTACCCCACCACTAAATACAACAGGCAGTAGTGCCTCTGTAGGTCTCACTGTTATAAATGACGATAACGGAGAAGCTGTAGGTACAGCAGGGTCGCCAAGCGGGACTATAATACGTAATCAAGCTGGCATATTCTCTTCACAGCTACTACAAGCTATAGGTAACCAAGTCACCACCACCATACTTCCTGATCCAGGACTAAGATTAAATAAGACTTCGGACAAAGACATGCTATCAGCAGGAGAGCAGTTCAATTGGAATATTTCATATTATAATGACTCGGGTAATGATGATACATCAGTAACGATAACAGACACTTTACCTGTCGGTGTAACCTTAAATGGCGTCTACCATAAATGGAACTCTAGAACAATCACTAATGGTGCGACGCCAAATACAGAAATAAACGTAAACCCTAATCCAAATGTGACAGTGGTTAACAATGCAGACGGCACAAAGACTGTTACCATTAACATTGTCGGACTTCGCGGCAACATAATACAAAACCTAGAAGGAGGAAATATAAGACTAGATGTATCAGTACTCCCTACCATAACTAGCGGCACTAATCTTGTCAATACTAGTACAGGATGTTTTGGAAATGAATTTGGTAAAGGTTGTGTCTCGGACGAGGACCCGGTATCAGTATCCAATCCTGATCTTTATATAAATAAATCAGTAGACAGGATGGATCCACTGCCTGGGGAAAACTTGATGTACACACTAGTCATAGCTAATAGAGGGTCTCATTTTGCACCAAATGTTATTATACGCGACACTCTACCTGTCGGTATATGTTATGTGCCTGGAACTACAGCGATAGTGTCACCAACAGGTTGGTCCCTACCAGAACCTACAGTTACGGGTGTGTGTGGTAGCGCCCAGACACTTATCTGGAACAGTGTACTTGTAGGACCATCAACCAGTACACTAGGATATATGCCGGGCAATAGCGGTGATATTTATGTCAGATATACTACAAATCTACAAACAAATGTCCCAGCGGGTGCCTCACTTATTAACGGAGCCAGTATCAGTACACCACTAATAGAAGAGCCAGTATACCCTAATAATGATAGCCAGCCTGTACAGACACCATATCCAGATCCGTATATATTAAAAGAGGCGACAGAAGTAGTGGATCCTGGCCAGACTATCGCTTATACACTTCGTTACGGTAATGCGGCGCGTATCGCAGCTAAAGGTGTTTATTTTATAGACACACTTCCTGATTATGATAATGATGGGACGGTGGATGTAAAGTTCACAAGTGCAGCAGGAGGTAATGGAGAGACTTTTTACTATCATGCAGGACCTGACTCTCCTGTGCCAGTATTTGATTTTGCTAATCCTGTTTCAAATGGCTGGAGTACTAGCTCATCATCTGTGATGCCAGTCGGTCATATCGCTGTGTCTATTGGTAACCTGGCTGCAAATGCAGGACCTTTTACAGTATCTATAAACGCACAGGCCATAGATCCAGATACAAATACTAATATAGCTCCTGGTACAAGAGTAAATAATATAGCAAGTATCTTTTCAGCTACTACAGATGCGACTAGCACCAACAATACAAGTAATGCCACTACGTCCATCCCATCGCTTGATTTGGCCATAGAAAAAATAGGTAATCCAGAAGGAGCTTTTCCAGGAGCAAAGCCTAGTGACAATATTATTTATACCATCAAAGTAAAAAATGTAGGTACCGTAGATGCTTGTGCTGTAGTAGTTGAGGATACTTTACCTGCAAATGTGACTCTTGTGTCACCTATACATAATTTTAACAATATCTCTCTTGTTAGTAGTCTCACAGGCAATGCAGTAATAGCGCATAATGGACTAGGTGTTAACATATCTACCCCAATATCTGTGTCATACACACTTTCGGGCGGTATTATGAAGTGGAAATTAGGCTCAGTAGGTACAACACCATACAGCAATGTCTGTATGCCTCCAAAAAGTGAGCAGTCATTTAATGTCTATGCAAAGATTAATGCTAATGTTGCAGATTCCCAAAGTGTTATTAATACCGTAAAAGTATTTGAAGAGTCGCCGGCAAATGAGGATAATATGAATAACAACAATGCGACTACTACAGTCACAGTATACAGAGCAGACCTAACGATAAATAAAAATGGAGTTAGTTATGGTCCAGATGGTATACTTGGCACAACTGATGACAATGAGACATATGTAAATCCTGGAGAAAAGATACATTACACAATAGGTTATAACAATATAGGTAACATAGATGCAGTACCAGCAACTATAACAGAAAATGTACCAACAGGAACTTGTTATGTAAATGGGTCTGTGGCCATCCCTGCTGGATCAGTATTGCAATTATCAAACAATAGTGGTGCTGCTTGGAATTATGTTTCTGCTTCTGCTGCGGGAGATGTTGATTGTGGTGTGACTAATTTTAAATTAGTTTTTGCAAATATACCTGCGCCTGCTAATTTTGATGCAGAGGATACAAATAGTAATTTTACAGGCTCTCCAAGAATCCTTATAAATACGACAGCTATTTCTAACTCAGTGTCTTTGACCTCGACAGGTATAGGTAATAATTTTACTCACGAATATACTCCTTATGTAGGTCTCCCACTAAATATAAATAACGGGGGAGTGGATTGTTTTAATCCTGCTGTTAACCCTATACAGATATGTACGCCAGCTGACTTGGCCGCTGTAATTGACTACAACACAAGTGATTTTATATTACAAAATGATATAGATCTTGCAGGATATACTTGGACCTCTCTTTTTGACGACACTGTAACAACAAGAAGTTATAATGGTGATTTTAACGGTAATAACAAAACTATATCAAATATGACCACAGCTTCTGGCATAGAGCATGGAGGATTATTTGGTAAAACTGGACCTTTGGCACACATACATGACATAAGATTAAAAAATGCAAACATAAGACCTGCCCTCACATCTCATGCTGGCCTGATTGGATTAGTTGACGGATCAAAGATATCTAATGTGTGGCTAGATAATATAGTTATAAATGGAAATGAGACAGCAGGAGCCTTGATCGGCTTTGCCGCAAACAGTTCAGGAGTGTGTAATATTAAAAGTATTTTTGCAACATCAACCATAAATGTTCCATCTTTTGCAGGAGGTATAGCAGGTAGTATCGAGGGTATGGGGTGTAATATGATAAATGTTCAGTCTCACGGTACGTTAAATGTTAATAGTAGTGGTCAGAATATAGGAGGATTGGCAGGTCACGCAGTAAATACTCAGATAAATGCATCGTATTCAGATATGGACTTGAATATATCAAGTGGTAGCTCAAATATTGGTGGTCTCGTAGGTCAGTCTCTGGATCAGACACAAATAGGTAACTCTTATTTTGTTGGTGATATCGACATAAGTGCAGGTAATATAAATACTGTCGGAGGGTTGTTGGGTCTTGCTACTGGTAACGGAGGAAATGTTGGCGACAGTTACGCTATTGTTAATTTTGTGGATGCTACACTTACAAAAGTATACGCTAGAATAGGAGGCTTGATAGGTAACGTCACAAATGTTAATAGTCCGTTTACGATGAATAATTCTTTTTCAAAAGGAAATATATCACTTGGTAATAATGCTACAGAGATAGGAGGGTTAATAGGTTTAAGCTCAGGTGCTACAGCTACTTATAGTAATAATATTAGCTATGTAGAGGTAAGAGGAGGTACAAATGTAGGAGGAGCATTTGGTAAAATAGTTGCCTCTAATCAGGTTCTAAAAAGTAATTTTTCATATGGTAATGTAAGAGGAGGAACAAATGTTGGGGGGTTTGTAGGTGTGGCTGCTGGACAGGTAAATATTGCTGAGAGTGGGGCATATGGTAATGTGATGGGGGGCAGTGTTGTAGGGGGATTTGTAGGATTAGCGGCTGACGGAGCCCAAATAATCCAGTCTTATTCAAGAGGTGACGTATCAGGAGTAAATAGTCTCGGAGGGTTTGTGGGCAGTGTTTCAGATCTTGCATATTTAAGAAGTGTTTACTCTTGGGGTGATATTCTCTCTTCTGGTACTTTATATATTGGAGGCTTGGTTGGTTACCATAATTCAGCTCAGAACGTAGACTTATCTTATTCTGCTGGATCAGTGACAGCTCCAAACGCAGAGTACGTTGGTGGGCTAATTGGGTACTTGGGTGGTGCCAGCCTCAGGTATAGTTTTGTCATAAATGAGGGTGGTGTAACAGGATCTTCTTGTGTGGGCTGGGTGGCAGGAGGAAGTTTTGGATATATAGACAGGGTTACATACAATCAGACAACAGGAAATGCAACAACTAGTGTCGCTTGTAACAGGGGAGCTGTTGGATCAATCACAGCTGTTGTTAATAATTCTGATTATTTTAAGATAGAGGCAAGTCAAGCCGGTGCATCTGGTGCTGGAAATATCACCACTTTAGGTAACACATCTTTTCCAGTATTTACCTGGGAACCAAGAGCAGGATATAGACCGTCTGGTACATACACTACTATGATAGATAGTGATGCGGGATTTTTATCTTGGAAAAAGCTAGCTATAAATGCTACAGTACCACTAAACACAAGGATAGAATTAGGTATATATGATCCTACTTGCTCTACTTTACTCGCAGGACCTATAAGTGTACCTGACGGAGGTATGATGTTTGACGCCTTGCCAACTATGAATGCATATACTAGTCTGTGTACGATATATAAATTAACAGGAGACGGTAATACCCCTTCTGTTAGCACCCCTAGCTTGGACGCTTGGAAATTCTCTTATAACTCTACTCAGACACCCTCATTCTCTTGGGATGCACAGGTGCAAAACAGTCGATTGCTTCCAGCTCAGATCAATAACACAGTAAATATACAGACAAATACACCAGAAACTAATTATGATAATAATACCGCTACAGATACATTATATCTAATACAAGCAGATCCAGAGATTAAGAAAATTGTGGACAAAGCAGCTATGGACTTAACAGAAGTAAATGCAGGTGATGAACTAACTTATACTATTACTATTAAAAATAATGGCCCAAATGTAGCTATGGGTACATATATTATAGATCAGCTCCCAGCGTATATTAATCTACCACTTGTAAGTGTGGTGGCACAAGTCTCTACTGGAACACTTGCTTGTACGGTGAATGCTGTGACCAGGATTATATATTGCGATAATGACGGATTGGTAACTAGTTCATCCACTCTCAACATGTCTATCACAGACACGGCGACTATTACAGTCAAAGTCAAGGTTAACACTACTGTAAATGCAGGAGATCAATTAGACAATGTCGCAAAAGTATTTAGCTCTACTTTTGATACTAATACAGATAATAACGAGGACACTGCCAGTACAGTTATAGGAGGCTTTGCTAATCTATACATAGAAAAGACAGGGCCAATAAGGGCAAATGTCGGTAAAAATTATACTTGGTCTATAAACTTTGGTAATAATGGTAACATTGCAGCTACCAATACTCGTATTATAGATAAGCTTCCAAATGAAGATATAAATAATAATGGCATATTAGACCCAGGAGAGGATATTATTGTTAATGGAGCGATAGACAAATACTTTACTTTTGTAAATGGATCAGGTACAGCACCTACAAATACACAGTGCTCTGTACTGTCAGATACTGCGACAGTTACATATGTGATTTGTAACGTAGCGGGCTCGTCAGTAGACACTAGCTGGAATATTGGAGCAGGTGCGACAGGGACAATTAATCTAACAGCATTAGTAATTAATAATTACAACTTGTTAAATGGAGGTACCAGCACAAATAGAGTAAGCATAATAACAGATACGCCAGAGACAAATATCGCAGACAATAATGACGATCATACGGCACCGTTTTGGCCGCTAGGGTACTCTTCTTTATCGGGCTTTGTCTATTATGATACAAACAATAATAATATTAAAAATGCTACAGAGACATCAATAGCAAATGTACCAGTATTTCTAGTTGGTAAGGATAGTAGCAGCAGGATAATACTTCCGAGTCCAACATCAAGCCCAGCAGAATATGCGCAGGCATTAGCAATGCTGGCAGCAGCAGGTATGACAGTTGGTACAAATCTTGTATATCAAAATCCAGCTTTGACTGACGCTACAGGAGCATACAACTTTGGAGGGCTATTGCCAGGAACTTACTTTGTTATAGAGAGACAGCCAGTGCAATATACAAGTACAGGATCAAATGGCGGATATCTCGGAGTAAATGCTAGCGGTACACCAGACCTTAAACCTACTCTTGATGGTGTTGGCACTTTTGAAGGAGGTGTAAATCCAAATCATATCACAAGTATAATGTTAGGTGAAAATGAAAATAGTCAAAATAATAATTTTGGAGAAATAGGAGGTAGCATAGGTAATCAGATTTTTATAGACACAAATGAAGATGGTATATATAACACTGGCGATACAGCATTAGCAGGTATAATAGTAGAGCTTATAAATGATACAAATGGAAATGGTATAGCAGACGCCGGAGAGCAAGTGAGCATAGTCATGACAAATGCGTCAGGTACTTATATGTTTAACAATTTACCGCTTGGCAATTATGTTGTAAGAGTGAACCCTATAGATGCTAGTAGCACTATACCAAGTATGGGCCTTGTACCATCAATGGGAATGTCAACGACATTGGATAATCACGGAAAAGATCCTTCTGGTTATGCCGTAAATATATCAGCCACAAATACACAAGTATTAACAGTAGACTTTGGCTGGAAGCCTACACACCCAAATATGGGTATAGTAAAGACGGGTCCAAGTATTGTATCTTTTGGAGGTAATATAACATACAGTTTAGATGTTACTTTGCTGGCTACCTCATCTGGTATAATATTTGCCGGAGAGAAAATATTTGTCATGGATGTTTTGGCTACGGGTACTAGTTTTGTATCAGCTATTGGTACTGGTTGGATTTGCTCACATATAAGTGGTGTTGTAAATTGTGAATACTTAGTAAGTGCTACGACCACTCCGACAAGCACTTTCCCAAACATAACACTAATAGCGAATCTGACAGACTCACTAGTAACTAGTATTAAAAATTATGCATATACAAATCATCCTCGCGAGGCAACTAGCACAGGTGGCAGTATAGGAGGAGTATTATCTACAAGCACTTTGCCTACAGCAGAAAATTTATCAAGTACTACAGCCTCAGTCTCTGCTATCATACCAGATCTAGAAATAATAAAGACGGGACCTGCTACATACTTGGCGGGAGGAGTTGTAAACTATAATCTTAGCGTAAAAAATGTTGGAAACACTTTTGCTAATCAGACAATAATAGTGACAGATACATTGCCAAATTATTTGACAGTCTCATCTGTCGGAGGGGTAAATTGGAATTGTGCATCGTCGACACTTACAAGTATAAATTGTATATATGCAGGGGTATACCCAGTAGCCACAACTACGATACTTATGCCAGTACAGATAATAGCAAGTGTAGCATCTAACGCTACGGGCAGTATTACAAATATTGGCAATGTATCTACTACGTCAGAGCTTGCTAGCACTACAAGTAATAATACTTCTAGCACTACTATGACATCTACCACTACGCCACCAGTAACACCCACCACTACTCCGACTACGACACCCACAACAGGCAGCATAGGTAATCAAATATTCCAAGACATAAATAATGATGGTGTCTATAATGTAGGAGATACACCACTTGCAGGTATAATTGTTAATCTATACAATGTTAGCGGTACATTAGTCGCCGCAACAACAACAGGGCTAAATGGACAATATATATTTACCAATATACCATTTGGTATATATACGGCATCTGTACCATCACAAAGCACACTCGCATCATCTACTAACACACTAGGAACATTTGGCACAGATAACAATAGTCAAAATAGTACAGGGTATGTGATGGGTATATCTACAAGTAGTCCAAATAACAATACAGGAGACTTTGGATTTAATTTTCTAACACCAGTACAATTAGGATCAATTGGTAATCAGGTCTGGAATGATACAAATGGTGACGGACAATACACATCAAATGAAATGGGTATAGCAAATGTTATAGTTGAGATTAGAAATGCTAGCGGTACATTACTCGCGACCACTACCACAAATGCAAATGGGCAGTATCTATTTTCTAATTTGCCCCTAAATAAAGCATATACAATAAAGATATTATCATCTAGCTTGCCAATAGAGCTAACAAATACAACAGGATTATCAGGTACAGATAACAATAGTCAGGTTGGTGATGTTTTAGTAAATCTAATTAGTGCAAATCCAAATGTGTCATGGGTAGACTTTGGATATACTTCATCTACAACAAGCACTACGACACCACCAATATGTACAGGATGCGGATGTAATAATAGTTGCTCTGTACCACCCATATGCATGCTCGGATGTGCTTGTAACAATAGCTGTACAGTACCTACAAGTACATCTACCACAACCAATCCAATTATACAAACAATAACAAAAATACCAAAAGTTATAAAAACTATTACCATAAATGACCTCAAGAAATCCTTGTCCAAGACAGGAGATAATATAAGTATATATATTTATATTTCACTAGTTATAATATTTATTACCTTGTTTGTAAATAAAAGACAGAACAGAAAAGAAAATAAGTCTTAATAGAAATACGAAAAGGCCGCGCTTCGCGCGGCCTTTTCGTATTTAATTTACTTTCTGTATTCTATTTATTATGCTATAATATACAGCATAGGGCGGTTAGCTCAGTTGGTAGAGCGCTACATTGACGTTGTAGATGTCAGGGGTTCGAATCCCTTATCGCCCACAAATAAAATCCCAAAAGGAATTTATCTTAGTGATTTAAAATGCAAGATATATATACAGAAAATATTTTGGAGAAAGCGAGAGATAAAAGTTTTGACATAGACAATCAGGACATATTTTATTTTGATCTAGATCAAAATTATAAAAGGGGTATAGGTACCAATCCTAGTTGTGGTGATACAGGCGACGTATATTTTTTATTAGAAAATAATATTATAAAAAATATAAAGTTAAACAAAGAGGGTTGTGCCATATCGCAGGCAGGACTAGTTATGTTATCAGAAAAAATAATAGGCAAGAGTATAGTAGAGTTAAAAAATATAATGCCGAGTGACATATATGATATGCTTCAAATACAAATAAGTCCCTCGCGTGCTGGTTGCGCCCTTTTGTGTTATAATGCTTTAGAGGATTTTTTAAAGAAATATGCTACAAATTAAAGACCTAAAAATAAACACAAAAGATGGGAAAGAGATTATAGAAAAAGCTAATCTAGTTTTAAGTGCTGGACAAATAGTAAAGCTGACAGGTGAAAATGGTAGTGGTAAAACTAGTTTTTTAAATGCTATTTTTAAGCATTTTGATTATGACATAGTCTCTGGAGATGTTTTGCTTAGTGGTGGCGGCGACGAAGTCGCCGCCAAAAGCATTTTAAGTTCGCAGACTTTTGAAATGGTTAGAAGTGGTATGTATTTAGGGCAGCAATTTGTGCCAGAAATACAAGGAGTGAGTAATATCAAATTTTTATACAAAGCTTTTCAGAATATTTACCCAGAAGATAAAAAAAATATTATAGATTTTAAAAATGAACTTGAAAAATACTGCGATGATTTTGAAATAGATAAAACTTTATTAAGTAGAGATATTAACTTTGGATTTTCAGGAGGTCAGAAAAAGATTTTTGAAATGCTACATATACTTGCATTAAAACCAAAATACATATTTTTAGACGAGATAGATAGTGGCGTCGATGAGTTTTCTAAAATCAAAATCTATAACATTATAAATCATATACAGAGAACTGGAGCAGCATTTTTGATAACTTCACATGATACAAATATAAAAGACTATATAGATTTTGATGCAGAATATATTATAGAAAATAAAATCTTAAAAGCATGTTAACAGAAGACAAAATATTAGAAAGCCTAAAAAGTATTATAGATCCAGAGTTAAACATAGACATAGTTAGGCTCGGGCTAATACGCGATATTAAAATAGGGGAATACTTTGCTGAGATAAAAAGTTATGAATATATAAAAATAATAATCACACTAACAACACCGATGTGCCCATTTGCAGATATTATAATTAGTGACATAAAAGATAATATAACAGAGCTTTGTTTTGTTGCTGGTGTAAAAAGTGAAATAGAGGTAGATGTGACTTTTGATCCGCCATGGACATGCCCAGAGGATATTAGGCTAGAAATGGGGGTTTAGATATCTTGAGTCAGAGAAGAGTTTTTACCCTTAAACACAAAAACATCACAATGTCCATATTATAAATATTTTTTGAAAGTGTTATAATATATCTTATATAAATAATACAAAAATAAAAATAAGAAATACAAATATATGACGCTCACAGGTACATTAAAATCAATCATTTACTTTTCATTAGCTATCATACCTATGCTCGCATGGTATGTCAGTGAGGAGACATTTTTCCCGTACATAACAGGAAAAGGTTTTGCCTTTAGGTTTTTAATAGAGGTTACTTTTGTGTCTTGGATCGCTCTTGCTATATATGAGCCAGCATTTAGACCAAAGAGCTCGCTAGTATTTTACTCATATGCTTTATTTTTAAGTATAATATGTGCAGCTAATATATTTGGTGTTAATCCATATTTTTCTTTCTTTGGTAATTATGAGCGTATGGAGGGTTGGTTTACTCACTTGCATTTATTCCTTTATTTTACAGTGCTTTACAGTGTGTACAAGACTAGCGGTGACTGGTTACGCATGTGGGGATGGTTCACAGTAGCTGCTATTGCGGTTAATGTGCAAGGGTTATTACAGCTTTTTGGTCAAAAAGATTTCTTTTTGGTAAAAGCTTTTGGGGTTCGCGCCGAAGGGTTTGTAACATTTTTAAATACAGCCTATCCAACTAGTATGGGCAATGGACTACGTCTTGATTCTACACTAGGTAATGCTGCTTATTATGGTATATTTACTTTATTTTTTGTATTTATCTCAGCTTTACTTGCTTATAACATGAAAAAGTGGAGTGGTACTCAGTCATGGTTATCTTTCTTTGCTGTTGTTGTGTCTGTAGGCATGATTCTGCTTGAGAGGTTTATGCTCATAGCAGCTAATGGTCTAGTTTCTATAAATCAAGGTCTAGCTCAGTCACTTGCTATATTTGGAAAGTTTGTCTGGTTCGCTGGTATTATCGGCCTTGTATTTTTTGGCTTATCTTTTGTAAAAAAAGTAGCAGCAGGGCAGATTGGTAGCTGGATATTTGTATTACTTGCCGGTATCAATGTTATATTGCTTGCTTTTACTCAGACTCGTGGATCGTATTTTGGTCTTATTGCTGGTGCTCTTATTTCAGTTATCTGTATTATACTTTTTGGTGGAAAAAAATATAAAAAACTAGTAAAGGGTAGTGTCATAGCTATGGGACTATTTGCGCTGCTTGTTGTTGGCCTAGTTGCAATAAAGGATACCGCTTTTGCTCAAAACTCTGTGGTACTAAAGCGTATATCTACTATACGCATCGCTAACATAGTGCTACATCCTGTGCAGTCATATGACATGATAGCTAATGAGAAAAATGATTATCCGTCTCTTATAACATATTTTGGAGAGCAGACCATCGTATCGCGTTTTCTAAATGCAAAGATGGCAATAGACGGCATCAATGATACAACCAAGACAACATTACTTGGTTACGGACAGGAGAACTATTCAACTGTTTTTTCAGAAAAATATGACCCACGTATGTATGCTCAGGAGGCTTGGTTCGACCGTGCTCACAATGTGTTTATGGACTGGTTAGTTGCTGGTGGTGTGCTGGGACTGGCTGCTTATCTTGCACTATACCTTACTCCAATATACATGATGTGGGCAGGACGTGGCAAGGAAAACATGAGTGTAGTAGAGAGGGCGATCACCACAGGTATGTTAGTTGCTTACTTTGTGCATAATGTATTTGTCTTTGACAGTTTATCTTCTTATGTTATATTTATCGCCATACTAGCATATGTATCTGCTCGTACCAGAGTACTCGACAATGTTATTAAAAAAGAAACTTTAGAAAAACATAAAAATAATAAAGCATTAGAATACGCTCTGCTTACAGCTGGTTCTGCTGCGGGTATTGCTTTATTTATCTATACTGTGTCGGGCCCACTGTCTACTAATCTCAGCCTAATAAGTGCTTTGCGTAATGTTCCAAATAATTATACGACATTAGCAGCTAGTAGCACAGCAAATATGAAGACATATAGCTCAGCTATAAACAATAACAGTTTTGGTCAGGTAGAAGCTCGTGAGCAGTTAATACAACAGGCGGCAAAGATGGTCGGTATAGACACAACCAAGTTACAAGGAGGGGAAAAATTATCAGTAGACAAAGCAATATCAGATTACAAGAATTATGCCGAGTCACAGTTCGAGTCTATGATAGCAGAAAATGAGACAGCTAGAAACACTTCTTTTTATGGCTCATATTTGAGACAAACAGGTCAATACAAAAAGGCCGAGGACTATATGGCGCTTGCTCACAAGTTATCACCCAACAAGCAGCTTATCAGTTTTGAGTACATAACAGCATTATCAGCAAATGGTAAAAACAAAGAGGCTCTAGAGTTAGCAAAAAATGTCTATGAATCAGAAACAACTTTTCAGACTTCAAAAGACATATATTATAGTATCAAGCAGATAATATCATCGAGCACAGTTAAGGTGTTAAAGGGTGGAGTAAAGTAATATTACCCTTGACAAAATATTAAAAAGGTGTATACTATAAGAGTGGTTAATTTATTATTTTTAGGAGTTAAAAATGAACAAGTTCTTTTACAATTTATCAATGTTTAAAACATTTTTGGTGTTAGCTAGCTTAGCGCTGATTACATTCTCTGCTACTGCAGAGATGGTTCCGGCCGCTGGCTCTAAATGGATCAGTGAGCTAAAGTACACCGGCACTGGAGATACTGGCAAGAAATACAGATTACCTGAGACAATGTCTGTGTTGCGCCATGACAATGGTGTGCCAGTATTTGCCACAGAGGTTTTTGGTTACAAAGGTGAAATAGTAGAGACATCTACTGGCACAGTAGTCTTAACTGAGAAGTGTAAAGACGTAGTACCAAAAGAGATATTTACAACACCCAAAAATCCAAATCAATGTGGCTGGCACTTGTGCACAGCTCCAGAAGAGGGCAAGAGCTTTGTCCGCGAGATGATTTTCTTTACAGAGATGTATTCTTGCGTCCCAAAAGTCGCCACTTATACATTTACATCAACCTCAAAATCTGAGATAAATGGTCAAGCTGTAACAGTTGGTGATGTTGTCCTTGATTTTGGTTTATTCCAAAAAGTTAAATGGGAAAGTCATATCAGACAAGGTGTAGGCGAAGTTTTCGCTAAATCAAAGTCAGGTGAGACCCATTACTCAGTTGTAGATGTTTCACTTATGCCTTTTGCAAAAATAGGCAATACAGAATCTTCTAATAATGCTGCATTAAAATTTGCAAAAAAAGAAGAGAAAACTCAGTGTGATGTCATCGCTTTTGGTGACAGTCTAACGCAGGGTGTGGGAGTAGCACAGAATCAGAACTACCCATCAGTATTATCCAAAATGCTAGGCAAAGACATCTGTAATCTGGGTATAGCGGGTAACACAACTGTGGATGCGAGAGATCGTCTGACACAAGTTCTGGACCTAAAACCAAAAATGGTTTTTATGGGTATTGGGGCTAATGACTTTTTGAAAGGTGTAGCACCAGAGACAACTCAGAAAAACATCGGTCACATGATTGATGTTTTTACAAAAGAGGGTATCATGGTTGTTGTGCTCGGATTTGAAGGGTTAAAAGATGGAGAGAAATACAAAACCGCTCTAAACTTAGATAGTAGAAATGACATAGTGTATGTCCCACTAGCATTTGCTGGAGTCCTAGACGATGCCAAGATGTTATCGGCTGACAATATGCATCCTAATGAAATAGGGTACAAAAAAGTTGCTCAAAATATTTATGATGAAGTTTTTATTTCTCTGGAGACATTGTCTGGTTATGCATTAAAAAATTGATAAAAGGAGAATCGTATGTAACCTGACTACTTTGTGGTCAGGTTTTTTTATTCTAGAAACAAGGTATAGCACTTGACAAAATATTTAAAAGGTGTATAATATAAGAGTGAAGTAAATACAAGCATATCGCAAGTATTCTTCTTTGTTAAATCGGGGTCATGCCCATATCTTTAAGGAGAAAAACATGAATCGCACATTTAAAAACATTTTGATCGCCATCACACTGACACTCTCTGCAGTATCTGGGTTCGCTCAGACAGAGGTGGAAGTGGAACAGAAAATAGATCAGCCTGTAGTACCTCGTGACCCACCAAAAGATGCTGTAGAAGTAAAAGACTTCAAGTCTTTGCCTGCCATTAGCGGTCGCTGGACATCACCAAATGGAAATATGCAAGATTTTGAAATTGACTTTGCAAAAGATAATTTTATCTGGTATATGCCAGGTAAAAAATATTCAAGACGAGCTAGCTCCGCATGCAACAAGGCTATACTTGGTGTGACTAGTGTCACCGAGACAGACAGCACGTATTATGTACGTGCTACTGTAAAAGAGGATACGCTACCAACCTGCCCTAAAGGTGGAGCTGTGTGGAAGTTTGAATTTAGTAAAACCTCTAAAACAGGATTATTCTGGAGAGATACGGGTGACTTTAAGTTAGTTTTTTAAAAAACAAAACCATATAGTTTATACTATGTGGTTTTTTTATTTATTTAAAAAAATAGCTTTTATGTTATAATATTAATATGATTGATATGTCTAATATAGAAGTAAATAAAAAAATATCTAAAAATGTAGCGATAATTTTAGCTGCTGGGATTAGCTCTAGACTAAAAGGGTCTAAACCTAAGCAGTTCTTGAGGTTGGGAGGTAAAACTTTAATAGAGCACACTTTGCGAGCATTTGATATCAATAAAGATACATATGAAATTATTCTCGTTATTAACGAAGAATATTTAGAAGAGGCAAACTCTCATGTTTTAAACAGTTGTATAAATAAAAAAGTTCACATAGTTTATGGGGGGAATAACAGAAGAGAGTCCTCATTTAAAGCGCTGTCTTTCTGTAAAAAATTTTATTCAACAGAGAAAGTAAATGTTTTAATTCATGACGCTGCAAGACCTCTCTTGTCACAACAAATAATAAATAATGTCGTAAAAGCTCTCACTATCTACGAAGCTGTAGATGTTGCCATAGATCCTGTTGATACCCTAATTCAAGTAAATAAAGAAAGTGGGTTAATCGACAGGATTCCAAGCAGGAGTGATTTTATGAACGGACAGACACCTCAAGGATTTGACCTGAATCTAATATATGAAGCACATGAGAAGTCTCTTCTTTGCGCAAACTTTGAAGTTTCTGACGATTGTGGTATTTTAAAAAAAATGTTTCCAGAAGTTAAAATATATGTTGTTTATGGCTCCAATAAAAATATGAAAGTTACTTACAAAGAAGACCTTTATATATTAGATAAATATTTACAAATTAATGAAGCTTATTCGGAGTCTTTTCAAGATTTTTCCCACCTAAGAGACAAAACAATTGTGGTTTTTGGGGGAAATAGTGGCATAGGTGAAGAAATATGTAGCCAGGTAAAAAAATACACTAGGAATGTTTTTGCTTTAAGTAGGAGAAATGGTTGTGATGTTCGAAACAAGGAAAACGTACAACAGAAACTTGCTGATATTTTTAAAGAGACAGGTTCCATAGATCATGTTATAGTAACTGCCGCCGTACTTAATAAAAACAAAATAACAGATCTGGTAAATGATGATAAGGATAATCATTTTAGTGTAAATTTTACTGGGAGTGTAAATGTTTCAAGTGCTGCATATGAATACATTATAAAAAGCAAAGGCTCCATATTTCTATTTGCCTCCAGCTCTTACTCTTTGGGTAGAGGCGGCTATAGTATGTATGGCGCCAGCAAAGCTGCTTTAGTTAATTTTGTTCAGGCTGCTTCAGAAGAGTGGAATGGGAAAGTTATTATAAATTGTATCAATCCAGAAAGAGTAAAGACTCCAATGAGATTAGATTCTTTTGGCTCGGAGAAGGGTGTAGACATGTTGCTGCCGTCAGAGGTAGCATATTACACGCTCGGCTTACTGTCTACAGATTTGTCAGGTATGGTTTTCAGTATAAAAAAATAATTAAATGAAAAAAGATATAGCTTTTATAATTTACTACCCATTTCAATTTTATGTATATAAAAACATATATAAACATTTATTGGACAGGTCCATTTTCATAATAGATTTGTACAACTTTTCTGAACATGATGACATAAATACATTTGGCAGCATTAGAGACTTGCTAGAGAAAAATAATATAGAATATAGAATCATCAAAAAAGAAGAGTATCAAATTAAAACAAAAATTCAAGAAGTATTTTTTGGTATAGATCTAGCTGTGTCTGTCTGGGAGCAGGGATGTGTAACATTACTTGATAACATTGATGGTTTGACTCATATAAAAAAAGTTGGCTTAAGTTATGGTGTTGGTAAGCAGCTAACTATGGTAAGGCCAAGCAGGGCAATTTATGACTTGATACTACCATATGGAAAAAGTGAGGAGAAATACTACTCTCTTTTTGCGAAAACCATACCGATAGGAAACCCAAAGTTTGACGATTTTTATGAAAATAATTTAGACCACTCTCTTGTAGAAAATCTAAAATTAAATAAAAATAAAAAGACTGTACTCTATTTGCCGACGCACAGTAATCTGGGGTCATTTAAACAGGTCATGCCAGAGCTTATAAAGTTAAAAGATAAGTATAATATACTAATAAAAATACACTACTTTATAGAAAGAGAAGAGTCTGAGTTTATTTCTACTCTCAAACTTTCCGGAGTGCACTTTTTAAAAGATGATACAGATCTGTTGCCTCTTCTTAAGGTTTGTGACATGGCTATAAGCGATAATTCTAGTGTTATATTTGATGTAATGCAGGCTGACAAACCTCTGCTCTTAGAAGATATTTGGAACGAAGAGTTTTTTGAAAAAGATATACATAAATTAGATGAGGTAAAAAGAGGTATAGTAGCACCACTCACATACCCAGATTCTATAGAGCAGAGGATAAAAAGGGAGGGTAAAGTAGCTTTAAATAAAAATGTTAAAAATCTTAACAAAGATATTGAATATGCGATCAGCAATGACAGTTTTTACTCCTTGTACAGAAAAGATATTCTGTTTGAAACTATTGAGTATACAGATGGTGATTGTGGAAAGAGGGGGGCAGATGCTATCCTCGGACTCCTGTCTGGAGACATAGAGCCAAGAAAAGGTATAATGTATTATAGAGACATAAGAGAAAAATCTCTTTATCAAATAGGCCAGATGAGCAGCATCAGCAAAGTTGTCTCTGGAGAAGTTTTTGACGTAAACAGTATACAGTATGTTATTTTTTGTGAAAATATAAAGGACTCTAATACTAGTTTAGATGCTATTATTGATATGGGTGCAGAGAGAGATAGTGTAACGTTAGTTTCTAACGTAGAAAAAGAAGATTTTAGGACCGTGAAGTATTTAGATATTAAAAGTTTTATGCAAAACAAAAAAGTTTTATTCTTAAAGTCTGGAGTTGTTGTGAGTAAAGATGACTTGTCAAAGATTTTTACCAGAGTAAACATAGAAGATACTACATGCATATCTTTATCAACTAAAAGAAAATATTCAAGCCTGGAAGATATTTTTATAAATCTAAAACTACCTTTCCTTAAAAGCTTAAAAAATAAAAATGCTTATTTTACAACAGATTTATTTTGTAATTTTTATGGTTTTGTGCCATCAGAGTATAATGCTGTTTTGCTCGGAGAGACTCTTGTTTCTGAACTCTTCAAGCGAAATGATACTATAAAAATTTATGATAGTATTATTTTTTTCTTAAACACTAGATCTGATAAAATAAAAATTTTGATGCTTAATATTTTCACAGACCTTAACTTTGTAAAAGATTCTCCAGAGCTACTTTCAGAAAAAAGTGTACAATTTTCTTTTTTACAAAAATACTCCAGCATGCAATTTTTAAAAGACTTACTGTCAGACGGTGAAAATAAAAAGTATCATAAAATGATGAGCAGGTTGAAAATATTTTTACTTGTGTTTCTGTATAGATTTTTATTATATCTAAATCGCCACAAAAACAAATTAGAGAGAAAAATTAATCAGTTGTAAATGTGTCAAAATCTTTTCAGGGTTTAATTTTTTGTGTTATAATATGTTCATTATGTATAATAAAAATATAGACATTAAGAAAGAAGTTTTGAAAAATATAGATGTATTATACTCGCAGATAGATTTTCAAAATTCTAAAATAAATATACATATTAATTATGAAAAAGGAGAAGACTATCCTAGAATGGCTTTTGTTTTATTTTCGCTGAGCAGGGCCTACAAAAATAAGTTCCTAGATCAAGACAAGAAACAAGAGCTTTTGAAATTATTTTTTAGAATATATGAACAAGTAAAACTTTCTGAAGATAAATCCCCTTTTTTGTTTGTCATGTTATATGGCATGAGAATGTTTAAAAATCTTGATGAGGATTATAATTTTATTATAGAAGATTTTAAAGAGCAAAATTATAGTCCCATATACAACAATACTATTATGGCGTCTATTTTTATGTCATGTTTTACAGAGTGTGATAAATTGAGAACAGGCTTTGATTACTCCCAAGAGATTTTTCTACAATGTAAAAAAATCTTTGACTACATTATTTTTTCCAACAAGTCAGAAGATTATGAAGCTTTTTATTTTTCTGAGTTGTCTACATTAGAAAAATCTTTGCCGTCTTACACATTAAAAGCAACTTACAAGTTGATAGAAGAAAAATTTTCAACAGGATACTTACAGAGAAATGTCTCAGCTACAGGTGTAGCTAAATGTATGGAAGACTTTGCAAGGAGGGGGGAGTCACAGCTATTTAATAAGTGTATAAAGTTTTTAGAACAGAGAAAGTTAAGTAGATTTTCAGAGTATCTGAGACCTGATCAAGAGGTTTTTAAGGATAATCTTTTCACAGAAAATAATGATTCGCAATATATTTGCCTCGATACAAATGTTCACTTATTAAATACTTATTTAAATATTTATGAAAAAAACAATTAAATTACTTTATGAAATAAGGCAAAATAGGGGGGCAAAGTTTATGTTCATGCCAAAAACTTTAAGTTTTTTTGAGATATGTAAATGTATATATTTTGAATATGTAAACATATGGAAAAGTGATGAGATTATTATAGTAAAATTTTTAAAAGAGCTTTTTCGAAAAGGTTTAATATTGGAAAAATCCTTAAGTTATAGTACTTATAATTTAGATAATTTTACTTATAATGATGTTAACATAACCACTTCAGATAACAAAACTTTTTCAAGAGGAACCTCAATAGATAAGTCAGAAGCCTATGCAAAAGCTGTCGGAGAGGTGTTGGAGCGCACTTCTGTCAGGTATAACAAGGATAAAGTTTTAATTGAGTCTCAGAAAAGTATGAGTGAAAAAAAATTAGATTTTATCTCTATTTCTGATTTTTCTCAGCCAACTCAGAAACAGTTAGAAAAGTACCTACATTTTAATATTGATAATAGTGATATATTTTCTTGGACAAAAGTCTTAAACATAAAAGATAATAAAGATTATTATGCCCCGTCACAGACAGTTTTTTATGGCAATGCCATATCTTATCCAAATGAGAAACATATAATACATCCAACCACTCATGGTGCAGGAGCTGGTTACACAGAGTACGATGCCGATAGGTCATGTATATGCGAGGTTATACATAGGCATTTTTATTTGAAAAACTGGTATGCAGGCAAGAGTGTAAACATTATAGACATAGACTCTATACCAAAAGATAAAAAGATATACAGTCTTATACAGGACTTGAAAAATAGAGATTTTAAAGTTAATCTACTTGATTATAGCGATCAGGCTGGCTTGCCGACTGTAATGTGTGTTATAGAAAAAGAGGGTGGGTGGTCATGCGGAGGTACAACAGGAGTTAATATCGACAGCGTAATACAGAGAGCCATTAGCGAGTCGATGGCTGCATATTTGTGGTACGCAAAAAATATAGCAGAAGAGGGTTGTAAAATATCGCATGTAGACATATCAAAAGTTGAAGATGGATTTGTGGACGATGTGTACGGAGAAACTAATAACAAGATCGCGATTTATAATCAAAAATATTTTATAGATAAAAATAAAAATAGTTTAGATTTCCTGCTGTCGGGCAAGGTAATACCTTACGACAATAAATATAATAAAAACTTTAATTATGATATTAAAAAACATGCCATAGATATTTTTGGTGATGTTTATTTTTATAAAGTAGAAAATAATTATCTGCCTGATTTTAATTATTTTGTTAAAAAAGTTATAGTGCCAAATAGTTATTCATTTCCGATGGAGGAGAAATATAGTAGACCTACCCTAAATGGTGATTATCCACAGGTAACAATTTTGAACCCTTTTGTATAACATTTTTAATGTTATAATTAATTTATGAAAAATAAGAATATAAAGTTATTATTACTATCTTCTCCGCTTATTATACTAGGGTTTTTTATAAATCTATTTAGTTTTAACACCGGTACCGAGGGTGCTGTCATAGAAAAAGCGTATGCAGATATAGCTACTCAGACAATTGATGGTAGTAATTGTGCTGGCGGTGGTTCTTGTGAGGGTGCTTGTGGGTGTTGCAGCTAATAAATAAAAATATGAATAAAATAAAAATAATTACAACTATAGCTATATTAATACTGATCATACTTATCGGACTGATATTACTGAAACAGTCTAAAAATAGCAATATAGTTGTTAATAATAGCAGCTACACAAAGTACCCAAATACTATAGCTGAGCTAAAAAAAGATGAAAAGACGAGAATTTTAATTGATAGACTTTCCTCAGCTAACTCACTAGAAGTATTTAATTCTTTTAATGACTTATCTAAAACTGAGTCGGATCAAAATAAAAAAGAGAGTCTCCAATTATTTGCAGGAGCCTCTTTGCTTGCTTTAGACAAAACTGCAGGGTCTGAGTATTTTATGTCTATTGCTAACAATACACAAAATTCTAACTTGACCAAAGCTTATGCTATGATTAAAATATATCAAGAGTCTTTGGCCTATGCTAAACCAGAAATGTTAAAAGTCTTTTTTACTGACTATGAAAAAGATACAAAAGGCATGTCTGGCAGTGACATAAAATTAGTTATAAACAAAAAGATATTAGATGTTTATCCATTTGGATTAGCTGCAGCCAGAGCAGGAAGGCTGGAATTAGCCAAAGGCCCAACCTCAGAAAATGCAAAAGTTTTATACGCAAAGTATATGCCAATAATTGATAATAATATAGATGAATTTTCAAAAACTGAGGGACAGAGACACTTTGTAAAAAACACATATCTTAACGCTGCAAAATTTTTGGCAGATCTTGAGGTTTATGGTGCGTCTAATGTTGTAGAGGTTCGTGCTTATTTTGACAAAGGTTATAATGAAGCACTCTCTCAAAAAGATGTGATGACAAAACATTTTATAATGATGGCTTATGCTGATTACTTACTCTCTAAAAATCTAAACACAGACGCTGAAATAGTGCTATCTCAATTGGTTTTGCAAGATACCAGTAAAACGATTGCGCCAAGCTTATCAGTTACAAAAGGTAAGGATTATCTCAGTGTGTTAAAATATATAAAGAGCAACAATACAGAACTTTCTACAAAGATAAAGAGTCTATTAAATAGGTAATTATATGCAAAATAAAAATTGGAATATCTACATAGGTATATTAGCTTTCTTTTTGGGTTTGTTATTGGCTTTATCTTTTAGATTTTTAAAATATTCAGAATATATAAATCCAAAAATAGTAGATATAGACCCAGTTATAGCTTATGAGAACATAAAATCTAATCCATCTAAATATATATTTATAGATGTTAGGTCAGAATTTGAATATAACAATGCTCACGCTTCTTCTTCTATTAATCTGCCGATACACTATCTCTACGATGATACTCATGGTATTAAAAATGAAAAAGGTATACCAGTACCCAAAAATACAGAGCAAGAAATATATCTAATATGTACAGGAGGGCGCCTTGCTGGGGTTGCTTATGGATATTTGGAGCACTATGGGTACAGGAATATAAAAAGAATAGAAGGAGGTATCAAAAACTGGGATACAAAAAATATGCCAGTTATAACAAAAAGCTTGTTTAATGATTACAAAGAAAAAAGTTTTGATATAGAGGTAAAATCAGCACCGCTAGACAAAGACTATGTTGAATCAAGATAACATTTTAGTTTTTATAAAAAAGAATTTATTTTTAATACTGATTTCATTCTGTATTCTTATTTTTTTTACTTATACAATAAAAACTAAGCTAGAAACTGGTAAGCAAGTAGAAAAAAGTTCTCTAGACATGTCGGGAGAATTATATAAAAAAGTAGATGATTCAGATCATTTTAAACTTAGAAATGCAACTGCAACCATAGATATTGTTAATTATTTTAGTTTGGACTGTCCATATTGTAGAAGATCTTATGTTTTAGAAGATTGGCTTTTGTTAAAAGAGAAGTATACAAATATTAATATTGTATACAGGCACAATCCATTACTATCTCAACCCTTATCAGCAGAGAAAGCTATTATAACAGAATGTGTATACGGGCAGTCTGGAGATATGGGTATGTTTGGTTTTCTTGATCATGTTTTTTCTGATTTTGATATTGTAAATAAAAACAATGATTGGATTAAAAAAGTTGCTAATTTTTACATAAGTTCAGAATCAGATTTTGAAAAATGTATGAGCGATGAAAGTGTAAAAAATAAAATCCAGAAACAAAAAAATGAGAATAACATATCTGGCATAACTTATACCCCAACTATTCTAATTTTTAAGGACGGGATTTTTATAAAAAAATATGAAGAAATAAGCGAAGAAAAGCTCATTAATATAATTAAATTATATGGTAAATAAATATTTTCTAAAACTTAAAACCCAAAACCTAAAAAAGTATTTATGTTTTATTTTATTTATGTTTTTTTTGTCAGTATCTTTTTACTTTAGGCAAAATATTTATTTTTATACTGGAAATCAATTTTTTGGCGGCAAGATTGGTTATGCTAGCTATCACATATCACTTTATAACATAGAAGTATCAGAATATTTTTTGCTAAAAGCTAATGATTTTGATAAAAAAATCATATGGAATAATTATCAGCTATCTAGAATTTATTTTATAAAAGGTGATTTGTATAAAGCTGTGCAGTATAGCAACAGAGAATTGGAATACTTTCCAGACAATTGTCGCACTCATTATATACGAGGGCTAGCTTATGGATATAAAAATGATTTAGATAATGCGATATCTGATTTCGAAAAGTTCAATACCTGTTTCCCTCTTAGCTGGGCAGGGCACAATGATTTGGCTTGGTTCTGGTTCAGAAAGGGTGATATGCAAAAAGTTGTCGATGTGGTAGAGGGGGTAATTACTAGTTATGATGACAACCCATGGATACAAAATACTTATGGTACAGCACTTATGAATCTTGGTCGGGGCAGCGAGGCATTGCTAGCTTTTGAAAAAGCAAAAGTGGCAAGTGAGAGCATGACAGAAACAGACTGGGGCAAAGCTTATCCAGGCAATGATCCGTCTATATATGGAAAAGGGTTAAAAGCAATGCGAGAGACCATAGATAAAAATATCCAATTATTAAAAGAGGGAGATCTCTAAGGTTTTCCTTGCTTGTTTTTTATTTATTCTTATCCACATAAACAATTTTTAGTATTTACTATTTTTGGTATATATTTGTTATAATATATTTATGAAACATAAAAATAAAAATCTAATAAAATCTTCCTTTTCAGTTTTGCTTATATCTGCCTTATTTGGCTTTCTGTTTGTCTTTAATGTTACTCAAAAAGAAGTACCAGAGGCAGAGCTTCGCTTTGCTGAGCACAGCGATAACAAAAATATAAAGGGCTCAATGTTGCCAGCCAGTTGTGAATCACGCCCAAGGATTGGTACAGCTCATTTTGCAGGTGACAGTAGCGGCTCTTGTGCCTGTGCTGTGACTGGACAGACTTGTAATGGTAATTATATATATAACCATAAAGCTGGTTGTGGTATCGGTTTTAATGTTGCTTATTGTACACATGGTTGCACTAATAATGGTGGCACACCAAATAGTTTTGGTCCTAGATGTAACGATGCTCCTGTGGCTGGTGGACCTAACTGTCCTGCTACTACTGTATCGTGGGCTCCTGGTTGTAGTGCATATGTTGGTCCTTCAAATACTGGCGATGTTGTCAACGTAACTAACTCAGCAGCTGGTTACACAGGTAATAACTCAGTCAGCTGTAACGGCAGCTCGGTCCAGGTTGACGGAGCTACATTTTCTGGGATACAACCATCATGCAAGGCTATACTTCCTCCGCCTCAAGTTCAGATTAATTTTAATTAGTAAAACCTAAAATAATTAACATAAAAATAGTAGAAAAAATAGTAGAAAAATCTACTATTTTTATGTTATAATATACACATGAAAGCTTTATTCAAAATAATTATACTAAAAATAGTAACTATTTTAGCAAAAGAGATACTTGAAAAACATAAACCTTTTATAATAGGTGTGGTTGGTAGCGTGGGTAAAACTACAACAAAAGATGGTATTGCGGCTGTGCTTGATGGTCAAAATATTATTTTTACTAAAAAGAGTATGAATAGTGAATTTGGAGCACCTCTTACAATCATTGGGGTAGAGTCTGGCTGGAACAGTATAGTTAAGTGGTTGATGATTATGATCAGAGGTGTAAAAGTTTTACTACAAAAAGATTATGCAAAATATCTAGTTCTCGAACTCGGAGCAGATAAGAAAAATGACATACGAGACCTTGCAAAGTGGATACACTGTGATGTTGTAGTCGTTACAAAGTTTGGAGATGTCCCAGTTCATGTTGAAAACTTTAAAGATAAAGATCAGCTGATAGATGAAGATTTTAAGATAATAAATACTATGAAAAGTTCTGGAGTTATAATATTCAATTCTGATTGTACTGATAGTATACACAAGATGCGAGAAGTTATGGAAAAAGAGAAAAATCAAAGCAAGAATGTGATTTCTTATGGTCATAAAGTTGGAGATTATAAAATAAGCTTTATTAAAAATAATTTAAAAGAGAGATGTGTCTCTGCAAAAATCTCGCAGCAGAAAGATAGGGTGGTAGAAATAGTCTGCAACAATGTTTTGGGAGAGGCTAGTCTAATATGTGCTATGCCAGCACTTATTATTTCTGATATTTTAAACCTAGACAAAAGTAACTCTTTAAAAAATATCAAAAATATGAAAAGAGAAAATGGTCGCATGAAAATCCTCGAAGGAAAAAATAGTTCTATCATAGTAGACGATACATACAATTCATCTCCTATAGCAGTTCTAAATGGTATTAAAACTTTAAAAGATATAGATGTAAAAGGTAGAAAAATAGCAGTGTTAGGTGACATGATGGAGCTAGGTGAGTTCACAAAAGATCAGCACATAAAAATCGGAGCGGAGGTGGCAAAAGTTTTTGACATACTTGTAACTGTAGGAAGCAGATCAAAGTTCACCGCAGAATCGGCTAGAGCGAGTGGTATGGGTGAAGGGTGGATATTAGAATGTGACGACAGTAATGAAGCAGGGTTAGAGGTTTTGAATATAATAAAACCTGAGGATATTATATATTTAAAAGGTTCACAATCGACACGCATGGAAAAGGCGGTAGCATTATTAGTCTCAGAAAATGTAAATGTACAGGATAGTCTGGTCAGGCAAAATAAAGAGTGGCTGACTATATAGAAATATAATTTTTTATGTTATAATTATTTTAAATAAAATCATATATGCAATATACAAAATCATTTACAAAGACTAGTAAAGATATACCAGCCGATGAGACAAGTAAAAATGCACGCCTGTTAATACAGGCGGGCTATATACACAAAGAGATGGCAGGGGTTTATAGTTTTACCCCGATAGGATACAAGGTGCTACAAAACATAATCAGGATAATAAGAGAAGAGATGGATGGCGCTGGAGGGCAAGAGATGTTCATGACCACTCTTCAGGATGCTAACCTCTACAAAAAGACAGATAGATGGGATGATGCAAATGTCGATGTATGGTTTAAAACTAAACTTAAAAACGATACTGAGATAGGTATGGGTTTTACTCACGAGGAAGATGTAACCAGTATCGCTATACGTTTTATAAATAGTTATAAAGATATGCCAAAAATGGTTTATCAGTTTCAGAATAAATTTAGAAATGAGACCCGTGCAAAGTCGGGTATAATGCGTACTCGTGAGTTTATCATGAAGGACTTGTACTCTTTTGCAGCTGATACAGATCAACATAATATAATGTATGAAAAGATGTCGCAGGCGTATACAAATATATTTAAGAGGTTGGGCATAGGAGAGAAAACTTTTAAAACTTTTGCGAGTGGTGGCAGCTTTGCAAAGTATAGTCACGAATTTCAAACTATTTGTGATGCAGGCGAGGATGAGGTGTATATATGCGACAGACTTAATCTGGCTATAAATAAAGAGGTTTTTAATGATGAGGTTTTAAAAGACCTTGGCATAAGTAGAGATGAAGTGAGAGTGGAAGTAACAAGTGAGGTTGGTAATATATTTTCACTCGGAACAAAGTTTTCATCTGCTCTTGATTTAAAATACAAAGATGAAAAAGGAGAAGATAAAGATGTGATTATGGGCAGTTATGGTATAGGTCCAGCACGTGTCATGGGTGTAATGGCAGAGTTATTGTCTGACGAAAATGGGCTAATTTGGCCAAGTGAAGTTTCGCCTTATCAGATACATCTTGTGTCGCTACACAAAGAAGAGGGGGACGAGGTTTATAATTATGCAAAAGGTATATATGAAAAACTGATAGCCTTTGGCGTAGAAGTGTTTTGGGATGATAGGACAGGACATGGCACAGGGGAAAAGCTAGGCGATGCGGATCTTCTGGGTATAAATATGCGTGTATTAGTTTCTGCTAAAACTATGACAGAAGAAAGTGTGGAAATAAAAGAAAGAAAAGCTAAAAAAGAAGATTCTCAAATAATAAAAACTACAGCTCTTTTAAAGAGTTATAGTGTAGATTGTGAGTAGATGTAATTATGAAAAAAGATTCTGATATTAAAAATTTTGAAGATTGGTTAAAAATAAAAGAGAAGACTGAAAATAGGGTTAGGGTAGAAGCTTATAAATATTCTGTTTTTTGGTGTGCATATGGTGAAAATATAGGGTCAGAAGTTTGTGGTAAAGGTGATAATTTCCTGAGGCCAGTTATAATTTTAAAAAAATTTGGAGACAGATGTGTTTTGGTCGCACCACTGACATCTAAAAATAATGAAGATAAAAATAATATAAATATTAAAATAGATACAGAAGAAAAAGAAAAGTGTGTACTAGTCAGTCAGATAAGAGTTGTGGACACAAAGAGGTTGTTTGATTATGTGGGTAAAGTGTCAAAGGAGAGTAGATTAAATCTAAAAGAGTCTTTTAATAAAATAATCAAAATATAAAAATCCTCCCCCCCCACATTTCTGTGGGGGGGGGAAGTACGATGGTCTAGCCATCAATATTCTTATTATATACCTAAACATAAAAAAAGTCAATTGAAAATACTTAACTGTATGTTATAATATTACTATGCAAAACCTCTTAAATCCAGATACAATTATATACATAGCTATAGTTATATATAGCATCATATTACATGAGATAGCTCATGGTTATGTTGCTTATCTCTGCGGTGACAATACTGCCAAAAATGCAAATAGGTTAACCCTTAACCCTGTGCCGCACATAGACCCAGTGGGCAGTGTATTGTTGCCGGTTATCGCTGTTATGTCTGGTTTTGGTGTGTTCGGCTGGGCCAAGGGTGTGCCAGTTAATTTGTACAATCTAGGTAGCAAATTAAAACAGTTCATGGTGGCGTCAGCAGGTATAGTCACTAATTTACTTATTGCTAGTGTATTTTTATTCTTAGTAAAATTTGGAATATTCCAGAACTATCAAGGTCTATTTTTAAAAGTAGCTATAGTTAATATTGGTCTTGGTTTTTTTAATCTTTTACCTATACCACCTTTTGACGGCATGAGCATGCTACGTAGTATATTTCCACAGTTAGGTCACAAGTATGAGCACCTGGAACACAATCCAGCTGCGATGATAATATCTATATTATTAGCTTCACAATTATTTGGATTAATATATCCTAGTATTACAAAGTTTGTATTTGAGGTATTTTTTTAAAATAAAGAGCG
>JAYTBU010000029.1:0-12650 GCA_043736875.1 bacterium
CGACTTCGTCGCGGCTTTTCTGTTGCTTTTACCAATTTATATATTAGTGAGCACTATGTGATTTATTGTTATCACCTTTTAGTCCAGCATATATATTTCTACCTAGTACAAATAATATACCCATAAGAACTATTATTACTAACCACTCTAATATAGTATCTGGAAATATACTTGTAGTATTTACCTTGTCACCATTTGTAGTTTTAGGAGCTGCATTATCTGCATCTACTACAGTAGATATAACATAAGCGGTAACCTCATCACGCATAACCTTTCCTGTAGTGTCTAATACCTCATACGATACTAATGCATTTAAAACTAAAGTCTTACCAATATTGATAGTATTAGAAGATTTTACTTTTACTATAACTTCACCATTATTTAATGAGGTGACGCTATTAACATTGTATGTCATAGTGTTTGTATTTACATCATATGATCCATTGTCTGTATTTACAAAAGTCATTTCGCTCGGTAAGGTAACTTTTACGGTTACATTTGAAAGAGATAATCTAGATGTATTGTTGTAAGTTAATTTATAGTCTACAACATTACCAGGAGTAACTTTTCCTGTAACTTTTTCAAAGTTTACATTTATAAGTTTCTCGCCTGTTTTTACAGTCTGTGTGTTACCTATTGTATCTTTACATATTATTTCATTGCCACCTTTTTCAACTTTTTGTGTTACATATGTTGTTACTTTTTTCTTGTTTACAACTTTTACAACTGGTTTTTTTACATAAGTAATGACAGGTTTTGCTTTACAATATGTATTGTAACTGCTTACATTTGTATAGTAGCTACTTGTATGAGTGCACCATTTTTTACAATAATTACTGTACTCAGAAACAGAGTTATATATACTTCCATTTATCTCACATTTGTATCCGTATACAGGTGCTGGAGACTTCTCTTTACAGTAAACTACATACTCATTTTGAGAGGCGTAATATATGCCATTTAATGCACAATACTTTTTACAGTTTTGACTATAAGCCGTCTGTGAACTATACGTCTGACCATTTAATGCACAGTACAGGTTTACGATTGGTGTTACTGGTGCACTTACACAATACTGATTATAGGTTGCTTGAGAGTAGTAAGTCTGACCGTTGATAGTACAATAATAAGTAGGAGTTACTGGAGCTTTACAATAATTATCATAATCATTTTGAGTAGCATAGTAGTATCCATTGATAGTACATAACTTTTTACATGAGTCAGCAAAAGATTGCTGTGATGTATATGTCTGTCCATTAAGAGCACAGTATAGTGATACTCTGTTTACACAGTTAGCATTGTAAGCGTCTTGTGAATTGTATGTTTGGCCATTGATTGAACAGTATAGGGTTACTACTGGACAAGATTGAGAAACAGGTATTACAGATCCATTTGGACAAGTTTTGGTAAACTCTTTACATCCGGCATCGTATGCTGATTGTGAGTTATATGTCTGACCGTTGATAGTACAATAATAAGTTGAATTTACTATTGGAGCTTTACAATAATTATTATAATCACTTTGTGATGAATAGTAGTAACCATTGATTGCACAATAAAGATTCACAGTTGCTGGTTTACAGTAATTATTGTAATCATTTTGAGATGAATAGTAGTAACCATTGATTGTACAATATAGAGATACTACAACTGGACAAGATTGAGAAACAGGTATTACAAATCCATTTGGACAAGTTTTAGTTTGTGCTGGTGGTGTGACAGGCGCTGGTGTATATGTATAAACTGGAGCTGGAGTATAGGTATATGTAGGAGCAGGTATATACGTATAGGTCGGTGCTGGTTCATATGTGTATGTTGGAGCTGGTGTATATGTATAAGTAGGCGCTGGTGCAGTATAGACCGGAGGTTGTGTGTATGTATTATTACAATTACCATAATACTCGCAACCATATGTTACATAGTCAGTATTAGGATTAGTGTAAGTATAATCAACAGTATCAGTATAATCACCGTATGTATAGTTACTGTTTGATGTTGTGTTGTTACAAGTTCCATAATACTCGCAACCATATGTTACATAGTCAGTGTTAGGACTAGTGTAAGTATAATCAACAGTATCAGTATAATCACCGTATGTATACTGAGCTAAAGCTGTGAAAGATGTTACGTTTGCATTAAATATAAATGCAGATAGCAACATTATTGTTGATAATTTTTTAGTAAAGTTTATTAAAGTTTTTTTCATATAAGATTTGATTTAGTAGAATCACCTACTGAGTTATTTATTTTGTATATAAATTATTGTTTTGTAATACCTGTTTTAAGGTTTTTTAATTATAGCATAACACTTTACAACTTGTCAAGTGTTATGTATCATTTTTAGCTAATCTTTATCTACTCTACACTATTTTTAGAAAATAAGCAAGTGTTTTTAAGGTTTGTATGAGAAATAAAAAACCGCTAATTCTAAGAAATTAATCTTTTGAATTAGCGGTTAACCCTGTTTTTACACTGGGTCAAAGTGTTTTTGGATCTAACGTACTGGACCACTCATGCGCTGTGTTACGGCACATGTATTTGGTAACCCAAAGTATTGGATCATACCAGACCAGTGCTGCTTTTCAACAACTTGCTGATCAACATCACAGTCCATAGAGGACGACTGTCCTCCGATACGCATTTTGCGTCCTTCTGATCCAGAGGACCAGTCAGCAACAACAATCATACCGTCATTAGATCGCCCCAATTTAAACAGTTTACCGTCACTAGTACGGATGCCGCAAAAGTTAGATTTTACCTCACCAACAAAGTTGGCAACTGGACGCGATGAACATCCTTGTGTCTGGCACATAACTCCAGATACAGAACCTGCTTGCGTGCGGCCAAAATCTACTGCTGGACCCTGTGAAGGAGCGATAGACCCACGTGCTTGCGGAGCAGCTGGGACTGTAAAGTCGCCATTGCCTTGCCATGGATTAACCGTGGTAGGCAATACCCGAGCATTTACAGTCAGGTGTCGGTCGATGTTTAAAACATCTTCCTGTACGATACGACTGTTCTGACCTGGGATACGGCAAACCCGCTCATTACCCTGCACTACCCAACCTTTGTTCTCATCGCACCACTTTATCTGTTCACACTTTTCAGTGGATTCAGTACACGTGGCTTGAGTAAAGCTGGTCTGAGGTGGTAACTGAGTGACGTTTTGATTCATGGCGATAGCCGCAATACTATTAATAGCATTGCCACATTGCCACATTACAATGTTCTCTCCGGATTGACCGATCTGAAAGCTGGCAGGCAAGTAGACCCAGACGTCTTTGTTAAAAGTTGTCAGACCTTGTACGCAGGCACCATTTTGGTATCCAGCATCTGCCATCGTCTTTTGGACATAGGCTGACCCCGGATTACGATTGGTGACAGGTACATACGCTTTTGCTACACCTTTTGATACAGCAGCAACACATGCACCAGAGGAATTAAATCCAATAACACCATCTGCTGGTTTTGCTGCGTATGCAGCTGACATCGCAAGTAGGCCGGCGATCAGAGCCATAATGAATTGCTTCATTTTATTTCCTTCTGCGCACCTAAGCGCGAAAATTTTTTAAAGTACAACGTTAAGACAGAATTGACCTAACTTAATGCATATTATACACGAATATAATATTTTGTCAAGTAACACACAAAAAGAAAAACCGTAAAGTTTTGATGATAATAACATCTTAACTTTACGGTTATTTTTAACATTCTCCAAGCAAATTTTTCGCTGCGCCTGGTAAGTGAGCAAAGCCAGCTGGAGCATTGAAACAATTTCCAGTAGAGACTGTTTTTGTTGCTGACGCTGTCGTAACTTGCTGAGAAGCAATATCTACTTGCGCTGGCTTGCTAGCTGCCGGAGCAGCTGGTACAACCACTTGTGCTGGTGGCGGAGCTGGCTGCGCTGTTGCTGGTGCAGCTATTGGTTTCGCCGGCGCTGGGGCTGCTGCTTGTGCTGCGGGTGCTGGTGGTTCTGCTGCTACGGGAGTAGTCAACGCAGCAACCTGCTGCGTTGGTGCACTGACTGTTGTCAGTGCAGATGCCTTATTCCAGACCCACCTTATGGTGGATCCAGACACAATAACCACAACAATGATGGCGGTAATTGCCGCCATCACCCCAACTACTTGAAAGAAATTTCCTTTCAGGTAGTTCCACAAAAGTTGAACTCTTGTCATGATAATCTCCTTTCATAGAGTTGCGCCCATCATGAGGCGGATCAGGACTTGATGTATGCCTGACCTAAATTAAAAAAAAGAAAAAAGTTATATCGCAAAATATATCTGTAAAAATATAAATGTATCTATATTGACACAAATTTATTTCACTATATAACTTACACACATAGTATACACGAAATAAAATATCTGTCAAGTAAGCTACTCTTTTTCTTTCTCCTGCTTATCTTTTAAAAACTTTATCTCGTCACGCAGTATGGCTGCAGTCTCAAAGTCTAACGCTTTTACCGCTTCTTTCATTTGTTTTTCTTTTAATGTTATTAGCTTGTTTGGATTTTTAGCAAAAAGTTTTTTATCTTTTTCCAGTTCTAGATTTATAACTTTTGCGCGCTCACTTTTTATACTTTCACCTATATCATGTATATTTTTGATTATAGTTTTTGGAGTTATGTTGTGCTTTATATTATAGTCTTGTTGTATTTTTCTCCTTCTCTCTGTCTCGTCCATCGCCCTCTCCATACTACCTGTTATCTTGTCGGCGTACAATATAACACGCCCATCTACATTACGTGCGGCACGTCCTATGGTTTGTATTAGACTTGTCTCGCTGCGTAGAAAACCTTCTTTGTCAGCATCTAATATTCCAATCAAAGTCACCTCAGGCAAGTCTAGTCCTTCACGCAGTAGATTGACGCCAACCAGTACATCAAATATACCTTTACGAAAATCTGTAAGTATCTCGATACGCTCCATGGTTTTTATATCACTATGTAAATATTTTGCTTTTAATTTTTTCTCTATTAAAAATTCACTCAGGCTCTCTGCCATTTTTTTAGTGAGAGTTGTCGCTATAACTCTACCTCCTTTTTTTATTTCCTTTTCGCATTCACTTATAAAATCATAAACTTGTCCTGGGTATTTTTTCTTTTTATCTATAGTGTTTTCTTTTTCAACCTCACGTACAGGACGAACTTCGAGTACAGGATCAATTAGACCTGTCGGGCGTATTATCTGCTCAACTATGACCTGACTACTTTCTTTTTCTATTTTACTCGGTGTTGCACTCACGTATATTGTCTGACCAGCACGCTTTTCAAATTCGTCATATTTTAGTGGTCTATTATCTTTTGCACTTGGTAATCTAAATCCAAAATCTACAAGAGTCTGCTTTCGACTCTGATCACCTGCATACATTGCGTTTAGTTGTGGTAGTGTTACATGAGACTCATCTATGACCGTCAAAAACTCTGGATTACCATTTTCATCGTGTGGAAAATAGCTCATAAGCGTCTCAGGTGCTTCTCCAGGCATTTTGCCACTAAGTATCCTAGAATAATTTTCTATACCCTGACAAAAACCTATTTCTTTTATCATCGCCACATCATATGTCGTCCTTCTCTTTAATCTATCTGCTTCGAGTATTTTTTTATCTAAATCAAATTCTTTTAATCTCTCACTCAGCTCATGCTTTATCTCTTCTACCGCTCTCTCTCTTGTGTCTTCATTGCTTATAAAATGTTTTGCTGGGAAAATAAAATAATCATCCACAGTTCTTATAACGCTCATAGACACTGGGTCAGTTAGGGCTAATCTACTTATTTTACCTTCTGCAAATTCTATTTCTATCATATTTGTTTCAGATATTGGCATCACGTCTATTCTATTTCCGACCGCACGAAAAGTCCCAGGCGAAAGATCTGCATTGGTTCTCTCATAATACACAGCTATAAACTTTTGCATCAGCTCTACTTTACTCATAGTGTCTCCAACAGCGAGTCTGATATTTACTTTTTCATATTCTTTTGGAGATCCGAGACCATAGATACAGCTCACACTGGCACATATAATCACATCGCTGCGAGTGAGTAGTGCTTGTGTGCTGGCGTGCCTCAGTCTATCTATCTCTTCATTTATACTCGCGTCCTTTTCTATATAAGTATCAGTAGCCGGCATATACGCTTCTGGTTGATAATAATCATAATACGACACAAAATAATGCACAGCGGCGTCAGGGAAAAACTCTCTAAACTCTTGGGCAAGCTGAGCTGCGAGTGTCTTGTTGTGTGCGATAACTAGCGTTGGTTTTTGTATTTGCTGTATTACATTAGCAACAGTAAAAGTCTTACCTGTACCTGTAGCACCGAGTAGTGTCGTCTTTTGATTACCTGCTTTTACAGAAGCAACCAAGCCCTCTATTGCTTTTGGCTGATCTCCGGCAGGTGTAAAACCTTGTATTTTAAATTGATTTTTGATGTACATAAAATATTTATATGCATTATAGCATATTTTTACAAATTTTCATTTGACAAAATAAAATCATTTACTTGTGACTAATTTAATTTCTCACTCAAAAGTATGTCTGCAAAAGTTATACCACTGTCTTTAAAATGGGTTTTGAGATCTGATTCATTTTTATATGTCGGCTTACTATTTACACTCATTAAAACTGGACCTTGTTTTCCATATACAAAATTTTGCTCTAGTATTTTTACATCTAAAACACTGTGAACTTTTATCGCTTTTTCTAACATCTCTTTCTTTTGATTTTCAGATAATCCATGAGCAAAGTATAATCTTCTTTTCATTTTTATGGTGATAATCTCTTTTAGAGGTGAAGCGTAGATTTTTTGACCTCTAAAATTATTTATAGTTATTAGAGTATACTCTTTTCCTGATACAGCCTGATCTATGAGCGCATCGTGTCCTTTTTTATGTATATACAAGACGTGGTTATATAGTTCTCGAACATCGTGAGTTTTTAATTCTGTAGTATTTTTATTTTCAGATTTAACTATCACAGGTAAATGTATTTTTCTCCATATATCATGTATAGCATCTATAATATTATCTAAATCTTTTTTAATTGTTATATGATTTGGAGTGTCTATATTTATTTGGTGCATTATTTTTCTAATGTTACTCTCTTCATCATTGTGTTTAAATAAACTTTTTATATTAAAATCATGTAAAAGTTTTTCTAATTTGATATCTTTTTTACCACTACGTAAATCTATAACATAGTCCACAAGAGGCAATACCGCATGAGCTAAAGTCTTGACTCCTCCCACACTCCAATCACCGTGCTGATCTATAAATATTTTGTGTATTTTTTTTGTATAGTCAAATAACTCTGTGAATATACTATTTGCAGACTCTTCTTGTTCTATTTTTTTATGTATATCGTCGTAAATTATAGCTACTCTCATCTTTATATTATAGCATTAATAGACAAATTAAAAGTTTATTTTTAATTTGAGTGTTAATAAAACAAAGAGCCGCGACGAAGTCGCGGCTCTTTGTTTTACCAATCTAACGTCCCTCCAACTTTATACTCAGTAACACGTGTCTCAAAAAAGTTTTTCTCTTTTGACAAGTCTACTGCCTCACTCATCCAAGTAAATGGATTGTGTGATCCGTATTGCACTGGTAGTCCAACTCTTTGCAGTCTGCGATCTGCGATGTGTTCTATGTATTGTTTGAAACCTTCTGCATTTAAACCAAATATTCCTTTTGGAAATACATCCTGTGCAAAAGTGTATTCTAATGTTACTGCTTCGCGTACTAGATTTATAATTCTAGTTTGAAATTCAGCCGTCCAAAGTTCTGGCTGCTCTTCTTTTATTGTATTTATCATATCAATACCAAAATTAAGATGCATAGACTCGTCACGCATTATGTATTGTATCTGTTCTGCACTACCTGGCATTTTATTTTGCCTCTGAAATCCAAACATAACTGCAAAACTAGAATAAAAGAATATACCTTCCAGTATTAATGAAAATACACATATATTTTCTAAAAACTTTTGATCATTTTCAAATGTCCCTGTCTTAAAATTGTCATCAAGTATGCCTCCATTTAAACTAAGTACAAATTTATCTTTGTTATATATTGCATCTACTTCGCGGTACATGTTAAATATCTCAGCACCGTCGAGACCAAGGCTCTCTACTATGTATTGATAAGCCTGTGTATGTATCGCCTCTTCATATGCTTGACGAAGTAAATACATGCGCGCCTCTGGACTTGTTATATGTTTATAAGTGGCGATGACAAGGTTGTTGGCGGCTATACTATCAGCTGTAGAGAAAAATCCTAATACCATTTTTAGCGCATGCCTCTCATCGTCACTGAGCACATCTTTACTTTTCCATTGCTCTATGTCCAGCTGCATACTTATCTCTGTCGGCAGCCAATGATTTGCATTACCTGTATTGTACGCATCCCAAGCAAAGATATGTTTTAATGGGTGCAATTGTATAACATCTGCATTTTTACCGTTTATCATACGCCTACTATTGATACTGACTCTACCACTTGTCCTGTCTAAGCTTTCTGCTATCTCACTTACAAGCACTGCTTTATTTAAAACATCTTGTGATATGTTTTGAGCATTTTCTGTATTTAAATTTGTTGATAATGTAAATGTGTCTGTATTCATATTTTTAATTTTTAGATTTTGAAATATTTTTAAAAAGTTGTTAAATTTGTTTTTGTTCGAGATTTTGGTCCTTCTATGATATAAATATAACATAAAAACTCTACCTTAAAGAACATTTTTTTTATGTGTTGTGGATATGATATTTATTCCCTTATTTTACTTGTTTTTTTGTTAATTAATCCTATTTGAGACTTTTTCTTTTCCTAAAACTTTTAATATAAAATACAGATTTGGAGTCTTTTCTCTTTTTGTTATGATTTTTCTTATAATCATCATAAACTCTCCAAATTTTATATTATTTATTTCTTCTTTTATTTTTGAGTACTCTTCTTTCATAAAAAGCATCCAGTCTTCTAAACTTACTTCTTTTTTATAATGTATATCATTTTCTAGATTTTCTTTTACTTTTTCTAAAATATTTTTATCTAAATTTTTTAAATAATTTTCCAAATTCTCTCTATTTACAATATTATCTTTTTCAAATAATTGGTCAAACATATAAAAAATATTATCTTTTACGCAAGACAGATTGTATATGTCTTTTCTAGGATTTTCTGTATCACGTTCTATATTTAATACTTTCTCTAAATAACTTTGTGTACCACTTTCTTTGTGATTATATTTATTTAATATTTCAAAAAAATCTTTATCATTTATTTTAGACCAAGACAAAACTTTTTCTGTTATGTTTTCAGTAGACATATTTGCAACTATATCACTAGATATATTATTAAGCTTTACAAAATCAAGCAAAGGGCCACGACTCCCACGCTTCATCTCATCCATATTTAACACATAATCATCTATTTTAAGTGCTATAATTTTTTTATCTGAAATATTCTCTGTGAACCATTCATCAAAATTAGGATTGGCAAGTCTGTAAAGGTATGCGGTGACCGCTTCTGACGAGTAACCCTGATCTGCATAAAAACTCATACTAGCTTCTGGATCTTTTCTTTTTGATAATTTTCTAACGGTATTTTTGATACTTCCGTCTTCTAGAATTTTTTGTTCTGTTTTATTTATTGGCATTATGTGTCCATATTTTGGGCGAGGCAGATTAAGAGCGTCCCACAGAGACAAATGCTTTGGTAGTGAAGACCACCACTCTTCGGCACGAGTCACAAAAGTCGTACCCAGTAAGTAATCATCGACAACATGAGCAAAATGATATGTTGGTATGCCGTCACTTTTTAAAATCACAAAATCTTCATCGTTTTCCGGTATCATATGTTCACCTAAAAATTCGTCTACAAATTTGTTTTTGTTTTCAACATTACCATTTGATCTCATGCGAAGTACAAATTTTTCTCCGTTATCTATTTTTGATTTTATTTCTTCAAATGAAAGACTGCGATTAGTAGCATATTTTCCATATATACCTGGACGAACTTTGTTTGCTGTCTGCACTTCACGCAATGCGTCCAGTTCTTCTTTTGCTATAAAGCATGGATAAGCATGTCCCATTTTCACCATCTCAAATGCAAAAGCTTTATACTGTTCTACTCGCTCTGACTGAACATAATACTCGTCGTATTTTATGTTGTAATCAGTAAGAGTATCTACTATTATCTGTCTTGCGCCATCCATCTCACGCAGTGAATCTGTATCTTCTATACGTAAGCAAAAAGTTCCGCCAGACTGGCGAGCTATTTTACTAGAAATGAGAGCCATATAAACTAGTCCAATATGTGGAAAACCGGTAGGAGAAGGTGCGACGCGTAGTGTCTCTGCGCCTGGCGAGTTACGCCCCGCTATTTTTCTAGACCCTAATAACGCCAGGCGCTCATTTTCAAAATATTCTCTATTTTTTGCTACCCCGCTCTCAATATCTGGAAAAAGTAAAGCTGCTATTTTTTTGTATTCTGTATTTTTATCTTGCATATATTTCTTGTTTATATTATAACATAAAATAAAAACATATTTAACACTTGCTAAATATTTTCTTTTGTTATATAATACGTAAACGCAATTTTGCGCTGCTCTTTAAAACCTTTAAAGGAAAATAATGCACACTGAAACAATTTCTCCAAACAATCTTTTCCAGCACACTCGTGGAGAAATCGATAAGATTCTCAATGGTGGCAAATTCCTTTCTAGAGACTCAGGGGAGAAAATTTTGAAAATTAGAAAAATTTTACTAAAATTTTCAAAAGAAGTGCTGGAGAAATTAAGAGAATGTCTCTATATGCTTGGATTGCAACTGAGTCCAATATACAAGACTCATGTGATAGTAAGTATAGATGAGAGGATCAACGCCTTGTAAAAATACTATACCAAAAATACCTATATTTATATGGGTATTTTTTATTTTACACCTTAAACTTTTGTATAACTTTTTTTAATGAAATAAAAAATAAATCTATATCCTGCTCTGTATCGTAAAAATAAAAACTAATTCTGGTGCTAGCAACTATATTACTTTCTTGTAAAAATAAATCTGCGCAATGTTTACCGCTTCTGACACAAATATTATCGCCAGCTAATATTTGTGCTACGTCATGAGCGTGTATAGCATCTCCTTTATTATTTTTAATATTAAAAGAGATTATACCAATATTTTTCTCCAAATCTTTTTCCGAGTAAATCTCTATACTATTTTTTACATCTTTATTTTCTTCTTTTTCTAAACTTTCGTAAAAATATTTTAAAAGTTTTTGATTATGATCAAATATATTTTCTAAACCAAGTCCATAACTTTTGTCTTGCAGATAATCTGTGGCCGCAGCAAGTCCAATAACTCCGGCAATATTTTGTGTGCCTGATTCAAATAACTTTATGTCGCTTCTGTATTCATTATTTGAAAAATTATTATTCACAACCCTACTCACCATATTCCCTCCAAAAAATACCGGCTCCATATTTCTGGTATATTCTCTTTTTATAAACAAAGCTCCGACTCCTGTAGGTCCGCACATTTTGTGAGCAGAAAAATATGCCGCGTCACAACCAAGATCTTTTAAGTCTATTGCTATATGTCCAGCTGCTGCTGTTATATCACACACAGAAAAAGCATGCATTTCTTTTGCTTTTAAAAATATGTTTTTAAACTCAAATATTTTCCCCGTAACATTTGAAACTAGTTGTGCACTAACTATAAAAGTTCTCTCTGTTATATTTTCTAAAATATTTTCTATGTCCTCTATTTTTATTTTTAAATTATTTCTTTTTGCATATTCTTGTAATGGTATCAAATCGCTGTTGTGAGTAGTATTTAAAATCAGTATCTCATTCTTTGTATCAGTATTTAGCTTACCTTTATTTTCTAAATTTTTAAAATATTTTTCCAACAATAATACAAGCTTATTGCTAGCATCTGTAGAGCCAGAAGTAAATATCACCTCATCATTTTCTACATTTACAAAAGTAGCCACTTTTTTCCTAGCTTCTTCATATTTTAAACTTGAGTCTTGCTCTATTTTATATAATCCTCTGTCTATGTTTGATTTATGATGTGTATAATAATAATTCATAGCATCTAAAACTTTATCAGGAGTCTGCGACGTCGAAGCATTGTCCAAATAGACAAGGTTGGGTATATTTTTAAATATTGGAAAATCTTCTTTGTTCATACTTATTTATATTATATATTTTGATTATAACATAAAATAAAAAACTATGTGCGCGCCGAAGGCGCGCACATATAAGACTCAAATACTAAAACTAATAATTTAAAAAAGCCTCTACCAAAAACTCTTCACTTTCTTTTTCATTAAGTCCACGTAAATTCATATAGAACAAATCTTTACTCTCAAAACCTCCAATAGATACATTGTGACTAGTTGGTATACTATCTGTCTCTAGATCTATACCAGGCTCTGCATCTATCTCAGATTCATCGCTTAACATTATAAATTTCGCATCTTGCGATCCTGTGCCTGTACTATTTTGAAGTCCGCAGATAGATGATCTATATATTATTTTACCATTTCCCTCTACTACAGCTTTTGTATTTATATTCATAGTGACATTTTGATTTTTATTTATGATTTTTTGATATATGTCAGACTCGGTGGCGGCAGCTTCGCTGC
>JAYTBU010000030.1:0-12640 GCA_043736875.1 bacterium
AGATGGAGTTCATACCCCTGCAGATCTTGAGTCTCATAATCTTTTAATTCATAAGACTGATATTTTTTCATTACTCTTTGTAAAATAATTGGAAATCTGCAGTCACATTTTACCAAGAATATACCTTGCAAAATCTCTAAGGAAGGCCTTATGTATACGGTGCTACCCTTTAGTGTATATTGAAAAGATTTTTGATCTTTGCTTTTATAATTAGAAATATGGTCCGTAAATAAATACTTTATAATATTATTTACGTAAATCATATTTAAATCATTTTCATAATCTTTTCCTAAAATACTTTTACCAAAAAAACTAGCCAAAGTTGAAGAATTATTAACTGTCATGATTTATCCTTTAAGGTTTAAAAATACAACAAAATTACTTTTTTACAAAAATAAAATTACACCTTTATACTACTCTTTTTTTACAGTAAAGTCAACCCCATATTTTATGGTATTTAGTTTTCATATATGATATAATGTATATATCATGCAAAATATAAAAAGTATAATATCTCAATTCTTTGAATTTTCTTACAACCCCCTCTCTGTCACTTTTTTAGCAATAATAACTACACTAATAATACTTTTATTTTTAGCTATATTTTCAAAAAAAGTTAATAGACTTTTGGTAAAAACTTATGTGTTGGAAAAAGATGAGTCTCCAAAAAGTTTTCTAATATGGATACTATCTGTAGTCTTTATTATACGTTTTATACAAGTCTTTGCAGTACAGCCATTTATAGTTGATGGGGGATCTATGTTACCTAACTTCACAGATAACGACTTGGTCATAATCAATAAATTAGCCTATAAGATAAATGAACCTAAAAGAGGTGATGTAATAGTATTTAAATTTGAAAAAGAAGGTTCTGCATTATCTGGAAAATATTTTATAAAAAGAATGATAGGCTTGCCAGGAGATAAAATAGAGATAAATGGTGCTAGCACAACAATAATCACAAAAGATGGGGTGAGAATAACTCCAGACGAAAGCTTTGTTACATTGCAAAAGCTAGATCAATACGTACAGGTAACTTTAGATAATGACGAATACTTTGTGATGGGTGATAATAGAAATGGGAGCTATGACTCCCGTGCTTGGGGTCCTGTTAAAAAATCACAACTTTCTGGACCTGCATTATTCGAGCTTTATAATGGTTTTTCTATATTTCCAGAATCACATAATGAAATATACAAAACAAAATAATTAACAAAACGACAAAATCAAAAGTATGAGTATAAAAAAAATATTACCCTCAAATAGATTAAAAGGTTTTAGAGATTTGCAAGGACAAGACTACTATCAACTACAAGGTATGTTTGAAAAGGCTCAAGAGATAGCAGAATACTATGGATTCAAGCCTATGGAGACCCCGACAATAGAAAGGTTGGAGGTATTTGACAAGTCTATAGGTGAAAATACTGATATAGTCGAAAAAGAGATGTATGCTTTTTCTGTAAAAGGATCAGATATGCTAGCATTACGCCCTGAATATACCGCAGGCTTGGTGCGCAGTTATATAGAGAATGGATTAGGTAGTGAGCCGCAGCCGATACTTACCTATTCTTATGGCTCAGTATTTCGCCATGAAAATGCACAGCTTGGTAGGCTGCGTGAGTTCCGTCAATTCAACCTGGAGGTGATGGGGACAACAAAATCTATAGCAGATGCCATCATAATTAGGACTACATATGATATATTAGAAGATTTTGGATTAAAGGACTTGGTGATAGACATTAACTCTATGGGTGACAAAGAGTCCAGAGCTATATACATAAAAGAATTGTTTGTATACTACAAAAAACATATAACAAATATGTGTGATGATTGCAAATTACGCCTTAAAAATAACCCGTTGCGCCTACTTGATTGCAAGCAAGATCAGTGTCAAGAATATAAAGAAAAAGCACCTCAGTCGATGAACTTTTTATCTACAGATGCTAGAAAGCATTTTAAAGAACTGCTTCAGTATTTAGAAGAGATGAATATACCTTTTAAAATAAATCCGCAGCTGGTTCGTGGGCTAGACTATTACGCCCGGACAGTTTTTGAAGTTGTACAGAACTTTACAGATGAAGCTGGAAATGAGAAAGAGCTTACTATATGTGGTGGCGGTAGATATGACCTGTCTAAAAACCTTGGTGGTAAAAAGGAGATACCCAGTGTTGGCACTGCCCTTGGTTTTGATCGTATAGCCATGATGCCTGATTGTGCTACAATATACCCAAAAATAATCAAGCCGGCAAAGTTTTATTTTATACAGCTTGGATTTGAGGCAAAGTTAAAATCTCTAAATGTGATGGAAATACTCCGTAAAGGTCATGTGCCAGTATATCAGAACCTTTCAAAAGATACTCTCAGTGGACAATTAGCGGCTGCAGAGAAAATGGATGTTCCGTACTCTATTATATTTGGGCAAAAAGAAGCTATGGATAATACTGTTATAATTAGAGACATGAAAAAGCATACCCAAGAAACAGTAAAAATAGAAAATCTTTGTGATTTTATAAAAAAGATAAAACAACTGTAGATAAAAAAACGCGCTTATCAAAGCGCGTTTTTTTATTTGATAAGTATATATACAAGTAACCCTAGAGTTGCCAAAAACAAAACTATGTCTAGTAGTATCAGTATTACCGGCTTATCATAATAACTAGCGTCTTCTTCATATGTTACGTGATTATCTACTGCTGGCGCAGTAGTTATAGAATCGTGATTTATATTTATAAAGCTCTGAGCTGGTTTAGAGATTACACTATTAGTAGACTGCTCTGCGGTATAACTATTCAATATTTTCTTTTCTGGTGAAAGTAGACTATTGATTGATTGTATATTTATATTTTCTTTTTGTAGAGGAGCCTGATATATCTGATTGCTTACTTGAACATCTGCGATACTCATCTCTTTTTTCTGTATTTCAAAAGTCTTCTGCTTTAGCATTTCTTCTGCCGCTTTTCTTTCTTCTTCTTTCAAGATTTCTTGCTGCTGACGATTCAGCTCTGCAGACTTTTCACTCGCAACTTTTTGCATTTCTTCTGCTTTTATTCTATCTTCCTCTGCTTTTGCTGACATGTTAATACTGCCATTATTCTGATAATCGTTAAACATAATCAGACCCTCTTTTATATCAGCATCATCCCAAGCACTAGCAACTAATAGGTTACGCAGAGATTCTTCTGTTAAGTTTTTATTAATAGATATTATCCTGGTTAATACATTTTTTATTGTGTCTATAGTCATATTTATATTATAGTACTAAAATCTTAAAAATACAATATACTTTTACCCAGATTTTATATATTAAGCCAGCTCTTCTAGTCTTAGAACTCTAGAATCTAGACTTTTTATAGCTTCCTTATTTTCAAGATACATTTCATGATATATTCTGTTGTCCTCTCTTTCTGTTTCAAACTTTCTCATCATATTTTTATGTAAACTATCTTCTATATCTGTCTTTAAATCTTTTTTAATATTTATTACAGCATTATTTAAAGCATCTAGTATGGTAACTGTCTGTTGATCCATCCTGTCTATTAATCTAAGTTCGACATCGTCTATCTTTGTGTTTAGAGTTACAAAGTTGTCGTCTATCTTTGTGTTTAATTTTATATAGTTTTGCTCTTGCATAGTTACATTATATCACAAATAAAAGATAATCAATACTTATAAAAATAACTCTTGTGTAAAAATAAAAGTCAAGGGAGATTTCTCTTAATAAGTAACATACTTTACATACTCTAGCTTAACTTTTAAAAGATCTTCTGTGGAAAGTGACCCTATTTTAAGTTCTATTTTTTTCATGTATTATTTTTTGCTGAGACAGAGCCAGAGAAAGAAAAAACTTTTGTGTTTGGCTTTTTATATTTGATTTCATATAAAATATTATATCACACTAAAAATTTTTATACAAGAGAAAGTAAAAGTAAATGTGATATAATATATAAATGAATAGGGAAAATACTATAAAAGAAATATATATTGGAATAGACGAATCTGGATCATCTAAATATCCAGATAAAGAAAATACTTTTGTACTGTGTGCTGTGGCCATGAAAAAAGAAGAGTATGAAAAATTAATTTTAAATTTTAATATAATGCTCTTAAAAATTAAATCCAGAGAAATTAAATATTCAAAATCTACAAATAATCAAGTTAGGGATTTTTTAAAAATAATGTCAAATATAGACTTTAAACTATTTTATGTTATAAAAAAAGTTTCACAAAAAGATAGTCTGGTAGATATTTATCGAGACAGCATACTAGAGATGTCTGATATTTTATATCTAAATTTTGACTCTTTCTTTAATATAAAAATAGATGAGATGTATGGTGAGGCAAGGCAAAATATAATAAAGAAAAAAATATCTCAGAGACTTAAAAATAAAAATAAAATAAGTTATACACCATCACATAAAAGTATAATAGTCCAAGTTGCTGATATGTATGCTGGTTTAAAAAGAAAAGAAATACTGGCTATAAAAAATAAATAGCCACATTTCTGTGACCATTTACCCAGTTCGGGTTCACTATCTCTTGTGAGCAGGCGTGCTTTGCATCGCTTTTTGTTCCCCCCTGTCGGTACCCCCATTATACCACAAAGAATATTTTTTGCAAGCAAGAGTCAAAGGGAGGTTTTGTTTTGGTTTTATTTATACCCTTTTTGTAAATATTAACTCTAAAAAAGTTATGTGGTTGTGATATAATATATAAATGAACCAAAATGAAATAATTAAAAATCTAATAGAAAATTATCTTAACCTTGCTACTGGTGAGCCAATAGAAAAACCAGATGAGTTATTATTTGTTTTCAATTTGAAATCATTTACAAAAGATATATCTGTATTTATAAAAAGAAAATCTTTAAAACATTTTGTAGAAAGTAGATTAAGAGAGCTGGAAAAGAAGCGCACCCGTACCAGAGTTCTGGAAATACTATTTTTCCAAATAGAAAACATAGAAAAAGTTTTTCTTGATAACCATGAATACGAGAAAGATAGCTTAAGTAGGCAGGTAATTAAAAAAGATTTTTCACATAAAGGGTATCCAAACCTATGTATAGTTTTTGAAAAAATAAATAGCCACATAGAAATAGTTTCTGTACATTTTAAAAAAGTAAAGAAGGTAAAATAAAAAACTCACAAAAAGTGAGTTTTTTATTTAGTTCGGAGTGACGGCAGGTTTTATCCATTTCACTCATGAGTACATATCGCTATGTCCGCAGCAAGCCGAAACAAAATATTACTATTTTGATTTTCTGTCGTCGAACTTGTTATATTATACCACAAAGAATATTTTTTGCAAGCAAGAGTCAAGGCAGATAAAATCAGGGGGAGGTTTTGTTTTGGTTTTATTTATACCCTTTTTGTAAATGTTAACTCTAAAAAATTTATGTAGTTGTGATATAATATATAAATGAAATACTCAGAATTGTTAGAGAAAAGTAAACTCTATTATCAAGAATTGGATACTGTATATAGCGACGCATTGCAAGATAATATATATTTTAATTCAAAAGGTTTTAATCATATAACCTTTAAAAACCCCAGAAATATAAGACCAATAACTGATCAGATGAATAGGCTAAAACTTTTAGAATCAGCTATACAGCTTATAAAAAAAGCAAATATATATCAAGAATATGAAGAAGTGACTGGGTTAGAAAATAAAAACATTAAGTATTGGGGTATAATAGCTATACTAAATAATGTTAAATTAAAAGTAATAATAAGATCAATTGGAAATGGGCAAAAACATTTTTGGAGTGTAATACCCGGATATACTACAAGCGAAAAGAGAGATGGCGCATTTAAAATGAAAGGTAATCCTGAAATAGACTAAATTACAAAAATAAAAAAACAGAACTAAAGTTCTGTTTTTTTATTATGCTTGCCTTCAGCTTGTAGTAGCCGAGATAAAGCTTGCGCTTAACAAGCATACCCCCATTATACCACAAAGAATATTTTTTGCAAGCAAAACAAAACAAAAACCCGCGCCTTCGGCGCGGGTTTTTGTTTTGATAATTTGTGTTAATAATTTGTTTTTAATATTTTTTATATTATTATATTTTCATATTATAATATTTTAATAATTTGTTTTGTTTTTACTGAACTATAACATTTCTAGTTTTTGTACCTGTCACAGATCCACTAGTTGCGGTATATGTGATGGTGTATGTAGCAGGAGTTGCCAATGCAGCAGCTGTCATAATAGTGCTGGCATTGCTAGTTATACTTGTCACTGCTACGTTGTTATTATCAACTGCTGTCGCTGTTACAGTGTCTGTATAACTTGTTGTTGTGCTCGCAACTATTGTCTCATCTGCAGCATTTGACAATGTAACTGTTACAGTTGTCACTGCTGGTGTAACCGGTGTATTATTAGTTACATTTACATTGTTCGTATTATTTGCTGTACCTATTGCTTGCAATTGATCAGCTGTTAGACATACTGTTTTGTTTGAGTTTTTTAGACACAGTTCTGTACCTATTATTCTACCTGTCTCATCTATAGACCAGTTACCACTATTAGATGATAATGACTTGATATTAGTAATAGCGAACCCACTCATATTCATATCACTCATAACATTACCCCCTAGTACTGATACAGAAGTTGATGAAGTGGTAGAGGCTGTACCATTTGAACCTGTATTCATCTTTGCTATCTGAGCGTAACCAGTCTCAACTAAGGCAAGGACTTTTCTTGAACCATCAAGCGCTATACCTATATCGTCAGATAGCGCTATACCTAGTGAGTAACCATCTATAGTTTGCTTCATAGCTTTTCCTGGCTGTGTCGCTGACAAGGTTATCTTGTCACCACGTACTACCGCACCATTTTCAGTTGTTATACTAACTGGTACACGTCCTGAAAAGGCTACTGGTGATCCCTCTGTACCACCAAGTAAGAATCCTGGATTAGTAGCGATGATACCAAGTGGTGTCTCGCCAGGACTCGCTGTGCGTATAGTTGACATCATGTAGTCTGTACCTGAAGCATTGCCATGAGTATTCCACTTTACAGTATCCCCAGAAAAGGCTACTATAGTACCCTCTTCTATTTTCCCACCACCTTGTACTGGAAAGTTCTCGGCCAAGTCTGCCGCAGCGTTAGTTATGAATCCGTGAGCAACTACCTGTCCAGTAACCTGTAAAGCGTTAAAAGCTCCTGGATAGGCTACTGGTCTATCATTAGTCCATTGAGATACCTTAAGAGTACCATTTGTTGACTTAATTATCATAGCATTGTCAACACCCCACAGTTTTATAGAAGAGTCATTTCTTACTCCTCCGTAACATGGGCTACCTAGAACTACAGTTCCAGAACATGGATCTGAAATATTTATTGGATTATTTCCATTTGTGACTATTTGACCAGTACTATTAAATAGAACCGGCACACTATAACCAATCATAGTGGTTTGAGGGTGTGGGTTATTGAGGAGATGACCGATAGCACCAGAACTAACTCCTGAAGCTACATTAACACCTCCAAATGCAAAAGAATTTGCTCCTGATGCGGTGTTATCATAACCAAGAGTCATTGCATTCTGAGCTGAAGAGTTACCATTCCTACCTAGGGCTAGGCCATGGTCTCCTGTAATAGTATTATTTTTACCAAAAGCAGAGGCATTGAATGCAGCTGCTGTGATGCTGTTATTGTATCCAACTGCTGATGAATTAGCTCCAAAAGCAGCGTTAGAATACCCGACTGAACTTGCTGCTGAGCCAATAGCTTGATTGTTATAACCCGTAGAAAGAGATAAACTTCCTTGTGCCAAGTTAGCATAACCAACCGCACTCGCTCCTGCTCCGGTTGAGTTGTTACCTCTACCAAATGCTGAAGATGCTAGTGCTGAAGCGGTATTACCTCTACCAAATGCAGATGAGTCTTCTCCTTCTGCTCTGTTTTGATCACCAAAAGCTGATGAGCTTACCCCTAAAGCAACGCTAAAGTTACCAAAAGCAGAAGCTCCCTGAGATGATGCAGTGTTACCTCTACCAAAAGCACTGTTAAAAAGAGAAGCGGTGTTAGAAATACCAAATGCAGATGATCCGTCAGCAGAGGCTGTATTATTTCTACCAAAGGCTAATGAACCTACTCCCGGTGCGAGGTTTGAGTGCCCAAATGCTGATGAGTCTGCTCCTGATGCTTGGGTACCTCTACCTACTGCAATAGAGCTCGCTCCTCCAGAAACTGCACCATCTCCTATCGCTACTGAGTTAGCACCTGATGATATAGGAGCTGTGGCTGGTCCTGTTATGTATTCTGAGTAGTATTTTAGATTAGACCTGACTGACGCTGGGTCTACTATGACTACGTCACCGTTCGCATCGACACCGAGTACTTTACCCGTACTTGACGCTGTCACCGCGCTGTTAATAGCTAGGCGCAGTCCCGATACTGCTCCGGTTACTCCTGCTACTTCTAACCTGTTAGCTGGCGCTGCTACTCCCACACCCACATTTCCATTCGCTGCTATACGCATACGCTCGGCACCTCCTGTTTCAAATATCTGGGCAAAGGCGTCATTGGTTCCAAGAGTTAGGTTCTTACCTCTTGTATTACCCTCGTCACAAAAGAATGATCCAGTTAGACTACACAACGCACTAGTTAGCAGTGATGCGAGTGAAGTTGTCGCCACTTTTCCATTGACTGTACTGGTTAATATGTTTGTACTACTTGCAAAGTCTATGACATTTGTTGTGTTACTTGCTATCGCTGCTACTGTATTTGGAGTTAGATTTGTAGCATCTAGTGTACCGATATTAGCTGTTGTTGCTGTTAATACTCCTGTATTTGTATTACTCGCATTTACATTTGTAAAGTTACCATTAACATATGACAAGTTAGTACCTCCTAAGTTAGTCACCATACCTGATGTCGCTACTACACTGTTAGATGTAGATGTGCCTGATATTGCTACTGAGCCATTGGCTGACAAGTTAGTAAAGACAGCGTTCTGCCCTGTGATGTTAGTGTAGTTAAGGCTAGTCCCTTGTAGGGTTGTGATTGTACCTGTACTTGCATTTACAGTATCTGCTGTAGTTACACCGGTTAGGGTTACGTTGTTAAGTTTGTTTATATTTGTTGTACTTACTACTCCATTAACTGTCGACACTAGATCATTAGTAGCGTTACCTGTGTAGTTAATAACGTTAGTAGTGTTACTAGCTAACATCTGATTAGCTGTGATTTGTTTTACTTCTCCTGTTACGGGGTCTATTACTAGTATTGGGTTAGCTCCTGTACCGTTTGCTACTGGGCTAAGTGACAGATTGGCTATGTTAGCATCTGTGATAGTTGCATTAGTTAGTGTGGCGTTAGTACTAGTTAAGTTGTTGTTGATAATATTAGCCAGATTAGCTGTACCTGTTGCTGTTATGTTAGTACCTGTAGCGTTACCAAAAAGCAAGTTAGTTATGCTGGCTGTTATTGCTGATAACATATCTGCAAAGAAGTTAGTCGATGTAGCGTTAACCAGATTGCTATTAGTCGCTGTAAAGTTAGTTGCAGCCAAGTTGTTAAATGTACTTGTACCTGTGCCGTTGTTTACTATTGGACCATTGATAGTTGTGGTGCCGTTTAGTGTTGTACTTGCAGAGGTTAACCCTGTTGTGTTTACTTGTGCTGCTGTTATAGTTGCGGCTACGGTATTACCTGTAAGGGTTAAGTTGTTTAATGTATTAATACTTGTTGTACTAATTACTCCATTTACATTACTTGTTAAATCATTAGTAGCGTTACCTGTGTAGTTGATGACGTTAGTAGTGTTACTAGCTAACATCTGATTAGCTGTGATTTTTTTCACTTCTCCTGTTATAGGGTCTATTACTAGTATTGGGTTAGCTCCTGTACCGTTTGCTACTGGGCTTAGGGTTAGATTAGTTATGCTAGTAGTAGCGAGTGTACTAGTTCCTGTTGCTGTTAATGCTCCTGTGTTAGTGGTGCTTGCATTTACTATGTTGCTGTTTGTTGTGCTTGCATTTACTATTTGAGAATTAGTAGTAGATGCTGTGATGTTAGTAGCAAATAAGTTGGTAAACATACCCGTAAGTGCTGTAAGTATATTTGTAAAAATACTAGTAGCTGTAGCGTTGGTTAGTATCGCATTGGTTAGTGTAGCGTTAGTAGCTGTGAGATTGTTAGTGTTAGTCGTAGAAGAATTAGTATTGCTTGCGTTTACTGTGCTTGCATTTATCACACCAAAATTAGCTGAAGCACCAGGAGCCATCACAAGCGGTCCAGACAAAGTAGTTGTACCGGAAACATTTAAATTTCCAGAGTTAGTGTTAGAAGCATTTATAGCACCTGTATTTAAACTATTAAAAGTACCAGAATTATGAGCTATGTCTTGGTTTACTGCATAATTGCCACCCACCCAACCAGATGCTGCCCCTGGAGCATACGTAGTAGATATGCCTGATACCCCAGAGATACCATTTACACCATTTGATCCAGATGCACCTGCAGGACCTTGCGCCCCTGTGTCACCTTTAGGTCCTTGTGATCCTGGAGTGCTTACATACTTTGTTATAACTTGTGTACCTATATCACGAGTCACAGTATTTGTGTTGTTGCTGATTGTAGAAGTAGGTATGTTTTGTATATATTGTGTTAGTTGTGTGTATTGAGTATTTAGATTGCTCAAAGCTTCTCTGGCTTGTGGGTCTACTGCATTAGATCCGTTAACGTTGCCACCTTTTGCAACATTAATGTCTCCTGTATAGTTATTAATAGCAGCTACAGATGGTACTGTATAGCATTTGTTATTATTGGCCCAGAAAAATGGAAAGTTAGAAAGTGTACAATATACACGTACAGATATGCTGTCTATAATATCTAGCTTGTAAGTTGATGGTGTGTACTGAGCTGCATTTTTATTAAAATCTGATTCTTTGTATCCCACGTCAGAGTATCTGACGTCTGGAGCGTTACCTGCCGCAAAGGCTGTTAGTGTTAGTCCTGCAAAAAGAGATATTGCAACTATTTTAAATTTGTTTTTTAACATATAATTTTATTTTTTAAAAGTTTTTTTATAATTTAGAGAGATTATCTGTACCAAGTGTCCTGAGTGTATATACCCATGCCATTTAAGTATAACACTATGAATATTAATGCTAATATCAAAGCTGTTACTAACCAGCGATACTTTGATTTTTTTTCTATAATTTGATGTTCTATTTTTGGTTTATTTTCTATTGTTTCCATATTTTTATTTAATAATTTTAATTAATTTACTAACACATACTTTTTTACACACATTTTACATACACTAACTTAGTATTTTTATCTGAACATACTAATATGTATACTAGTATTATAACACCCCCCCCCTCAAATATTTATATAGTTATCCACAGAAATTTATCAAAAGGGTCATTTTTAAGTATTTCAAAAAAAGCATAAAGACTTTCTAATTCTTTATGCTTCATTTTCTTTATAACCCTCTCTGCTTTTGGTGATAGATTTATATTAAACATTTTTTTCTAATAATATTTTTAAAAGTGAAAATGCTTCTACTTTTTTACCTAAAACATAATCTTTTTCCGCGTTTTTTATACTTATTTAGTTTTAAAACTACTTATTAATCGTATTTTATTTACTTATTTGTAAGAATATAAATTTAAATTATCTAACCCTGAAAAATCTTCTTTGTCGAAAGTAAAAAGTTTTTTATTGTTCAAAATACTTGTTGCTGCTATTATGGCATCTGTAAGTTTTAATTTTTTACCCGTTTTCTGTTTTTTATCTCTGGCTATTTTTGCAGCGAGAAGTAGGATTTTTTCTGATACGTCATATATTACAAAATTTTCTTTTAGAAAAAACTCTATATCTCTCGCTTGTAAATCTGTATAACCTTGATAAGCTAAAAGTTCTGCAAATACTATTCCTGAGACAAACGCTTTCTTGTCTAGAGCATTTTCTATAACTAATTTTACTATATAATCTTCGCATTTTTGATCTAAAAATTTTATTATTACATTTGTATCAAAAAACATATTAATAATTTTTTAGCCACTTTTGCATATCTATGACCATTTTTGTAGGTAAATATCCTTGCATTTTTGTCAAGGAAATCAATCTCTCTTTTTTTGTTTTAGTTATATTATTTATTTTATTCATAATGATATTATAGCATATAAAATACAGAAAGCAAGAGCGGCGCCGAAGGCGCCGCTTGACTTTTGTTTTGATTTTAGTATAATGAAAATATTGGGGGTGACAGGCTTTGACCTTTGTAATTATCATATAGTGCAATACAGCCTTGTAAATGTGGCTTTAAACATTTACAAAAAGAATGCAAACAAAACTGCATCAAGAGTAGCATCTAATTTTTGGATGTTCTCTCCAGCTTTCGCGCGCGCTTAATCGCCCTCGCCTCTGGCGCTAATATATTTTTAACATATCGAAATATATTTTAGTGTCATAAAGAATATGCACAAAATATTTTGTTTTAATAATTTACAAAATATTTAAAGACTATAAATTATAAGTATTTAGAATTTTTGTAAAGTTTTATGTCTAAATACTTATTAAAACTTTACTATGTATTGTAGAGTCTATATGATTTTATTTTGGCACGGGACTTCGATGTCCCCATCTCCACAAAAGAAAAACTAAAAGCGGCGCCTTC
>JAYTBU010000031.1:0-4116 GCA_043736875.1 bacterium
AAGTATTTCTAGTATTTTAAATTGTAACAGTGATGAGATTTACTTTTATTTTACCAGTCTCATCAACTTTTAAATATATAATCTCTATTAATTTTTCTGTGGCCAAATACTTTAAAGTTTCTATCACTGCTGAGTGCTCTATATTTGTAGTTATGATTTTTGGTATAACAAAGTTTTCTTTGCCGCGCGCTACGCGCGCGGCATCTTTATTTTTAAAAATATAATTTTTAACAAAACCAATCAGAGCCATGTTAACACTTTCTGTACCACTGCCAGCAAAGTAAATCTCATCACTGTTACAATTTAAAATACTAGAAATACTTTTTCTTGACTGGTCTATAATATTTTTAGCAGACACTCCCGATCTGTATATGCCTGATGGATTCGCATATATATCACTTACGCTATGCATAGCTTTTAAAACCTCTGCACCTATTGGCGTCGCTGCTGCGTGGTCTAGATATGTGTTTTTCATAAAAACATTATATCATAAAAAGTAAATATTTTTAAGTTTTAATTATCCAAAAATAGAGTGCAGCTTGTCTCGAAGAGCCAAGAATATCTTTTCAGATCTTGGGTGTTTTGCAAACTTAAATTCTATATAATGATCAAGTTTTGGATTCTCTATACTAAGTATTATGATACCAGCAACTATAAGTATAAGCCCTGGCATAACAGGCAAAACCCAACCTATAATACCTAGTATTATAAGAAGTATCGCTACAGTATAATTAAAAGAAGATTTTAATTTTGCTTTCATATAATATCTAACAACCCAAAGCAAAGATTGTGACAGACTAGACTCTTATGAGACTTCAGCTTATTTAAAACTATTTGCAACTATCTCTACACATTTTTTGTCTAACATGTCTGGTAATATTCTATTGTCATGTAGGCCCCCGCCGCTATTTTCCGTATATATTGCTAAGTCTTTTGCTATCTTTATAAAAACCTGATTATCTATACCTTTGTAAGTATTTGCATATTGAGAGTCTAATACCCCCCTCCAAAAACCAGGAAAAACGAGGCTATTGTTAATCTGATTTGGATAATCACTACGTCCGGTGGCTGTTATGCGCGCGCCTGCGGCGCGCGCATCGTCCACACTTATCTCAGGACTTGGATTAGCAAGAGAAAAGATGATGGGATTAGCGTTCATGCTTTTTACCATGTCTATTTTTAGTACGTCCGGTTTTGATAATCCGATAAATACATCGCTGCCCTTTATCGCTTCAGCTAGACCACCAACAATATTATGATTATTTGTATTTTTTAATAATTCTATTTTTTCTTTATTTAATATTTCTCCAGCTTCTCTATTTTCAGTTATTATACCTTTACTATCAACAAAAATTATATTTTTAATACCATAAGATATAAGCAGTCTAGCTGTGGCGACACCAGCAGCACCCACGCCACTAAGTACAACCTTCACATCTTCTTTATTTTTATTTACTATTTTCAAACTATTTATAAGAGCCGTGATAGTAACTGTAGCTGCACCCCACTGATCATCATGCATTACTGGTATGTTTAATTCTGCTCGTAACCTCTCTTCTATCTCAAAACATTTTGGTGCTGCTATATCTTCTAGATTTACACCTCCAAATACTGGTGAGATATTTTTGATAGTTTTTATTATTTCTTCTGTATCCTGCGACTGTAAACATATAGGAAAAGCGTCTACACCTGCAAACTCTTTTAATATTGCCGCTTTGCCCTCCATGACTGGTATAGATGCAGATGCCCCCAAATTACCAAGACCTAAAATAGCAGAGCCATCGGAAATGATGGCAACAGTATTTCTCTTGAGGGTGTACTCTCTGGCGGCAGCTTCGCTGCCGCCATCTCCTTTTCTAAATATCTCCATACAAACTTCTGCAACTCCAGGAGTATAAGCACGTGACAGATCATCTCTACTTTCTAATTTAAACCTACTTACAGTTTCTAATTTCCCTCCAAACTTTCTATGTATTTCAAGTGCCTCCTGATTGTAATTATGTTTAGTATTTGACAAATTATCTGTATCTGCTATAATATTATTAATGAGGGGCGCATTATCGACCCTAGACTCCCCAGCCAAAAGCTGGGGAGAAAATTTTACCCCACTTAGATAATAAGAGTATATTCTATTTCTTATCTCTGAAAAATTTTCTTCTGAAATTATAAAATCAGAATACTTCTCATACAATCTTTTATAGCTGATAATTTTTATTTGATTTAAAGATATACAACTTTCAAAATTATCAAATTTTGTTTTAAAATAAAGATAACCTTCTCTGTGTGCTGTAGTGGCTGGCGCAACCAAAAAAGTCTTATTTGGTAACTTTTTTATTATAAAAACAGGCCTAGTAAAATCTCTACTCTTGCCGTCTATTTCAGACCCAACATTCACACCTAAACTAGCCCACCAAAATTCACCCTCCTTTACTATCGGTGGCACATGTGCACTCTTGTCTATGTTCTGTTTTAATTTATTCCAAGCTTGATAATCTTTTTTATAAATACTTTTTTCTTCATTTTTCATCTGTACATTATAACACAAAAACACAGCTCGCTAACGCGAGCTGTGTTGATAAAAATATTACAAACCAAGATCTGACGGCTCTACATTAAATCTTAAATAAATTGAAGCTGCCGCAAACAAATCAAGAGTTATCTCTCTTTTTATTTCTGCTATTTGTTTTTCTAGTGGTCCTGTTTTTGAAGAATCTTTCCTTCCAAGTATTGACACTTTTGCATTTGCCTGCTCTTCTAGCAGTCTCTCTTTCAGGGAAGCAAGAGAACTCATCTTTCCTTCTACATATCTAATAGCCTCTTTACGCTCCTGTTCTAATTTAAAATTTTTATCTCTTAACTCTCTTTCGTATTTCTGAGCTGAAGGGAGAAGTGTTTCGCTGTTCACAAGGAAAGCTTTTTCATAAGCTAAAACAAGATTATCTAAATTATCATTGCCGAGATTTTCTCTATTTGCTATTTGACTTCTGTAGAATTTAACTTTCCTATCAATCTCTCTTTTCTTTCCGATGTCATCATTTGGCAGAATCAAAGGAGTTGCGCTATGACGGAAATGATGATCTAGAGCTCTATTAACATTTTCCATCGCTTCTATTTGATTTTGATCAAAACTCATTAGTCGCGTAAAGTTATTTTCATTCTCTGCTTCTATCATTTGAGCCTCAGGCGAATCCTTAACTTTTTCTTCTAAGGCTTTTATTTTCTCTTCCACTTCTAATCTGTCAGCTTTTCCTGTCAGATATCTTAAATCATACTCTAATTTTTGCATCTCTGTCTTTTGTGTATACAATGAGTTTTTGATATTGTTTTTATGTGCATCTGTTAATTCTGATGACGCTTGTGGATTTTCTTTCATGTTTTTAATTTATTTATTTTTTATTTTTAAATCTATATATTACTAAAGTTATTTATTTTTAGTTACTTTAATCATAACAAATAGTTACCCCCCCCCCGCAAGGGAGTTATGCACAGACAAAAAACCATACAAAGCATAATAAAAATATTTATACAAAAAAGATATATGTGATATAATAAGATTTAGAAAATAAAAATAACACTAAAAATATGAAAGAAAAAATAACCGGAAATATAAAAGACCTTTTACCTAGCATAGTGTACGGTGGTAGTGACGGTGCGGTGAGTTATTTTTCACTTATAGCCGGCGCCTACGGCGCCGGCCTCTCCCCAAAAGTAATAATAGCCATCGGACTATCCAACCTAGTCGCTGATGGTTTCTCTATGGCTAGTGCCGACTATCTATCCGAGGAGTCGCGTAGTGAGGTGGAAAAAAATATGTCTCTGTACAGTGCGGTACTAACATTTTTATCTTTTATATTTATAGGGGCACTACCCATGTTACCATCTTTTTACTCTTACTTTTTTTCAAATGCTGGACCAGAATCAGTCACCAGTAAAAGTATATTTTTAACCTCGGGCATACTTACTCTTTTTGCTTTTGCTTTTATCGGTTACATGCGAGCAAAAGTTTTAAATAAAAACAAAACAAAAAGCATACTACAATCAGTGTTTATATGTTCACTGTCTGCCGGCGTTGCTTATTTTATAGGTGAATACATCTCAAAGATAATCTAAAAACTA
>JAYTBU010000032.1:0-1536 GCA_043736875.1 bacterium
TGGCTTTCATTTATGGAAAGTAGATTAAAACTAGCAAAGGATTTGCTTTCTGAAAGTGGTGTTATTTTTATTTCTATTGATGACAACGAACAAGCACAATTAAAACTCCTATGCGACCGCATTTTCGGGGAAGAAAATTTTATTGCAACACTTCCAACAATAATGAACTTGAAAGGCAATCAAGATGAATTTGGTTTTGCTGGAACACATGAGTACACATTAGTTTTTTGTAAAAACAAATTTGAGTGCAAGTTAAATGAATTCAATATAAATGAAGACGATTTAGATAAATGGGAAGAAGATGAAATTGGACTATGGAAAAAAGGAGCAAATTTAAAAGCCACAGGAACTAATTCTCCAAGATCAAAAAGACCTAATCTTTTTTATCCAATATTTATATCAAAAAATAATTTAGTTTCTTTATCAAGAAGAAGTATAGGTGATGTAGAAATATTTCCAATAACAGACGAAAAAGAAATGTCTTGGAGATGGAGTAAATCAAAAGTTACGAAAGATAATGGTGATATAATTGTTGTAAGAAATGGTAATGATATTTCTCTTTACAAAAAACAGCGTCCAGAAATTGGTGAACTCCCAAGTAAAAAACCTAAAACTATTTTCTATAAACCAGAATATAGTAGTGGAAATGGAACCTCAGAACTAAAAAATATATTTGAATTTAAGTTATTCAATAACCCTAAACCCGTTGAGTTGGTAAAAGATTTTATAATAATCGGTAGTAAAAAACGATCTGTTATTTTAGATTTTTTTGCGGGAAGTGGGACGACAGGGCAGGCGGTGCTAGAGCTGAATGCTGAGGATAATGAAAAGAGAAAAGGATCTGGAAACAGGCAATTTATTCTAGTCACAAATAATGGTGATGAAAAAAGTGAGCATAAAATATGCGAAGATATAACATATCCCAGACTTTCAAAAGTTATTAATGGATATGTAAATAAAAAAGGTGAGCAAGTTGCTGGTACTGGTGGAAATTTGAAATATATAAAAGCAGATGAAAAAGATTTTATTCCTTACACCTCTGATAATATAGAAAATCTAAAAGAGAAATTTGTACAAGGCTGTACGGAAATTATTTGTTTAAAAGAAAACAGCTTCAGAATAATTGACGATTCTTATAAAATAGAAAAATTAAAAATATATCATAATGATAAAAATTATGTAGCTATACTTTTTAACTTGTTTTATTTTGACGAATTTTTAGAAAAAATTAAAAAACTCACAGATAAGAAAGTGCATATATACATATTTTCTTATACAAAAAACTTCTCAAGAGAAGAATTTTATAGTGTAGCTGACAGTATAACTTTTTCAGTAGAGCCTATACCTGAAAAGATATTGGAAACTTATAAAAAAATATTTAGAATTTAACTTAAATATAAAAATAACTAAAATTAAAAATTAGAATCAAAAATAAAATAAATAATAAAGCATAAAAATAATTAAAAAATATATGAACATAGCAGACTTAAAAAAATACCAAGGAGACGCAGTAGAAAATATTGTAAATAAATCAAT
>JAYTBU010000033.1:0-11579 GCA_043736875.1 bacterium
AACATGCTCACAGTTGATCAAAAAGTGAGAGTTATACTAACTCACGTTATGTGACTTATAAAATATAACTAGATAAATTATAGCATGCTACCCCCCCCCCACCGTCAAGCAATATACCCTACATCCTTTTTTATAAAACTATTTCTATAAAAATATTAGAAAATATTTAAAATATGCTATAATGTGTACAGAAATTATTAAAATAAATAAATCACAAAATACATGAATCACATAATAAGCATGGAGACTTTTTCTATAATATTATCTATCGGAGTATTAACAATACTTTTAGACACCGTAGCTCACGCCGTGGGTTATGCTTTTTTTCCAAAATTTAGAAAATGGATACTGAGCAGAGATTACTTTAACTATATAAAAATAATAGGGGCAATATCTATAACATCTACTTTACTTGCCCTAACTTACCAGCTTTATTATAACTTGCCAGTGTGTGTACTTTGTTGGTGGCAGCGTATTGCTATATTTCCTATAGATATAATCGCACTAGTGTCTATATATTACAGATCAAAAATAAATCATATTAGTATAGGTATACTGGCTAGTCTAGGTTCATTAGTTGCTGCTTATCATTATTATTATCATTTTCGTGCCTGGGTACTCGGTCAAGCAGTATCGCTACCATGCGAACAAGGTGGTCTATTGCCAGCTTGTATAGAAAATAATGGCGTGCTAACTTTTGGATTTATAACTATACCGTTTATGGCTCTCGTTGTTCAGCTGTCTATAGTATGGTGGTGTTATGTGGCTCATAAAGTTGCAAATCAAAAATAAAAATACCCTATAAATACTTATAAATAAAAAACGCGTATCACTACGCGTTTTGTTTTATTTACTTATCTCGATGAACTCATCTTCGCCTTGAAAGATAGTATACCACCAGCGCTGATGAATTTTGTGTATAAAATACACAATCTCAGTTGTATTTTTATGCGCCATAGGCTCGACAGTAGGTTCTGTAACTTTTATGGTTACTTGATATTTTTTTGGAATATCCACCATCTTACTATATGACCATATGCCTGATTTTTTAAAATTAATACTACATACGCAGCCAGGATTAGTTTCTACAGTATGGTCAAGCGCACGCAGTACTGCTTGCATAAATCTGGAAGTTGCCATTTTTTACCTCTTTCTTTAAAATAAGAATGAACATCTTAAACTAATAAAATTATTAGCATCACCACTACATACTACAACACTTTGTTAATAAATGCAAATTAATAATTTATTTAAAAAGCTTGGATAAATATGTTATAATATGTAACATGAACACAAAAGATAGCCTCATAAATGATTTCCAAAGACTACCAGGCATAGGCCCAAAACAGGCTGAACGCTTTACTTATTTCCTAATGAAACAAAATAAAAATTATATAGACTCACTAGTGCAAAATATATCTCAGATAAAAAATAATAGCTCACAATGCACTATGTGTTTTGCTTATTTTTCTAATACATATAATAAAAGTAGCTTGTGTAATATATGTAGCGACGAAAATAGAGACAAGACAAAAATGCTAGTAGTGGAAAAAGAGTTGGACATAAATGCCATAGAAAAAACTGGCGAATACTCTGGTGTGTACTTTACTACTGGTGGTAAGTTGCCATTTTTGGTAGAAGATCCAAAAGAGCATATACGCATACGTGAGCTCGTCGACATAATCAGAAAAAAACTAGATGCAGAAAACCTAAAAGAAATAATCTTTGCCCTGCCAGCCAATGATGAGGGTGACAATCAAGCAGACTATATCAAAAAAGTAATATCACAAATAGTCGGTATGGGAGATGTACAGATATGCACCCTAGCTCGCGGTGTATCTACCGGTCTCGAGATGGAGTACATAGATCACGACACTTTCAAGAGCGCTTTTTCTTTTAGGAAGTAGTTCTATGGTTTATAAAATAAAAATACACACTTGAAAAATCAAGTGTGTATTTGCTAACTAAGAAATTATTCTGGTGAATAATTTGATAACAAAAATAAACCATTTAACTCTATCTCATTGTCTGGGGAATGAACAAGATTTTCTAAGCTGACTCGAAAATCTTCTGCTAGCCATGGAGAGTCTGAATTTTCACAAAAAGTTTTTGGATATAAACTTTTATTCTTGTAAAAGTACCGAAACACAGCCTCTTTTTTACTTCTCCAATGCTCTGTTCCTTTTGTTAAAGTTTTTTAAGATAATTCGCCCACACTCAATCTTCTTCTATTTGGATTTCTTATTGACTCATACTGAACACCTGCAGAATTTGAATATCTTGAAACAAAAAAATATGTTATACTATCACAATATATGAACAAAATCAAGGTTGTGTGTAGAGCATTTATATTAAATAAAGAAAAAAGCCTTTTACTCACAAAAAAAACAGGGTCTTATTTTTGGAGCTTGCCAGGTGGGAAACTAGACGAATCAGATGATAGTATAGAAGACTGCCTAAAAAGAGAGCTCATCGAGGAACTTGATCTGCAGATAAATATCAAAAAAATTTTACATGCGCAAGACCTGCTACAAAAAGACACTAGATATGTTGAGGTCATTTGGGAGGCGGAAATATGTTCCGATTTAAACGTGAGATCTGAGAATATTTTAGAAGTGTCTGGGGGTGAATTAGAAGATATTAGATTTTTTAATAAAGAAGAAATTTTAAATACTGACTTTAAACCAGAAAAACTAAAAGAGTATTTTCTAAATATGAAATAGTATCACAATGAAAAATATCCAAAAAACTATATATCTTATAAGACATGGCAAGAGTGAAGACTCGGAGCATAAAAGATTTCAGAGCCCTCACACACCATTAAGTGCCACTGGAATATTAGAAGCGAACGTACTTGCAAACAGACTAAAATCTATACAATTTGATTTATTTATTTCAAGTACAATGACAAGAGCAAAAAACACCTCGGAAATAGTATCCGATAAAATTAATAAAGAATTTGAACCATCTAATCTTTTCACAGAATGCATAAAACCTAAATTTGTAGATGGTAAAAGTTATTTAGATGAGGAAGCTGATATTCTTTGGCGACAATGGGGAAATGCTCTATATTTTTCTGATGAAAAAATAGAAGAAGGAGAAAGTTTTAAAGAGCTTTCTGAGCGTGCAGATAAAGCTCTTTCTTTTTTGGAAAATAAGAATGAAGAAACCATACTTATTATATCTCATGGTTTTTTTTATAAAAACAATTTTAGCAAAAATAGTTTTTGGAGATGCTTTCAGTGGAAAATCTTTAAAAAATTTTCAAGAAGTTTTAAAAACGAACAATACCAGCATTACAATACTAAATTATAAAAAAACTAACAAAGAAACATCTAAATGGACAATAAAAACCTATAACGATCATTCTCACCTAGAATAGATAGAGTTATAATAAAGACAAGCTCGCGATACTATCCCCGTCACGCAGCTTCATTATCCTCACACCCTGCGTATCACGGCCACTAACTGCGACAGTTTTTAATTCTGTTTTTATCACTTGTGATTGTTTTGACACAGCTAGTATCTGCGCCTCCATATCATTTACAACTTTTGCAGTTATTAGCTTGCCTGTCTTGTCTGTAACTTTTACAGTTTTAATCCCTGAGCCACCTCTGCCTTGTATCTTATACTCATCTAGTGGCGTCATCTTTCCGTATCCATTTTCAGTTATAATAAGCAGCTTTGACTCTTTGTCTCCTTTTTTAATAGCCTGAGCGCTCATAACTATATCACCCTCGTCTATACTCATACCCCTAACACCTCCTGCCGTACGTCCCATCTCACGCACATCAGACTCTTTAAATCTGATACTTTGTCCATTATTTGTAGTTAATATAACACTGTCATCGGTATTTACAAGGACAGTATTCACAAGATCATCACCATCATCTAATCTGATCGCGATGATGCCACTAATGCGCACATCTTTAAAACTTTCTGCACTACATTTTTTAGCTGTACCCATTTTGGTTATCATCATGACACCGAGCTCGGCATGATTTGCATTTTTAGGTATTTCTAGTATGCTAGTAACTTTTTCACCATCAGTTAACTGTAAATAATTCATTACTGATTTACCCCTTGTTGCTCTCTTGCCCTCAGCTATGTCATACATTTTTATTTTGTAGACTTTTCCTTTATCTGTAAAGAATAGTAGATCAGCGTGAGTGCTGGCTGTTAGTGTCATAGTTATAAAGTCCTCTTCTTTTGTGTCGAGATCTACCACTCCTACGCCGCCACGCTTTTGTGTGCGGAATTCTTCTGGGTTAGTCCTCTTTATATATCCTCCTTTTGTGTAAACAAGCACAGCGTCCTCCTCAGCTATCAGGTCCTCTGGGTTAAAATCTTTAAGTCCATGCTTGATTATTCTTGTTCTCCTATCATCGCCATATTTTTCTTTTATATCTAATATTTCATCTTTTATGATTTTCAACATTTTCTTTTCGCTAGCGAGTATATCGCGTAGCTTCGCTATTGCATCTTGTACAGCTTTTAACTCATCCTCTATTTTCTTTCTTTCTAGTCCCGCCAATCTTTGCAGCTTCATCTCGAGTATGGCAGTAGCTTGCAGGTCTGAGAATTTAAATTTTGCAACCAAATTAGAATGAGCATCTGGTGTGTCCTTGCTGGCACGTATAATTTTTATTATCTCATCAATGTGGTCAAGAGCTTTTTTAAGTCCAAGTAAAATATGTTCACGGTCAAGAGCTTTACGTAAATCATATTCACATCTACGCCTCACTATCTCTTGTCTGTGTTTTATAAATTCTGATAAAGCAGTTTTAAGCGATATAGTCTGAGGAGAACCATCAACAAGTGCCACCAAATTATAGTGAAAAGTAGTCTCTAGGTCTGTATATTTATAAAGAAGATTCAAAATCTTTTCTGGCTGCGCTCCTGATTTTATATCTATAACTACACGTATATCTGCAGTTGATTCGTCACGCACACCTTTTATACCCTCTATCTTTTTTTCATTTATAAGTGCTGCCATCTTTTCTTGCATATCAGCTTTATTTACTCTGTATGGTATGCTAGTTATTACTATTTGAAATTGTCCATTTTTGGTCTCAACTATTTCTGCCTCGCCGCGGCAAAGTACGCCGCCACGCCCTGTAGCATATGCGTGCTTTATGTCCACTTCATTAAAAGCTAATCCTCCTGTAGGGAAATCTGGCCCTTTTACATATTCGCACAGCTCCTCTGTTGTAGCATTTTTATTATCTATTAGGTGCACTGTTGCGTCTATTATCTCACGCATATTGTGAGGTGGTATATTTGTAGCCATACCCACCGCGATACCTAGCGTGCCATTTAAAAGTAAATTAGGAACTTGTGTAGGAAGCACTACCGGCTCTTTAAATGATCCGTCATAGTTAGGTCTCATATTTACAGTATCACTATTAATATCACGCATCATCTCCATCGCTATTTTTGACATCTTTGCCTCGGTATAACGCATAGCAGCGGCGTTGTCACCATCAAGAGACCCAAAGTTACCTTGTCCAAAAACAAGTGGGTAGCGAGTAGAAAACTCTTGAGCGAGCTTTACCATAGCATCATAAACACTGGCATCACCATGCGGATGATACTTACCTAGCACCTCTCCGACCACTGCCGCTGACTTTCTAAACTTTGCAGAAGAAGTGAGGCCAAGCTCATTCATAGCATACAATATACGTCTGTGTACAGGCTTAAGTCCGTCACGAGCGTCAGGTAGTGCGCGGCTGGTGATAACGCTCATGGCATAGTCCAAGTAACTCTTTCTCATCTCTTCTACTATCGGAGCTTGTATTATCCTGTCAGTCTCTTGTTCACGGAGTTCTGCTGCTTTTATTATTTCTTCTTTGTTTTTAGCCATATATTTGTTTTTAATTTCAATAAAATTATTGTAGATTTAGTTTTATTTTTGATATTTATATTATAACATTTTTATGCTTTAAAAAATACTTGACACGCAAATTATATTTATGTATTTTACTTAACTCTATAAAACAATTAAAGACTTTTGTCTTTTAATAACCCTTTATTTCTCCTGCATCTATCGCTACAATACTTTACCTCGGCCCAGTTACCTCTACTACTTAGACTCTTTCTGTTATAAAAAAGTTTTTTACACACCAGACATTCTTTACTTTCTGTAGTATGTGCTATGCCCTTGAAATTAGATTTTTTTATCATATTATTTGCCGCTCGCCATCGCTCCTGATGATATCTCGGCTATCTCTTGAGTTATCGCTGCTTGCCTTGCTTTGTTAAAATAAGTTTTTAATTCTTTTAGCATATCACTCGCATTATCTGTTGCTGTTTTCATGGCAGCCATGCGCGCTGCATGCTCTGCTGCTCTGGCGCGCAGTACCGATCCTGATATCATGTTCTGAAGCAACATCTTTACCGCCTGAGTATATACCTCACTCACGCTCGGTTCAAAAGTGTACTCTAGTGTATCTGTCTCATTTAGGTTATCCTTTTTGTCATTAGAAAAAGGTAAAAGCGTACTCTCTGTTACATTTTGAGTTGTGATATTTGTAAAGTCTGTATATACCAATTTAACTTCTTTATAATTTTTACCCAGATACTCTTCTGTTATTTTTTTTGTTATAACACGAGCATCAGCCGCAAAAAACTCTTTTTCTATAAAACTTGCTGTTATGTTTTTGCCTTCTATTTTTTTATCACTATCAACATCAAACTTTCTGGCTATCTTCTCTGCATATTTTCCTATACAAACAAATTCTAAATTGTTTTTTTCAAGTGCATAATTTTTATATATGTATCTGTATATATTAGAATTGTAACCACCACAAAGACCTTTTTGTCCCGCTATTAAAACTATAAGTATTTTATTTATCTCTTTTCCATCTTTTGATTGACCTTCATTTTTTGTCGATAATTCATGTTTTTCTTTTTGGTCCGACAATGTTGCCATTATTTTTTTTGCTTCTAATCCAAAAGATTTATATCCATCAGCTGACGCTACTGCTTTTTTCATTTTCGCAACAGAAACCATCTCCATTGTTCTGGTGATTTTTTTTATACTGCCTGTACTTTTTATTTTATTTTTAATTACTTTAGTTTGCATACTCTGCTACTGCTGATTTTAAGAATTCTTTTAATTCATTTTCTATTTCTGGTGTCCAGTTTTTACACAGATTATTTTCTAGATCTTTGTGATATGTTGTTAATTTTATTTGCATTTTATTTTCAAAGTCAACAACATTTTTAACCTCTACACTATCTACAAAGCCGCTATTTATAGCATATATGCTGGCTACCTGCTGACCTACGCTCATCGGCTGACCGTTAACTTGTTTTAACATCTCGACTGTTCTCTTGCCTCTTTCCAAAGTTTTCTTTGTAGCAGGATCAAGGTCCGAGTCGAACTGTGAAAAACTCTCAAGCTCACGATACTGAGCTAGGGATAATTTCATCATACCTGCATTTTTTTTCATTGGTTTACTTTGCGCTGAACCTCCAACACGTGATACAGATAGTCCCACGTCAACAGCAGGTCTGATACCTTTATAAAAAAGTCCTGAGTCAGTAAATATCTGTCCGTCAGTTATAGAGATAACATTAGTCGGTATGTACGCCGATATATCACCTGCCTGCGTCTCGATGATAGGTAATGCGGTGATAGAGCCGCCGCCGTTTTCAGCGTTTAGTCTGCATGCCCTCTCTAGTAGTCTAGAGTGTAAATAAAATACATCTCCAGGATACGCCTCGCGTCCTGGTGAGCGCTTTAGTAGTAGTGACATCTCACGATATGCAACAGCATGTTTTGACAAGTCATCATAGATAACCAAAACATCTTTTCCTTGTGCCATAAAGTATTCAGCTATCGCAGCTCCTGTATAAGGAGATAGATATGACTTTGTAGCACCCTGCGACACACCAGCAAGGACCACACAAGTATAATCCATAGCACCTTTTGATTTTAAAGTCTCTACTATCTGAGCTATTTTACTTTCTTTTTGTCCTATTGCTACATACACACAGATAACTCCATTGCCTTTTTGATTGACAATAGTATCTATGGCGATAGTTGTTTTACCTGTTTGTCTGTCTCCGATGATTAGTTCACGCTGGCCACGTCCTACAGGTATCATAGCATCTACAGCTTTCAGTCCTGTCTGCATCGGGACATTTACCGGCTCACGAGTCATAACTCCAGGGGCTACGCGCTCTATATTTTGATAAGTACTTGATTTTATTTCCCCTTTACCATCGAGCGCCTTCATTAGTGGGTCTACTACTCTGCCGAGTATGTCATCATTTACAGGTATAGCAAGTATCTGTTTTGTTCTCATCACCCTCTCACCCTCTTTTACATTTTCAAAACCATCTATAATCACAACACCAACATTGTCAGTCTCGAGATTAAAAGCTATGCCACGAGCACCACTTTCAAAATCAAGCATTTCATTTGACTGTACGTCAGACAGTCCATAAACAGTAGCTATGCCGTCACTCACTTTTGCTACATGTCCCGCAGATTTTACCTCTGCATTTATGTTTAGGTTTTCTATCATTTGCTCTATTTCATTTTGTATTTTTTGTATTGACATATTTTTTGTGTGATTATTTTATAAGGTTTTTAAGTAAAGTATTTAGACTTGCATCTACTATTTTATCTTTTGAATACAGTCTGTATCCGGCTATTATATCTTTTTTGATCTCCTCTTTTTCTATTTTTATATTATAAATATTTTCTATTTTTTGTTTTATTTCATCACCAAGAGCATGCGGGGTTTCTATTTTTACTTTCTCTCTAAAAGTTTCTTGATCTTGTATTTTTTCTAATTTTATTTTTATGCTAGGCAATAGATACTCTAATTTATTTTTACTTATCACAGAGAAAAATCCTTTACTATTTTCTTTGTAACTTATTAGTAAATTAGCTAATTTTAAAGAGTTCATAACTTTTATTTTACAAGATTATTTAAAAACTTATCGTGTATTTCTGTGTCCATATTTTCCCCCAGAGTTTTACGTAAAAGCTTGGCCAGCATTTCTGGTGCCACTTTTGCAAAATCAGAACTTACTTTTTCTTCTGCATTTGCTATTTTTTCACTCAGATTAGCACGAAGCAAATTAGCATCATGCTCTGCTTTTAAGGTAAGGTTTCTAGCCTCTACTTCTGCTCTGTCTATACTGTTTTTAATATTCTCTTCTGATTTCTTTCTTGCTTCTACTAAAATATTTTCAGCATCACTATTTGCAGTTTTTAGATTAGACTCGGCGAGACTCGCATCTTCTAATCCTCTTTTTATGGTGGCATCGCGATCGTCTATAACGTTCATAACTTTTTTAAAGACAAATTTGTTCAGCACAAAAAGTATAATTAAAAAATTAACAAAGTTAGCAAGTGCGACATGCCAATTAAAACCTATAGAGTGTAATACTGATAAGATAAAATCCATATATTTGTGTTTTTAGGCGCGGCTTCGCCGCGCCTACCCCTTATTAGCCAAGTAAAAAGAATGCTACGAATGCAAAAATAGCAGTAGTTTCTGTCATCGCGACACCGACTATCATCTTTGAAAAGATAGATGCTTCTATTTCTGGATTACGACCTATTGCCTCAAAAGCTTTACCTATAAGGTAACCTTGTCCGAGTGCCGTTGCTAACATTCCTAATATTGTGATTGATTTTGCTATGTATAATGCTCCTTCTGTTGTCATAAAATTGTTGTGATTATTGTGTAATTAATATTGATTAAAGATAATTTAATGTTGTTATTATAGCACAAAAATATCTTTTTTCAAAATAAAAAGTTAGATATTCCCAAAAATAGCAAGCAGGGCTGAAAACTTGTCCTGAGTATTTTTATAAGTATTTTCCTTCTCTAAAAAGTATAGCAGGTTTTTGAAAGTGTAGAACCCTGTCTCATTTTTGTTATCTATTATTTTATTTCTAATTATCTCTAAAAAAGTATTATAAGAAAAATCTTGATAATTTTTACTTGTCCACTTTATTATCTCTCCGATTTTTTTATTTTCAATATTTACAGATAGTAAGTTAATAATCTCTAGATAATTTTCAAGACCTGTTTTGCCAAATATTTTCTCTACATTTTCCATTTTTATATCATCACCAAAAGCATATATAACTTTTTCCAGATTAGTGATACTGTCTCTAAAAGAGTTGTTGCTATTTTTCGCTATTAATTCTAAAGCTCCAAAAGAATTTATATTATCTATAGTTTTATTTTCTTCTATTTTTATACTCTCCTGGCCACAGATATATTTTAACCTAGAGACAATATTCTCTATGCTTGGTTTTTCTAATTTTATTATATTGCACCTAGATCTGACTGTAGTTAGTATTTTTTCTGGATCTGTAGTACAAAGTATAAATACAACATGAGCTGGTGGCTCTTCTAAAGTCTTTAAAAAAGCATTGCCACTGTCTTTTGTTAACATGTGAGCCTCATCCAAAATATACACTTTATACTTTGAAAGTATCGGCCTAGTATGCACGCTTTCTATCAGCTCCCGCATATCATCTATTTTTTTACTAGTGCTCGCTGCATCCAGCTCATATATATCTGACTCATTGGTGTCCAAATCACGAGCAAATATCCTAGCGAGCGTGGTCTTGCCTATGCCATGACCACCACAAAAAATATAAGCATGGGGTATTTTTTCTCCATTTTTATTTTTCTGTATTATATTTGAAAGAGTCTGCACTGCTACATTTTGATTTGCAACATCTTGAAATTTTTGTGGTCTATATTTTTGATAAAGGCTCATGCTATGATTCTTGTTTTAACTAATCTTCTTTTGTTACACTTTCTGCTATTTTCTTAAGCTTTTCCGTATCTTCTCCTTTCATTATTTCTTGTAATTCTTTTTGATATTTTTGCATAACTTCAAAAGTTGCATACATTTCTGGCTTACCAGCATCAGTCAAAGCTTTTGTCTCTTTGGCTATTTTCTCAAAAAGTCCAGGATTTTTCTCTACTATATTCATAATAGTTTCTTGCTGATCTTTTGGCAAGTTACGTGTTCCGAACTTTGCTGCATTTTTTAAAAAAAAGTCTTTTACTATACTCATATATTTGTGTTTGTTGTTTTAATTTTATAATTATATTATAACATATACCAGATTATTTTGCCGCCTCTTTGTCTATATATTCTTTTAGTTTTTCTGGGGTCGATATTAATCCTGTGCTAACTTTTACGCCGTTGATTATAAAGCTTGGCGTACCGCCTAATTGCAAACTGGTAGCTTCTTTTAGATCACGCATAACTCTTGCTTCTGTCTCAGTGCTTACAAGATCTGCTTCAAACTGAGTCATATTAAGTCCGATCTCTGACGCATATACTGTTATTTTATTTTTTGCATCCAGAGCACTTTTCCACCCATCTTGATTATCATAAAGTTTTTTCTTCATTTCCCAGAATTTTCCTTGCTTTGCTGCTGCTTGTGCTGACAGAGCTGCAAGCATAGCGTTTTGATGTATTTGTGTTAGCGGGAAGTATTTAAATATAAAGTTGACTTTATCTGTATAATTAGGATCAGTCACAACTGGTGATACTATACCCTCAAAAGCTTTACACGCTGGACATTG
>JAYTBU010000034.1:0-3913 GCA_043736875.1 bacterium
CCCGAAGGGCGCGCTCTTAGTTTGTTTTTATTTTACTTACTTTATCAACATTTTTATATCATCCAGCTTATCCTCAAACTTTTTTTCTAAATCTATGCCACCCTCTTCTATTTTATTTTTATTTTTAAAAGTAAATAATTCTATTTCTTCCTCTTTTAATTTTGACAGCACATAATCCTGAAGTAACATTTCTTTTATAGGTTTTGATCCTATGCCAATCCTTATCCTATAAAAATCTTTTGTATTTAGTTTCTGTATTACGCTTTCTACTCCGTTGTGACCACCACTATTTCTAGCATATGAGAGCTTTATTTCGCCCACACTCAGATCTATATCATCATATGCTATGACAACTTGATCTGTATTTATATTTTTATACTTTATATAATCTAGGATAAATTTGCCACTCTCATTCATATAGCAGTCTGGCACCACATATATAAAATTAAATCCGTCAACATTTTCCTTATCAAAATTAAAAGCGTCACACACTAGCCTCGCAGCATTGTGCCTTGTATATTTATATTTATTTTTCTCTATGTCAGCTGGGTTACCGAGCGAAAATACGTACATCTTTTTCATTTGTATATTATAACATAAAAACTATTTTAATCTACTTAAAAGCATTTTAAAACGAATATTTTTAGAGAAAAAATCTCTATGTTTTCTTAAAAAGTTCCAAAATAATTCATCAAATTCCTTATCCCATATACCATCTTTTTTGTAATTACTCATTTTTAAAATATATGAAGATGCACAAATATATGGTTTAGTTGCAAATATTCCTCCGTCAGCAAATTGTGACATACCATATACATTTGGAACCATAACCCAGTCATAAGAATCTATATATAACTCCATAAACCATCTGTACACATCGTCTGGATCTATCTCTTTTAAAAGCATAAAGTTACCGAGAATCATTAAGCGCTCTATGTGATGATTATAGGCAGAGTTTAAAGTTTTTTTGATTGTTGTATCTATAATCAAATTACCTGTATTTGCAGACCAAAATCCCTCATCCAACTTTTTATCATGCTTAAAAAAGTTTTTAGTTCGCATTTTTATTCCGTTTAGTTCATACATCGCTCGCATAAATTCTCTCCAGCCAATAATCTGTCTTAAAAAACCTTCTAAGCTATTTAGTGGTATTTTATTGGGATATTTTTCTATATATTTTAAAGTTTCTTTAACCACGTATCCTGGAGTGATTAGTCCGATATTCAAATAGGGAGTCAGTATTGAATGGTTTATAGTGTTAAAATTATTAGATACAGAGTCTTCGTATATGCCAAAATTTTCTAACCTTTCTTCTAAAAATTTTCTTAAAACATATTTAGAATCTTCTGAGCTTATACCATAATTAAAATCAGTCACGTTGCCATAGTTTTCATCAAAATTTTTATCTACATAGTTTTTTGCCTCACTTACATACTGATCCCACAAAAGACTTTTAAAAAAATATTTTTCTGGCTCAGTAAATTCTTTGGGGAGTTTTTTTCTATTCTCAATATCAAAACTATATTTACCGCCGAGAGGTGTATTTTTATCAATCATTAAAATATTAAATCTATTTCTTTGCCATTCATAAAAAGTTTTCATAAATGGTTTTTTTATACTTCCATCTTTTTTGTGAAAAAAATCATTATTTATATTTTTGGAATTTAAAAACATTGGAGTTTCCAAAACTTCTATTTTAATATTATTTTCATTAACAAAATTATCCAAATCTTTTTCAAGCCAAAAATCTACAAGTTCATAAAAAGTAATACTTGTAACTTTTTCTATTTTTAGAATATCCCACAAACTTTCTCGATTTAAAAGTTTGTCCGATTCAATATACTTAACTTTAAAACCTAGATTTTCTATCTTATTTTTATAGAGCTGCATACTTGCTCTGTGTAATACTATTTTTTGTTTATGAAATTTGTATTGCCTAAAATACAAATAATCTTCTACAAGAAAAACCTCATCTGTTTTTTTATCTATATTTTCTAAACACTTGTTTTCTTCGAATAATTGATGAGGAAATACTAGTGCTATTTTTTTCATAAAATATTTTTATTTTAAATCTATAAAGATTTTAATCTGTGATCTCACGGAGAATCGAACTCCGATTTGCTCCGTGAAAGGGAGCCGTCCTAACCGTTAGACGATGAGACCATATTTATCATTATATGATAACATAAAAACACCTAAAAAGCAAACAGAATAAAGTCTTCTTCACCTAAAACTATTACACCTAAACTATTAGCATCAGATAATTTTGATCCAGCATTTTCACCTGCCAGAAGAAAATCAGTTTTAGATGACACTGATCCTGATACTTTACCTCCATTATTTTCTATTAATTCTTTGTAATAATCACGAGACTTTGAAAGTGTTCCCGTTATGACAAAAGTTTTATTTAAAATATTGTTATTTTTATTTTTTACAAAATTTTCTTCTTTTTGTATTTCTATATATTTAAGTAGCTCATCTAAAACTTTTTTATTTTTTTCATCTGCAAAATATTCAACCACACTCTCTGCTCCTGCTGGACCAAAATTATTTATTTCTAATATTTCCTCTATTTTTAGAGATCTTATCTTTTCCAAAGTCTTAAAATTTTTAGCCAAATCTTTTGCTCCAACTTCACCGATATTAAGTATACCAAGAGCATATATAAAATTATTTAATTTTACTTTTTTGCTTTTCTCTATACTACTTATTATATTTTCAGCGCTCTTTTTTCCATAACCAAAAAGATTTTCTATGTCACCTATTTTTAATTTATACACACTTGCATAATCAGTTATGAGTTCAAGAGAAATAAAATCTCTAACTGTCTTTTCGCCCAAATCTTCTATGTTCATAGCTTTTTTAGAAGTAAAATGTATAATATTTCCTGTTATTTTTTCTGGACAAATATCACTTTCACAGTAAAAATCAACGCTGATATTTTTACCAGCTAATCTTTTTGCTAAAACACTTTTACAAGATGGGCAATACTCTGGATAAATTATTTCTTTTGCATTTTTAGGTCTAAGATTTTTAACTATATCATATATTTCTGGTATCACGTCTCCTGCTTTTTGCAAACATACCGTGTCCCCCAGCATAATACCCAGCCTCTCTATCTCGTCGGCATTGTGTAGTGTCGCCCTAGATACTGTAGAGCCTGCAAGTAATACCGGTCTTAAATTAGCTACAGGGGTTATCGCCCCTGTTCTCCCCACCTGAAAAGTTACAGAGATTAACTCTGTTGTCACTTGCTGAGCAGGGAACTTGTATGCCACTCCCCCACGCGGACTCTTTGCTGTGTACCCCAGACTCTCCCAGACGTCTCTCTCATTTATTTTTATAACCATACCATCCACTCCATATTCGCCTGTTATTTTATTTTTATTTTTTACAAGATAATCATATCTCTGCTGCACCTCTTCTAAATTATTACAAAGCTTTGTCTCTTCATTTACCATAAAGCCTAAGTATTTTAAATACTCAAGTTCATCATTTTGTGTTTTTAATTTTTCTTGTAAAAATGTATCTGATACATTTACTTCTATATCATATGCAAATATTTGTAAATTTCTCTTTGCTGCTATGCTGCTATCTAACTGTCTCAATGTGCCGGCTGCCAAGTTTCTAGTATTTGCATAGATTTGTAAATTATTTTTTTCTTGCTCTGTATTTATTTTCTTTAAATCAGATTGTTTTATCCAACATTCACCCACTATTGTTATATTTATTTTTTCTTTTAGCGTGAGTGGTACCGACTTTATAGTCCTCACATTATGCGTTATATCCTCGCCGACGGAACCATCGCCGCGCGTCGCAGCAGTGGCAAGCTCACCGTTTTCATAAGTTAAAATAATTTTTAGTCCATCTATTTTAAGTTCACAGATATATGTTGGCTTCCAGATGTGCCCGC